>JAVBSF010000313.1:0-5721 GCA_031556925.1 Pararhizobium sp.
ACCTAGCAGTCTGAGTGTTGCCGGTTGACTTGGTCCTGTCAACGGATTTCCGCGCCGACTCGTCCCTCATCATCAAAATTGTGCAGTCCGACGGGCCTGGGCCCGGTTGACTTACCGAATCCGTCCGGTACCAACCGAGACCGGAAACGATGAGCCATGCCGTTTCCCCAGCACGGGATGATCCCATGACCGCCTTCGGACTGCACATAGCAACGCGAATATGACTGCCATCGGCAGCTCGTAGTCGTTTGCCCGCAGTTCGGCCGGTTCAAAACCTCTCCGAACTTTGACCCGCCAGACACGCGCCTGCTGCGCGTGTCTCTTCCCCAATGTTCATTGTAGCCCGCTTGGCCGAGCGCCATCGGGATAGGAGAAGTGCGCATGTTTTTCATCGACGACACCATTTCCACCGCGCGTCCGATCCGGGTGGCCGACCTAGACTCCCTCGGGGGCGAATGCATCACGATCGCCGATCTGATGCGCGAGTGGCAGGGACACTTGTTCGAAGACGTCCTGTCCGCCGACATCTGAAGCCTTAATCCAATCCGAAAGCAGCTCCGCCGGTCGTGAAGATCAGCGACGGCAGAGCTATGCATGGAGACATGAAATGAACGAACGCGAACTCATGAAGTTCTTCGGCTTCGGCGATGACCACATTCCCCTCGTCAAGGTGGCAAAAAGCCAGAAGCGCCAGGAAATCCCTGTTACGTTTCCGACACGCAAGGCGGCACAGAAGTCGATCAGGGCGCGCTCTACGCTCATGCGCGATGCGCTGATCCACTTCGAGACAAACCCCGACGTCGTCAGGATCAGCGCATATCCAATCCAGATCGAGTACGAAACGAGTGATCGATACGGCCCTGTCGGCACCTTGAAGCACATCCCGATGGTTGGAGTTTGGAGCAAACAGAAACAGGCTTCCTATTTCGACATCATCCCCGTCGCCATCCAAACCGAGCAGAAGTGGATCGCTTCGAGAACTCAGAAGCTCAAACAGGAATTCTGGGAGCAGTACCGGGCGACCTATGCGGTTTTGGACGAAGACGTCCTCCATATTCAGCCGCGCATGATGAACCTGGCGACCATTCGCTATCATGCGTACCGCTACGAGGAAGCCGCCGTCATCCAAGTTCGCCGAGCGTTGGCGACACTCCCCGACCGTACGACCATCCAGTCCGTCATCGATGTCGCGGCTTTGCCGGAACGAGTTCACGTCTTCTACGAGGAGGACGGGAGCGTCGCGCAGCGGCGGGTTCTCGACGAGGTGAAGCGAGCCTTCTCAGCCGTGATGTGGCTCGCCGTCCAGGGCGAACTGAAGGTCGACATCTCCACACCTATCTCGCCAGCGTCATTCGTGACGAAAACCCTCCGCGCGACCAATGCTCAGGAAAGGGCCGCCTAATGTCATTCATGCACAACAAGAGCGAGTTCCTGACGCACGGTGCGCTCGTCCCCGCGTCCAGTTTCTCGGAACTCGATATTCCACCTCATCCGGTCGGCGGAGGGAACCACCAGGCACAGCGATATAACTTCGCCATGGGGTCGCAATTTATGATCTTCGACCCTGACAGACGCAGGGTCGCCTACTGTGCGGTTCTCTCACGCAACTCGTATGGCGTGAGTGGCGAGAAGTTCATGGTCCAGAACACGGACACGAACGAAACCACGTTCCTCTCCGACTGGCAGATCAGTATTCTCGAACGTGAGTGGCGGCTTGTTCCAATGAACTCCGCAGCTAAGCGAGAAACCAGCGCGCCGTCGCGTCCCAAAGTCAGGAACTATCTCTCCATTCCTCCGGAAAGGAGAAAGGAGGCCATCCGGCGATGGTGGTATGCCCGTAAGCTCGTACTTGCTCGCCAAGGCGGCAAGGTCCGGCTGACGAAGAAGCTTATTCTCGAAGTCGCGGAAAGGTACGCCCGGGAAAAAGGCTACAATAGGGTTCCATGCTACAATTCCTTGCGCAGCTGGCTGAAGAAGTACGAATCCAACCCGTTCAACCGTGTCTTGGCGTTGGCATTCGAGCATTCGAGTGGCAATGCGGTCAGGAAGTTTGATCCCCGCATCGAAGACATTATCGACGAGTGCGTCCAGTGGGCATGGGAGCTTCCTTCGGGAACGGCTCTAAACGTCGAAGCACAGTTCAAACTTGAGTTGTCCAAGCGGGAAAATCGGAAGCTCCTCGCGGAAATCACTCTCCCCGACGGGACCCTCAACGTTCCAAGTTTCCGTACGATCGAACGGCGCTTCGCCGCTCCGGACCGATATTCGAAGGACCTTTGGCGCTACGGCATCGAACACGCGCGGCGTAAGCATACCTTCTATACGCACCGCCAGTTGCCCGACCATAGCCTGAGCGTGATCGAGGTGGACTACACCACAGCGGATATTTGCGTCTACGACGCCGAGTACCTGTGCCTGTTCGGACGCCCGAGCGTGTTGTTCTTCGTCTCGAAGAGGAGCGGCTGCATTCTCGGCTTTGCCGTCCATTTCGACAACCAGAGCTACGAGGCGTTCCTGTACGGGCTGCGGATGGCTCTCTATCCAAAGGACATGAGCCGATTCCCCGGCGCGGAGTGGAGCCAGTACGGCGACTTTGCAGCGATGCCGTCCGACAACGCATCGTTCCTCAGAGGCGAAGACATCACCCGCGCTTCCGAGGAGATCGGCTTCGAAATCATCGAAACGCTCCCGGGCGAGCCGACGGGAAAGGGCCTCGTTGAGCGTATGTTCCGTACGCTCAACACGCAGGTCTTTCATGTTCTTCCCGGCACGACGATGTCGAACGTGCAACGACGCAAGATGTTCGACGACTCGAAAGGACTGGGCCTGCCGTTCATCAGCCTGCAACAGCTTGAGGATTTCATCACGCTCTGGATTGTCCAGTATCACCGCACACCGAGGCGGGGCATCGGGATTACGCCTCGCTTAAAGGCCATCCCTCAGGATGTATGGGATGCCGACCTCAAGAACATGCCGCCGCGTGACCCGATCGACCCGGAAATCTTCGTCTCTCTGGGCGGGCATCGCGAATGGGTCACGATCCAGAACGACGGTGTGACCTTCGAGCACATCACCTGGTACTCGCCAGACCTGCTCGAGATCACTGCCCATCCCGATCATCGCCCTGGTAAGAAGTACGAGTTGACGATGGACACGTCGGACCTTTCGAACGCATTCATCACCAATCCATATCGCCCCGACCGCTCCATCAGGCTCCGTCCGAACGGACGCTGCGCCCGATACGCGGATGGCCTTAGGCTCTTCGTACACCGCAAGATCGTCGAGCATCACAACAAGATGTTCAAGCGGCAGCCTATCACGATCGAGTCGCTTGAGCTTGCAGAACGGACCTACCCCGAGGAACTTGCCAAGTTGCTCGACAAGAAGAAGCTCCAGCGAACGGCGCAGGAACTCGCGAAGTTTCAAAGCCAGGTCACCAGGAAGCTCAAGCGCAGCGCGATCGTGAGTACCGTCGAAAGCGCCGCCGCCAGTGCAGACCACATCGATCTCGCCGCCCCGTTCAAGCCTGCGCCTGCCCGTTCGAAGTCTCCGAACACCCCTGGTCGGGGACGTAACGGGACCCCGAAGAAACTGGTCACCCAATCGGTCGACGGCGAAGTCATCGAACACGATCCGCTCGAAGTCGCCGTGGCGGAACACAAGCGGCGCGGTACTCCGCGCACCGAACCCTCCGGTCCGGTTTCCGAAATCCAGACGCCCGTTGAAGCTCCCCTAACCACGCCAGCCGATAGACGCGCCGCTCTCCGCGAGCGCCTTGCCAAGAAAGGATTCACCGAATGATCATCCTTCCCGACTTCCACGAAGTGTCGTACGCCAACGACAACAAGGCGCGCGACGAGATGCTGAGGCTTGCTCCGGCGGACCGCCAGCGGTTGGCTGAAAACCTTCTCTACCGCTATCCGCGTTTCAACAAGTCCTACGCGCAACTGAGCCTGCTTCATCGCCCAGGTCCGCAGGGTGCGCCGATTACCGGGCAGATTGCCGGATTTCTCGGCAATTCCCGCGCTGGCAAAAGCTGGTTGCTGAAGACGTTCCTTCGGGAGAACAAGCCTTACCGCCCTTCCGACGGGGCCGGATATGTTTTTCCTATGGCCTACATCGAGGTGATGGAACGATGGGGCGCTCCCGACGTCGCCACTGCCCTCTTCATGGCAACGGGGGCGTCTTCAGTCCCCTATATCAGCGGTAAATCCCTGGAAACCAAGTGCGTGAGACGGGTCGCAACGCACGGGACGCCGCTCGTCGTCTTCGATGACGCCCACTACATCTTTGCCGCTCCGCCCGCCAAGCGTCGGTCCATCCTGTCGTTGATCAAGGCGCTCGTCGACAGCCGCGCCTGCTCTGTCTGGCTGGCCGGTCTCAATACGATCGAATGCTCCATGCTTGACGAATCCCAACACCTTAATCGGGGTGGGTTTCCCACGGTCCATCTCGCCGAACACGACATGTCCATCCCGGACGAGTTCGACGATTACCTCGGTTTTCTCATCGGAGTGTCGAACAGGCTTCCGTTCGCCGAGGACTCCATGCTTGATCGGGAGGAATGGCAGGCGGAGTGGCGACTTGCGGCGAACGGCTCCGTTGGCCTGACCATGAACATCGTGATCGATGCCGCACGGCGCGCGATCGCCGACGGCTCTCCGTGCATTCAAGGGCATCACCTCAGGGAGGTCTGCTTCATGCGCAAGCGTATCGGCGATCTCACCTATCCATTCGAGAAGGCGGCCTGATATGGTTTTCATCCAGACCCTTGTTTTCTCGCGATGGGATTCCGCTCCTGCGGCGGACGAACCCGCCCACGGATACTTCATGCGGTTGGCCGAGTTGGAAGGCTCGGTCAGCATGACCACCTTCGCCAACTGGAACGACCTGGAGGTAAACAGGGTCGCCACCAACCAACTCATGGAAACCCTCGAGCGGCACCCCATGCCGCTCGAGTGGTTCACGCGGCTGCGCTTCAATACCCCGCTCCGTGACGGCGACGGCTATGTCCTGCGTGGACATAGCCTGCCATACCATCACATTCGTCTTGGTATGCGGCGCTGGTGCCCTGGCTGCATCCACGAGTCCCCCCATCACCGCGGATGGTGGGAGGTCGAATCCGTCCGCCATTGCCCGATCCACTGTGTCGAGTTGGTGACGCGGGACGAGGGCGGGACGATTGTCCCTTGGTCGTGGCTCGGCTTTGAATACTCCCGTGACGGCTACGCCTTGGGCCATCCGTTGCCCAAACGAGACGACGGCGCGCCCTTTGCCCGTTATCTTCTCGGCCGCTTCGGCTGGCTCGAGCCGACCAGCGCCCCGCTGCTCGACGCCATCAGCATTCCCGACGTCATCGACTGGTGCGAGTTCGTCGGCCGCTTTCTTGAAAACCCACCTGCTAGGAAGCACCCCGCAATCGGCCAACAGTCGGCAGATATCGGTTTCCGCGCCTTATCTGGAGATCGCGCCGATCTCGCCGAGGCCTTCCGAGTATGGCATCGACAGCACAGGCGTGGATACAAAGCCCGCGGTGTCGCCGCCCATTTCAGCTGGGGCTATCCCAAGCTTTTCTTCCTCCCCGAAAGCCTGCGGGCAACCGTCAAGCGGGCGTTCGATGAGGCAGCTGTATTCGAGAACGAGGGATACGAACGGCGTGTCGTGGACGGGGATTTCGATGTCGAGTTCATGCCGCAGCAGGAGATCGCCAAGCAGTTGAAA
>JAVBSF010000519.1:0-3377 GCA_031556925.1 Pararhizobium sp.
CGTGATCGCGCGCGATTGCCGCCGCGTGAGCCAGTAGCGTCCCAGCGAGACCTGTGTGCGGAACGGCTGCACGATCTCCCCGGACAGGAGCTGCCGCTGAAACATCGCCGGCGGCGCAAGACCGACGCCCGCGCCCTGCAGGATCGCCTCCATCATGGCAAGCGAGGTATCGAAGACGATACTGTCGCGGATCGGCCCCGGCTCCGGTATGCCTGCCGCCTCAAGCCAGCGCGTCCACTCATCGGGGCGATAGGAGCGCAGCCGGGTTTTTCCGAGCAGGTCGGAAGGATGCTTCAGCGCACGGGCCACCTCCGGCGTGCAAAGGACAGAGAGCGGCGCTTCGAAAAGCCGGGCCGATTCCGTCGCATGCCAGGCGCCGTTGCCGAAGCGGATTGCAAAATCCAGACCTTCGGCCGCCAGATCGACCCGGTTGTTGTTCGTCGATAGACGCAGATCGATAAAGGGATGGTTCTGCCGGAACGAGGAAAGCCGGGGCAATAACCAGCCGACGGCGAAAGTTCCGACTGCCCCGACGGCCAGAACCTCCCGCAGACGCCCGCCGCGAAACCGCTCGACGGCATCGGCCATACGGTCGAAACTCTCCCGCAGCACCGGCAACAGGCTCTCCCCCTCCGCGGTGATCATCAATCCGCGCGGCAGGCGGCGGAAAAGCGCGATGCCGAGCTGCTCCTCCAACGCCTTGACCTGATGGCTGACGGCCGCCTGCGTCACGTTCAGCTCGATTGCCGCCCGGGTGAAGCTGAGGTGACGCGCAGACGCTTCAAAGGCCCGGAAGGCGTTCAGCGGAAGATGAGGGCGAACCATGAATGACCTTATTTTTCTAATACCTGCCTTGATTATTCGTCCTTTGCCGAGACGTCAAACTCTTGCTACGAAACCCTCGAAATTGAACGAATAAGCGAGAAAATATATGGTTTTGCGTTCCCTGATCGCCGGCCTGGCATTGGCCGGACTGTCCGCCACCTCAGCGGAGGCCAAGATAATTTGTACTGTCATAGCCGATGCGGATACGGGCGATGTGATCGTTCGGGAGGGCAATTGCGAGGAACGCTTCACGCCCGCATCGACCTTCAAGATCCCGCTTGCCGTGATGGGTTACGATTCCGGCTTCCTGAAAGATGCCCACAACCCCACTTTGCCCTTCGAAAAGGGATATGCCGACTGGGGCGGCGACACCTGGAAACAGCCGACGGACGCCAGCCGCTGGCTCAAATATTCGGTCGTCTGGTTCTCGCAGCGGATCACCGGGAAGCTCGGCGCGGAAAGGCTTACGGAATATGCCCGCCAGTTCCACTACGGCAACGCCGATTTCTCCGGCGATCCCGGCAAGAACAACGGCCTCGAGCGGGCCTGGATCAGCTCGTCCCTGAAAGTATCGCCGATCGAGCAGATCGCCTTCCTGCGACGGCTCGTCAACGGTGAGCTTCCGGTAAGCCGAGAAGCGGTCGACAAGACGATCGCCGTGGTGGAAGGGCGCACCCTGCCGTCGGGCTGGGCGATGCAGGGCAAGACTGGCATGGCCTACCCGCGCAACGCCGATAACAGCTTCGACACTCGCCATCCGTGGGGCTGGTATGTCGGCTGGGGCAGGAAAGACGATAGGACCATCGTCTTCGCTCGCATCGTTCAGGAAGACAGAAAGATGGAAGGCAGCGCAGGCGCCCGCGCCCGCGATGCGCTTTTCGAGGAACTTCCATCGCTCATACCGGCGGAATAATGCCCGTCAGCCGCGCTTGACCAGCGGGATGGCGCAGGCCTCTCCACCGTCGAACAGGCGTGAGCGCGTCAGGAACCGGCGCTCGCGGCCGTTGTCGAGCGAGAACATCCCGCCCCTGCCCGGCACGACGTCGATGATCAGCTGCGTGTGCCGCCAGACCTCGAACTGGCTGGCGCTGATATAGACCGGCACGCCGCCGATCTCGCCGAGCTTCACGTCATTGTCGCCGACGATGTAGTCGTCGGCCGGATAGCACATCGGCGACGAGCCGTCGCAGCAGCCGCCCGACTGATGAAACAGGATTTCCGGATAATCCTTGCGGATTTCCGCGATGAAGGCCAAAGCCGCGTCGGTCGCAACGACCCTCGGCTGCCCGTTGATGACGTCCATGCTCATTGCTTCTCTCCCGTGAAAGCCCTCCCCCCGCATCATGCGGGAAGAGGGCCAAGGTGAGGGGTTGGGAGGAGGTCAGGCGGGACAGACCCCTCACCTTACGCTTCCCGCAAACCCCGCATCAGAAGAAGCCGAGCGCCTTCGGGCTGTAGCTTACCAGCATGTTCTTCGTCTGCTGGTAATGATCGAGCATCATCTTGTGGGTTTCGCGGCCAATGCCCGACTGCTTGTATCCGCCGAAGGCGGCATGGGCAGGATAGGCGTGGTAGCAATTGGTCCAGACGCGGCCGGCCTGGATGTTACGGCCGAACTGGTAGCAGCGGTTGGCATCGCGGCTCCACACGCCGGCGCCGAGGCCGTAGAGCGTGTCGTTGGCGATTTCCAGCGCTTCGGCATCATCCTTGAAGGTGGTGACGGAGACGACCGGCCCGAAGATTTCCTCCTGGAAGACGCGCATCTTGTTGTGGCCGCGGAAGACCGTCGGCTTGACGTAGTAGCCGCCGGCCAGATCGCCCTCCAGCATGTTGCGCTCGCCGCCGATCAGCACTTCGGCACCTTCCTGGCGGCCGATGTCGAGATAGGAGAGGATCTTTTCAAGCTGTTCGGACGACGCCTGCGCGCCGATCATCGTCGCCGTGTCGAGCGGGTTGCCCTGCTTGATGGCGGCCACGCGCTTGATCGCCTTTTCCATGAAGCGATCATAGATCTTCTCATGCACGAGCGCGCGGCTCGGGCATGTGCAGACTTCACCCTGATTGAGCGCGAACATCGCGAAGCCTTCGAGCGCCTTGTCGAGATAGTCGTCGTCTTCGGCCATGACGTCGGAGAAGAAGATGTTCGGCGACTTGCCACCCAGTTCCAGCGTCACGGGGATGAGGTTCTGGCTGGCATATTGCATGATGAGGCGGCCGGTCGTCGTCTCGCCGGTGAAAGCGATCTTGGCGATGCGCGGGTTGGACGCCAGCGGCTTGCCGGCTTCCAGCCCGAAGCCGTTGACGATGTTGAGCACGCCGGCCGGCAGCAGGTCGCCGATCAGCTCGGCCCAGACGAGGATCGAGGCGGGCGTCTGTTCGGCCGGCTTCAGCACGACGCAGTTGCCGGCGGCAAGCGCGGGCGCGAGCTTCCAGGCGGCCATCAGGATCGGGAAGTTCCAGGGAATGATCTGGCCGACGACGCCGAGCGGCTCATGGAAATGATAGGCGACGGTGTCGTGGTCGATCTCGGAAATGCCGCCTTCCTGCGCCCG
>JAVBSF010000028.1:0-8111 GCA_031556925.1 Pararhizobium sp.
GGCAGGTTGCCCTGGTCGCGGGTCCAGAAATGCTTGGCGTCGGACAGGCGCGCGCGCACCACCTTGCCATTGCCGTGAACGATTTCCTTGCCGCCGTCGGTCGCCTCGATATTGGACACGAGGATGAACTTGTTCGACAGGCCTTCCTCGCCCTGAACGCGGGTGACGAAACACTTCTGGTTGGTCTTGATCGTCAGGCGGATGATTTCCGACGGGATCGCCAGATAATCTTCCTCGAAGGTGCCCATCAGCACCTGCGGCCATTCGACGAGGCCGGAGACCTCTTCCAGCAGGCCTTCGTCCTCGACCAGCTCAAGGCCGTTGGCAAAGGCGATATTGGCGGCGTCCGACGCGATGATCTGCTTGCGGCGCTCGGCGTCAAGAACGACCTTGGCCTTTTCCAGCTTCTCGATGTAATCGGCGAAACGGCGCACGGTGAAGGCTTCCGGCGCATGGAAGCGATGGCCATAGGTGACATTGCCCGCGACGATGCCATCGACCTCGAAGGGGATGACCTGTGTTTCCTCATGCTCCGGCCCGAACAGGCAGACGATCGACTGCAGCGGGCGCACCCAGCGCAGCGCGCCCGGCTTGGCGGAAGCGGCACCCGAGCGCATCGGCTTCGGCCAGGGGAAATTGCGGATGATGCCCGGCATCACCTCGGCGACGATCTCTTCGGTCGGGCGGCCCTGCTTGACGATATGGGCGACGTAGAAATCACCCTTCTTCGGATCGGAATGGACATGCGCCTCGGAGATCGAGGCAAGGCCCGCCTTGCGCAGAAAGCCCTGGATCGCCTGTTCTGGCGCCGAGGTTGCCGGGCCTTTGATGTCTTCGCGCACATCGCTGGAGCGGGTGTTGAGGCCGCGGATATCAAGCGTCAGCCGGCGCGGGGTCCAGTATTCGCGTGCACCCTCATAGGTGAGGCCCGCTTCGACCAGCGCGTCGGTCAAGAACTTCTTCAGATCGCCGGCAGCCTTGCGCTGCAGACGAGCCGGGATTTCCTCGGAGCGGAGTTCAAGCAGAAGATCGGGCATGGCGGGCACTTTGCGAATTGTTCGGATTGTGCGGCGGACTTAGCAAGCCGTGCGGCAAAAGTCACGCGGTTAAGCGGCTTTACCAGCCTCCACCGCCTCCACCACCACCGCCACCGCCCGAGAAGCCGCCACCGCTCGAAAAACCGGACGAACTGCTCTTCGGCGGCGGGGGCAAGGAGGCCGTCATGGTGCTGGCCATGGAGCCGGCAAAGCCGCCCATGCGATCACCGAAGGAGCCGGCCGAAAAGCTGTCGCCGTGATACCAGCCGGGCTGATAGGCGGCGGCACCGGCGGCGGCCGTCAGCAGCCAGCGGTCGAAGGTTTCCGACCAAGGCTTTTCGACGCCCAGCGCCACGGCATAGGGCAGAAGCTTTTCGAAATGGCGCGGCGACATCTCCGGCGCGCCGGCCATGTTCATCCGCTCCTTTTCCGCAAGCGTCAGATATTGGCGCAGACCATCGATGCCATCCATCATCCGGGCGCCAAGCGGCGTCGGCGCACCCATCAGGTAGAAGAACAGGAGGTTCGCGATGATGATGCCGCAGACGGCGACAAGCAGCGGCATCTGGTGGTTCTGCACCGCCGCATCGAAGACGACGGGCGCAAGGCCGATGCCGCCGGAGCAGAGCACGAAACCGAAGAAAGCAAAGAAGATGATGGTCCGGGCGCGCGCAAAAAGGCTGCGCGCCTGACGAAAATTCTGCACGAAGCCGATAGCGACGACAGAAACGACGACGGAGGCGATCGCCGGCACTGCGACAACGGCGATATTGCCCTCGTCGAGATCGCCGAAGATGAAGATCGCGCCGAGAAAGAGAACCGAAAGCGCGACGCCGCCGATCACATACCAGGTGTTGGCGAGGTAATAGCGGTTGCGGTGCTCCTTCTCCATCGCGCCGCGGAAATCGGCGCCGACTTTCTGCACCGTCTTGCCATTGGCCTTGTCGATGGCGAGCGTGCCTCCTCCCGACGTGACCGCCCGCATCAGCACGGCTTCGCCGGTCGGCAGCCTTGTCGGCGGCGTCTTGGCCGTGGCCGTGATGGTGAGCGATTTTTTCAGGTCTTCCAGCACGACATAGCCTTGCACGGCGAGACTGAGGGCGGCGGCAGAAAGCGCCGTCCAGCCCTGACCGGAAAAGCCCCTGTTGTCGATGTAATTGACGAGCGCGGGAGAGATACCGTCCGGCGCATCCCAACGCGGCACGATGACGCCGCGCGCCGGATCGCGCCCCACCTTCAGCCACATGCGGGCATAATAGGCAACGACGGCCACCAGCCCCACAATCGCCAGCACCGGAGCCATATGGTCCTTCAGCCACCAGAATTTTTCCGTTGAAGCGGATGGCGGGTCGATGCTGCCCTTCGGCAGCTTGATGGCGATGGTCAGCCCTTCCCTCGGCTGCAGACGACGGGTGGTGGTGAACACCACTTCGCGGCCGTCTTCCACCGCCGTCGCATTCTTGTCGCGCGAACCGTAACCGCCGGTGAAGACATCGAGCGCTTCGGCGCGCACGCCATCCGGCAGGGTCACGGTCGCGGTAACCTCCTCGATCGGAAAGGCCCATTCCGTGCCGGTGACGTTCCAGTAAAGCTCGTCATGATCGGCAAAATAGCGGATCTGCCGGTCGGTCTCGTAGCTGATCTCGAAGACGTGCTCGCCGGGCTGAAGCAGAACATCCTTGTCACCGGTATAGATACGGATGCCGTCCCGGATGTTTTCCGTGCGGTAGGGCTCGCTCTGGCCATCGCGGGAAACGGAGAGCAGCTTGAACTCGACCCTGTGCCGCCGGTTGGCGTCATCGAGAAAGGTCAGCGGAAAATCGCGGTAGATGCCGCGTTTGATGTCGATACCCTCGATATGGGCGCGGACCGTCTCGGTAACGGTCAGGCGTCCGCTTTTTTCGAGAGCGATCGCCGAGTTATAGGCGGTGATGATCTCGTCGGCGAAGGCGCCGGACGCGACGAGCGAGCCCAGAAGAAAAAGCGCCACACCGATTGTCCTGATCAGTCGGATCATGCTGCCTTTCCCTCCGGCGGCGTTTATTCCTCAGATATCGGGGCGATCGCCTTCCAGCTCGACACCGAGAGACGAAAGTTCGTCCCAATAGCGCGGATAGGTCTTGGCGACGCAGGCCGGGTCGAGGATCGTGATGCCCCTGATCTTCAATCCAGCCAGCGCAAAGCTCATGGCAATGCGGTGATCGGCGAAAGTATCGATATCGGCCGGCAGCAACTCGCCGGCAAGGGCCGGGTCGGAGGCAACGATCAGATCGTCGCCCTCCTCCACGCCAAGACCGGCGCGGATATTGGTAAGGCCGGTCGACAGCGCCCGGATACGATCGCATTCCTTGACACGCAGATTGGCAATGCCGACGAAACGAACAGGCGTTTCGTTGAAGGCGGCAAGCACCGCGAGCGTCGGGATCGCATCCTGCATCTGCGAGCCGTCGATGACGGCAGGCATATGCGGGAAGCGGGCGATGACGTCGTAAGCCTTGGCATCCGGCTGGGAAAAGGCGGTCGCCTTGACGCCGAGATCGATCTCGCCGGATGTCAGCACTTCCGCCGCCCAGAGATAGGTCGCGGCCGAGGCATCGGGCTCGATCAGGTAATCAGTCGCGGTATAGCCCGTGGGCTGCACCTGCCAGACGGAAGCGCTCGGCTGGGTGACTTCGGCACCGAAGGCGCGCATGGCGGTGACGGTCAGATCGATATAACCCCGCGCGCCAATATCATCGCCGGCAAGGACGATATCGATCGGGCGACTGGCGCCGGCAGCGGCCATCAGCAGCGCCGAGACATACTGGCTGGAGAGGCCCGCATCGATCTCGACACGATCGGCGCCGAAATCGCCGGTGCCCTTGACCACGACCGGCGGACAGCCGGTCTCGGAACGGATATCGACGCCAAGCGCCGTCAGCGCCTTGACCAGCGGCGCGATGGGGCGCTTGCGCATATGCTCGTCGCCATCGACGATGACCTCGCCTTCGACGAGAGCGGCCGCCGCCGTTAGAAAGCGGGTCGCGGTGCCGGCATTGCCGAGGAAGAGCGGCCTTGCCGGAGCCAAAAGCCTGCCGGTGCCGGTCACTACGAAGGTCGTGTCGTCCGGTTCCGATATCTCGACGCCCATCGCCCGCAGGGCTTGCGCCATATAGCGCGTATCGTCGCTCTTCAGCGCGCCGGTCAGCCGGCTCGTGCCCCTGGCGAGACCGGCGAGCAGCAGGGCGCGATTGGTGATCGACTTCGAGCCCGGAGGGTTGACGCGCCCCTTCAGCGGACGGGACGGCGGGACGACGGTCAGTTTCTGGTCTTTGCTCATGCGGGAAATCTCTTGGATAGCAGATGCGCGCCGTTCTTATCGGCACGCAAGGCCGTGATTGCAAGCCCATCGAGGGTCCAAGGGAGCGGAAGAACGCTCTAAAACTTGACCGTCGGCACCGCGCGGTCGGCCTCATTGGTGATTTCGAAGAAGGGCGCCTTGGCAAAGCCGAAGGGGCCGGCCATCAGGTTCGACGGGAAACTCTCGACCTTGACGTTCAGGTCGCGAGCGGCACCGTTGTAATAGCGGCGCGACATCTGGATCTCTTCCTCGATGGTTTCCAGCGACTCCTGCAATTGCGAGAAATTCTGGTTGGCCTTCAGGTCGGGATAGGCTTCGGCCAGCGCGAAGACCTTGCCGAGCGCCTGACTCAGCATGCCCTCCGCCTGGGCGCGGCCGGCGACATCGCCTGATGGCACCGCCTGCGCCTTGTTTCGGAGTTCAACGATCTGTTCCAGCGTGCCCTTTTCATGGGCGGCATAGCCTTTGACCGTCTCTATCAGGTTGGGGATCAGGTCGGCGCGGCGCTTCAGTTGCACATCGATGCCGGACCATGCCTCTTCCTTCACCTGCCGGGCCTTGACCAGCCCGTTATAGATGAAAATCAGATACAGGATCACGGCAGCGCCGATTGCCAAGCCAATCATGAAACATCCTCTCGCTCAAGCCTCTGGTCGCAACCTTAGAACATATCGCGGCAAAAGGGTATCGGTGGCGCATCCCTGTCGGAAACCTTCCTGTTCCATAGGTAACACATTGATTTAGCTGTTTCATCGGGAACGGCGAAATTTCCCGATCCGATCGATAGTGGCTTCGACAACCGGAATGAACCGGCCAATGCAAACGAAGCCAACGATTATGAAAACGCTCGCAACCCTTATCAACGTCATCGCCTTCTCGGCCCTTTTCGTCGCCTATGCGAGCATCACCGCTCCTGAACGGCCGACCGGCGTTCGCCGCGCCCTCCAGACCTATGCCGGTCAAATGTCCACGGGTTCCTATCCCACCCTGAAGCCCGTCCGGGAAATCGCCGGCGGCATCAGCGGCACGCTGTAAAGGGCGAGCGGCCTAGTGAATTTCAGCGATAGCGAAAATATTTGAAATCCCTATCCTGTGCCTTGTTAGTAACTTGCGTCTTGCGGTCGATGATGACCGCTTGCGCCTGCCATGAAAGCAGGTTTACGGCCGAGGCGGCCGATACAAGCGAGGCTAAGATGACCATTCTGACTTTGATGACGACCAGCGCGATCGCGCTGATGGCTGCAGCCCATTTCATCGCGCTGCGCGTCGAACGCCAGCAACAGGCAAAACCGGTTCCGGTTCGCACCAACCGGCCTGTTCTCAGCGACTGGGACACCTGAACGCGCTCGCCCATTTCGGGCGAGCCGTTTTTTCTCATTTTCCGAGTTGCGAAAACTACGCCGCGTCGCGCACGATGTTCGCGCCGCCGGCATCCGTCAGCAGGAAGGCTTCGCCGCAGGCCTTGGCGAGCGTGCGCACGCGCAGGATATAGCTCTGGCGCTCCGTGACCGAGATCACGCCGCGCGCATCCAGAAGATTGAAGACGTGGCTTGCCTTGATGCACTGGTCATAGGCCGGAAACACGCATTTGTGCAGCACATTGGCATCGCCCGGCGCACCAGCCGCGAGCAGCGCCATGCACTCCTTCTCCGCATCGATGAAATGCTGATGCAGCATCGCCGTGTTGGCATATTCGAAATTGTGGCGCGAATATTCCTGCTCGGCCTGCAGGAAGACATCGCCATAGGTGATCTTCTCGTCGCCTTCGCGGCCGTTGAAGTTCAGGTCGTAGACATTGTCGACGCCCTGCACATACATGGCGAGACGTTCGAGGCCATAGGTCAGCTCGCCCGAAACCGGGGCGCATTCGATGCCGCAGACCTGCTGGAAATAGGTGAACTGCGATACTTCCATGCCATCGCACCAGCATTCCCAGCCGAGACCCCAGGCCCCCAGCGTCGGGCTTTCCCAGTCGTCCTCGACGAAGCGGATATCGTGCAGCAGCGGATCGAGACCGATTGCCTCCAGCGAGCCGAGGTAAAGCTCCTGCAGGTTCGAAGGGTTGGGCTTCAGGATGACCTGATACTGGTAATAGTGCTGCAGGCGGTTCGGGTTTTCACCGTAACGGCCATCCGTCGGGCGGCGCGAGGGCTGGACGTAAACGGCGCGCCAGGGCTTGGGGCCAAGGGCGCGCAGCGTCGTTGCAGGATGGAAAGTGCCGGCGCCGACTTCCATGTCGTAGGGCTGCAGCACGGCACAACCCTTGTCCGCCCAATACGCATGCAGCGTCAGGATCAGCGCCTGAAAGGAGCGCTTCGGGTTCATATGGTCCGGCAGGGCGGCAGCAGTCATGATCGTATGTCCAGCTTGGAAATTTCTGGCTGTCTGGTGCCACGACGGGCCGGAGGGGTCAAGGGGCCGCAAAGGCGGTGAGCCAGAAGTCTTGCACCAGCGGGCATATCTGCGCCGCGTTGCAGATAAAGCGCCCGTCATGATAAGCTCGGGCAGGAACAAAGGATCTCCGCATGACCGTCAAGATCGCGATCGAACTGGATGATACGCACCGCGAATTCGCGGAAAAGATGGTGGCAGACGGACTTTATCCGTCGCTCTCCAGCGTCGTTCAGGCCGGCATCGAGAAGATGATGAGCGATGAGGTTCCCGCCGACGCACTGGCCGGCATGGGAGATGAAATCCGCCGAAGGATGGAACTGCCTCGGGATCAGTGGATCTCCATGGAAACCGACAATGTTTTCGATCGTATCCGGGCAGTGATAGCGGAACGGAAATAGTCTCAAACATGCGCTACCACGTTAAATACCATGACGAGGTAGAATATGATCTGCTCGATATTTTCTCACTCATAGAAAATTACGCGGGCACGCAGATTGCACGCCGAAAAATCGCTGAATTCGAAGAAGTTTTTGCCAGGCTCGCGGATTTCCCTCAAATCGGGTCGCTTCGCGATGAAATGACGCCTGGATTGCGCGCCATTCCGGCCGGAAAAGGGCGTTATCTGCTTCATCGTCGATGACGATGACAGAACCGTATTCGTTGTCAGCGTTACCTATGCCGGGGCGAATTGGGAACGCCGCGTCAAAAACCGCAACGAATAGCGCATTGGCATCCCGTGACGACGCCTACTCCGGCTTCTTCAGCCGATACTCCCCCGTCACAGGATCCTTGACCAGCGTGCCCTGCGAGCCGGTTTCCTTTTCGCGGCGTACCTGTTCGCGCTGTCGCGAGAGCTTTTCGGCATCGGCGATGAACTTTCGATAGCCGAACCACGCGATACCGACGATCAGCAGAAAAAGAATGATTTGCGGCATGCGTGTCCCCCGGTGCCTTTTCTTCTGGGTGTCAGAGCCCGTATCGGCCCCATAATGCCTTTTCCTCCGCCATGTCAGCAAGGCCCGACACGGTGGAGGCCACGAAACGCTCGGCGACTGCACCGGCAATGGCCGCTCCCGGCTGACGGCGGCCGAACAGACCACGGGGCGGTGAGATCAGCTGCAATTCGGTCTTTTCGCCGTAGCGCTTCTTCAGCTCGCCTCTGATGTCGCCGAGGCTGTCGATCAGGCCAAGCTCCTGCGCCCGCCCGCCCGTCCAGAACAGGCCTGAGAAAATCTCGGCGTGATCGGCAAGCAGATGGCCGCGCCGTGCCTTGACCATATCGATGAAGACCGCATGGATCTGCTGCTGCAGGGTTTTCAGATAGTCGATATCCTTTTCCT
>JAVBSF010000425.1:0-29648 GCA_031556925.1 Pararhizobium sp.
CAGGCGCAGTTATGCGCCAAAGTAGAGGACCCGACGCCGCCCTTGGCGCCGACGAAGGCGACGGAACGGCCGAGCGGTTCGGCTTCCGGATCGACGAAGATCGCGGCCAAGGAGCCGAGAAAGTCCGCCATCGCCACCGGCGCCACCATATATTCGGAAATGCCGTTGCGGATCAGGTCACGATAGAGAGGAATGTCGTTGTAGCGGCCGATGATGACGACCTTGGTCGAGGGGTCGCAGACGGCGGCGAGCGGCGCAAGCTCCTCCATGAGATGGCGCGGCTCTGTCGAGGTCTCCAGAATGATCAGGTTCGGCGTCGCCGTGGTGGAAAACATGTTGGCGGCGGCGGCGATGGTGCCGCTGTTGATGCGCAGCGTCACCTTGGCCATGCGGCGGTCCTGGCCGCAGCGTTCCATGACCCGGTGTAGCGCTTCCGTCTCGCAGAAGGCGTGGACGGAGATGCGCGGCAGCGGTCGCAGATGATCGATATCGCCGGGGCGACCCTGTTCGGTCAGGCCTTCCGCGTCGTCCGCTCCTGTCTCGATCTTGTAGTCAATCGCGCTCATGGTTCTGTCCCGTCAGGTCGTGCCGTTGTCAGTTCACGCTGGTGGTGATGGTGGTCGTCGTGCCGCGATCGATGCCGCGATAGTCGTTGATGACCTCGCCGCGCTGCACGGCGTCGATCGGCGACATTTCGCGTGGGCCGAGCAGATCCATCGGATTGGCGATCTGCGCGGCAATATTGGCCTGCGTGGCGCAGCCGAAGTTCTCGTAGTTCTTGTTTTCGAAGGTGTTGATCGCCAGATCGCTCGGCCAGTTGCCGCAAGGCTCGGTCTGGGCGGTGATCGCGGTATAGCGCAACCGCACAGGGGCTGCGTCTTCCGGGCCGCCGGCCTGATAGCGGACTTCCATCAGCCGGTTTGCCGGCACGCCTGCCGAGACCAGCGCCGTACGGATGTCGCGCCGCATGGCGTCGGCTGCGGCAGCGTTGGGCGAGCCGGACGGCAGCAGGATCTGAACCACGCCGGTCGATATGCCCTTGTAGCTCTGGGCGAAGCCGCGGATGACCTCGCGCGCGCCGACCGTCAGATGGCGGTCGCCGGATGCGATCGGCACGTCGATGACATGCTCGGATTCGGCAATCACGATCGGATGGCGGGTGCGGTAGTCGTCGGGCAGGGAGCCCGTCGTCGTGCCGTCGCGGGCGCAACCCGCAAGGCCGGCGCCGGCGATGACGAGCACGCCGAGGGTCACGAGGCGGGCTGAACGGGCAAGGCCGGAAAGCTGGGTGGGCCGCATGGCTGAAGGCCTTTCGAATGGACGGTTCTTGAGAAGCGTGTCGATCATGTCCGTTCCCGCCTATTTGTAGATGAAGCCGACATTGCCGTGATACTGGCCGGTCGGGGCCTTCGCCTGGGCATTGCCGTAGATCCGGTTGACCGTGCCGAGGAAGTAGCTCGACAGATCGCCGGTCGGACTGAAATTGTCGTCGGGCCGCTGCAGCGCGTTTCGGCCGACCGGCTTCACCAGATAGGGCGTCGCGATGATCACCAGTTCGCTTTCGTTGCGAACGAAATCCTTGCTGCGGAACAGTGTGCCGAGAACCGGTATCTTGGCGACACCGGGCAGACCGGAAACCGCCTGACGGACATTGTCCTGGATAAGACCGCCGATGACGATCGAGCCGCCCGAGGGCAATTCGACGCTGGTGGACGCCTCGCGCCGGCGCACCGAGAGATAGGTCTGGCCCGGAATGTTCGAATAGTTGTTGCCGTTGACGACGGAGCCTTCGAAGGTCGGTTCGGACACGTTGGTTTCGATATCGAGAGCGATGCGTCCGGGGCCGAGCACGACCGGCTTGAAGTTCAGTTCCACGCCGTATTCCACGGTCGAGTTGCCGCGGGTGAGGATCTGCTTCGGTATGCCGGTGTTCTCGTCGTCTTCTTCGGTCACGTTCTGCTGCGAGGGCAGGCGATATTCGCCGCCCACGAAGAATTTCGCATCCTTGCCGGAAATCGCCGTCAGGCTTGGTTCAGCCAGTGTCCGCATGACGCCGGCCTGCTCCATGGCGTTGACATAGCTCCAGAAGTTCATGGAGCCGGAACCGATCGCGCTCTTGATCAGCGAGGAGGCCGGGTTGACTGCGTTTCCGAGGTTCATCGGGTTGTTGAAGGTGATGCCGTCGCCGCTGGAATCGCTGTAGATGCTGCCGCTGACGCCGAGTTGCTTCAGAACCTGCCGCGACACTTCCGCGACCGTCACCTTCAGCATTACCTGGTCCTCGCCCTCGATCGTCAGCAGGTTGACGATCTGCGAGACCTGGCGGTTTTCGGCGAAGATGTCGGCGTCGCCGTTGTTGCCCTGCGCGGTGATGTTGCGGGTGGTGGCTTCGCCGCCCTTGAGGAAGGCGCGGGCCAGTTCCTCGACGCGGGTTGAATCGAGCGGCGTGCGCACCGTTCCGGTCAGCACGATGTTGTCGGAGATGATTTCGGCGTGAATGTCGGAATCCGGCAGGAAGCGGCGCAGGTTTGCCTCGAGCCCGGCGATGTCGCGCTCGATTTCCAGATCGAGGCTGACGATTTCCTCGCCATTGGGACCGAAGACGAAGATGTTGGTCTGCCCGACCGTCTTGCCGAAGAGATAGATGCGCCGCGAGGAGCGCGTCACGGCATCGGCGAGCGTCGGATCGGCGACCAGAATGTCATGGGCGTCGGTCGGCAGGTCGACGACGATCGCCTTGTTGAGACCGAGCTTGATGGTCTTCTTCACGCCCGGTCCGCTGTCGACGATGCGCACGAGCGATTCGCTCGCGGCCTCGGCGACGAGGCTCTGTCCGGGCATGCCGGAAAAGGCAATGCAGAGCGCAAGGCCGCCGGCGACGGTGGAACGAAAGGTTTTCCGGTTCACTGTGATGGTCCGCGCGCTCATTGGTTGCTGCTTTCCTGAACGATGCCCTCATCGGATTTGACGATGGAGCCCGATTTGATGACCTGGATGGCCGGCTGGCCGTCGCCGCTCAGCAGATAGTCGGCGGCTGCCGTGTCCGGCTCCTGCGCGTCGGCGATGCTGCGCAGCGCCAGCGAAAGGCGCTCGGCCATCTGCTGGGCCACGGTCATGACCTTGGACTGGTCGGGGGTCAGTTCCAGCGTCGCTGTCGTGCCGACGACGGATTTGGAGCCGTCCTCCTTTTCCTCGATCTGCTGGTCGATGGCGAGAACGCGCACGTTGCTCAGCACGGTCTCGGTGATGAAAGTGTCGGTCTCGGATTTGCGCACCATGATCACGTCGACGCGGTCGTTCGGCAGGATGAAGCCGCCGGCGCCGGTTGCGACGGTGATTTCCGTTGCGACGGCGCGCTTGCCGGCCGGCAGCAGCGCCGACATGATGCGGGAGGAGGCGTCCGCGATTTTTTCCTGACGCACGGGCTCGCCGTTGAAGAGCGGCATGCGCACGACGACGCCGGTCAGATCGGTCACGGCGTTGGGACGGTTCTGGTCGGTGATCAGGCCGTCCACGACGCTACCTTCGGGCCAGGTCGTCCAGTGGATGGAATCGCCGTCGAGCCGCGAACCCACCGGCAGGCTCTTGCTTGCCACCAGCACGTTGACGGTCGGTTCTTTCTCGATGATCGGCTCGCCGGCGACGACGGTCTGTCCGCCCGTCAGCTTCAGGGCAAGAAAGCCGGCCAGACCTGCCGAAACGACAGCCACCGTCAGAATGATTACGCGCACCGGTTTCATGTTCTTTCCCGCCCCACGGAATTATGTCGGCGCAGAATGACCTGAAATTGGTGTACTTATGGTTAACGAGTTGCTTAGCGGCGTGGTTAACGAAGGGTAACCTGCGGGCAGCCCTATTGCACGTGGGCCAGCGCGGCCATCATCAGCGGCGAGGATGGATAGGTGAAGAAGCCGCCCATCCCGATGGCGATGCCATAGGGGATCTTCTTGGCGGTGAACAAGAGATGCGGAAGCGGCAGGCCGGTGGCCAGCAGCAGATCTTCCTGCTTGCGCAGCATCAGGATGGCAAGGGTGAGGATGCCGCCGAATACGGAGACATAGGTGAGGAACAGGAAGAGTGACTGGTCGAAGCCGAACCAGATCGCCGCTGCCGTCAGGAGCTTGGCGTCGCCGCCTCCCATGATGTTGAGGGCAAAGAGCGCGAAGCAGACGGCGAAGACGACGGCTGCGGAAAGGAAATGAAGTCCGATCTGTTCGATGCCGAGCCCGGCGAAGGGCGCCACCACGACGAAGGTCGCCAGCAGGATCGCCGAGACCCGGTTCGGGATCGTCATGGTGAACAGATCCGAAAACGCGGCCATGGCGAGGCACAGGGGAAACACAACAAAGATCGCAGCTTCCGTCATCGCTCATCCCGAGAGGTTGAAAAGGGTTTCGACCGGCACAGCATCGCGTCCTGGCGATTAAAAAGTACCTAAGACGACATTATAAAGGACAAAAGGCCGCCCCGGTGAGGAGACGGCCCAATGACATCGCGTTCGCGAACGAGTGATGCGATTACGGGGTAACCTTCGGGTCCTTGAGCTTGCCGGCCAGATCCTTGAAGGTCGAGTCGAGCTGCGAGCCGAGGGCGGTTGCGCCGGTGATCAGGGCAACGGAGATGAGGGCTGCGATCAGGCCATACTCGATGGCGGTCGCGCCGGATTCGTCTTTCATGAAACGTGCGAAAAGCTTGGTCATGTTGTCTCTCCTACTTCACTTGTTGTTCAGCACTGCCGCCAACTGTTTCCGTTGATCGGTCGAGGCAAAAGCTACAGGAGAGCCGATTTCGAACCGCTTAAGGAAGTAAGTTACCGGGAGGTTAACGTCCGATCCCCGTTTATATGGTAAACAGGGCCCGAAGCGGATGCGTCAAATTCTATCCTTAACCCTGATTTTGCTGGTTTTTCCCGGAAATCGCCCCGCCTGTGCGGACTGCACTTTGCGTGTAAATTCCGGGCTTAACCCTTCATTCACCAAAACCGGCGATGCTCGGGCATCCATATCCGTCGGGGAACTGTCATGAAATCGAACGCATTCGCTGCTTGCGCCGCCCGGGTGCTGACCGCCCCGGCCCGCCTTGCCCTCCCCGGCCTCGCCCTGATTCTCTCTGTTGCCGGCCCTGCCCATGCGCAGGAAAACGAGGAGATGATGCGCGTCTATATGGATCACGCGCGCGTGCTGAAACTCGATCGGCCCGTCGCCAAGGTCATTGTCGGCAATTCCGACGTGGCGGACGCGACCGTCGCCGACGCCCGCACCATCGTCCTGACGGGCCGCGCCTTCGGTACGACCAATGTCGTCATCCTCGATGCCGAGGGCAACGCGCTGTTCGATGAGCGCATCCTCGTCTCGATCGACGAAGGCAATACGGTCCGCGTCTATCGCCAGACGGATCGCTCGGTTCTCTCCTGCACGCCCAATTGCGAAGTCCACGCCGACCACACCGCCGCCAAAAACTGATAGGACACCATCCGGATGATTACCGGACGGTAAGCCGCATCGTTCAAATTGCGCCGTAACGTGCATACGATTTGTCAACGGTCGATTCATATAGTCCTTCCGAGACGAGAGGGCCCGCCGATGACCGGTATGGAAGAGCAGCAGATCATTGCTGAAACCCCGGCTGAAAAAGCCGCAAAAACGCACCTCGTGCGACCCGGTGGCCTGTTGCGTCGTCTGGCGCGGGAAAAGAGCGGGGCGGCGGCCATCGAATTCGCCATTCTCGCCCTGCCGTTTTTTCTGGTGTCTTTTGCATCGATCGAAACCTTCGCCGCCTTTTTCGGCGAGCAGGTGCTGGCCAATGCCAACGATACGATGGCGCGCAAGATCAGGACCGGCGAAATCACCTCCGGCCTCGGCCGCGCGACCGACAAGAGCAAGGACGAATTCCGCGCGCTGTATTGCAACGAGATCTCGTTTTTCCTGAGCTGCGATGCCGACCGGCTCTACATCGACGTCCGTAGTTTTTCGACCTTCGCGCAGATCCCGAAGGAAATCCCCCGCAATGGCACCGATCTGGACACCAATACGCTCTACACGGTCGGCGGTGGGGAAAAGATCAACGTGGTGCGCGCCTATTACCGCTGGGAGGTCATGACCGATCTCGTCCGTCCCTATGTGACGAAGCTGCGCGCGGCGGGGGACTCCATGCCCAACGATTACCTGATGGTCGCGACGAATGTCGTCGTCAACGAGGCCTATTGACGATGAAGACCGTGGCGCTCTCCCTCACAAAACGTCTGGCAACCCGCCTTTCCGGCTCCCGGCTTGCTGATCTCGCCCGCGATCGGCGCGGCGTCGGCTCCGTCGAGTTCGCCATCATCATCCCCCTCCTGCTGATGGGATATCTCGGGGCCTTCGAAATTTCGGTCGGCGTCGGCGTTGCCCGCAAGGTCGCCCATGCGTCGAGCACCGTCGCCGAACTGCTGTCCCGCAAGAAGGACGTGACCGTCGCGACCCTCGATGGCATGAAGGATGTCGTCAAGGCCGCCATGGTGCCCTACGCGATCGGCAACTACTCTCTGAAAATCACCGGTATCCGGATTTCCGCTTCCGGAAAGGGAACCGTTCTCTGGTCGCGCGACCAGGCCGGCGCGACACCCTATAAGGCCGGAACGACAACCGATCTCCCCGCCGAGCTGTCGCTGGTCAATACGTTCGTGGTGCGCTCCGAACTCGAAGTGAAGCACGATCTGATGCTGATGTCGCCCGCTTTGGCCAGGTCGACTCGCGAAATCCCGATTTCCAAATCCTATTACTTCCAGCAGCGCCTCGGCGAGCAGATCACCTGCAGCGATTGCCCGACCTGAGCAGGCCTCGTTTGCAATCCATCATCGGTCGCGCTATCCCTTGCCGTGGGTGAGGCGGACCCCTTCGTCCCCAAGCCGCCCGCCGTTCCAGCCGCCGGTTGCGCGCCCAGCGCCCGAAAACGTGGATAGGGCGGGTTCTGGATTTTTCTCGGGTGAACAATGGCGCGTGCCTTTCTCTTCGTTCTTGATTCCTTCGGCATCGGCAATGCGCCGGATGCGGCCGCCTTTGGCGACGAGGGCGCCGATACGCTCGGCCATATCGCCGAATTCTGCGCCGCGGGTGCCGCCGATCGCGCCGGCCTGCGCGAAGGCCCGCTGAACGTTCCGAACATGACGGCGCTCGGCCTTGCCCGTGCCGCGAAGCTTGCGACCGGCGGCGTGCCGGCCGGCCTTTCCGCCGACGAACCGGCGACCGGCGTCTATGGCGCGGCAAGCGAGGTTTCGCGCGGCAAGGATACGCCCTCCGGCCATTGGGAAATCGCCGGCACGCCGGTCAGCTTCGACTGGGGTTATTTCCCGGCAGAAGGCGATGCCTTCCCGCCGGAACTGGTCGAGGCGATCTGTCGCGAAGGTGACGTTCCGGGCATCCTCGGAAACTGCCACGCATCCGGCACGGATATCATCGCCCGTTGCGGCGAGGAGCATATGCGCACGGGAAAACCGATCTGCTACACCTCCTCCGACAGTGTCTTCCAGATCGCCGCCCATGAAGAGACCTTCGGCCTCGAACGGCTGCTGGAATTCTGTCAGGTCGTTCGCCGGTTGCTCGACGACTATAATATCGGCCGCGTCATCGCCCGCCCCTTCACCGGCCTATCGGCGGAAAACTTTACCCGCACCGGCAACCGCCGCGACTATTCCGTCCTGCCGCCTGAGCCGACCCTGCTCGACAGGCTGACGAAGGAAGGCCGCACCGTGCATGCCGTCGGCAAGATCGCCGATATCTTCGCCCATCAGGGCATCGGCCGGCTGATCAAGGCCAACGGCAACATGGCCCTGTTCGACGCCACGCTGAAGGCCATGGACGAGGCGGAAGACGGCGATCTCGTCTTCACCAATTTCGTCGATTTCGACATGCTCTACGGCCATCGCCGCGATGTTCCGGGTTACGCCGCAGCACTCGAAGCCTTCGATGCCCGCCTGCCGGAAATTCAGGGCAAGCTGAAGTCCGGCGATCTCGCCATCATCACCGCCGATCACGGCTGCGACCCCACCTGGCGCGGCACCGACCACACGCGCGAGCGCGTGCCTGTCCTTGCCTTCGGGCCGGATATCGCGCCGCGCTCCATCGGCATCATCCACGGCTTTGCCGGCATCGGCGAAACCGTCGCCCGCCATCTCGGCATCGCACCGGGCCTCCACGGGAGAAGTTTCCTTTGACTGCACATTTGAAGAAAGCCGAGCTGCACTGCCATATCGAAGGCGCAGCCTCGCCCCAGCTCGCCCTCGACATGGCGCGCAAATACAATGTCGATGTCAGCGACATCATCCGCGACGGCGCCTATGTCTGGACCGAGTTTTCCGACTTCCTGATCTGCTACGACAAGGTGGCTGAACTCTTCCGCACGGAAGAGGACTACGCCCTGCTTGCCGAGACCTACCTCACGGAACTGGCCGAAGCCGGTACGATCTACAGCGAGATCATCGTCTCGCCCGACCATGGCAACACCATCGGCATCGGGGCCGACGCCTATATCCGCGGCCTTGCCGCCGGCATCGAGGCGGCAAAAGCCAGGACCGGCATCGAAGGCCGGATGATCATCACCATCATCCGCCATCTCGGCGCGGAACGGGCGGAAAAGACCGCCCTCTATGCTGCCAAGCGCGCCCATCCGCTGGTCACCGGCTTCAATCTGGCCGGCGAAGAGCGTATGCACAAGGTCGCGGATTTCGCCCGCGCCTTCGATATCGCCCGCGATAGTGGTCTGGGCATCACCATCCATGCCGGCGAGATGGCCGGCGCCTTCAGCGTGCGCGATGCGCTGGATCATGTGCGCCCCTCGCGCATCAGCCACGGCGTGCGCGCCATCGAGGATGCCGCTCTCGTCGCCCGCATCGCCGATGAGGGCGTTGTGCTCGAAACCTGCCCCGGCTCCAATATCTCGCTCAAGGTCTTCCCGGATTTCCCGTCGCATCCGCTGAGGGCGCTGCGCGATGCCGGCTGCCGGGTGACGCTGAATTCCGACGATCCGCCCTTTTTCCACACGTCGCTGGCGCAGGAATACGAGATCGCATCGCACGTCTTCGGCTTCAGCGATGCCGAGATCAACGCCATGACGCGCACCGCGATCGAGGGTGCATTCCTCGACGAGGCGACACGCGCGCGGCTTCTGGCGAAGATTTGAGGAGCGACGGCTGGGGATGACGCCGCAAAGCGGCGCTCACCCCTTGCGGGCCGCCGCTTTTCCGTGAAAAAGAATGTCGTATCCAGATTTTACGGAGGCGTGGCCATGGACGGCGTAACGGTCATCAATCATCCGCTCGTGCAGCACAAGCTGACCATCATGCGCAAGAAGGAAACCTCGACAGCCGGTTTCCGCCGCCTGCTGCGCGAAATCTCCGTACTGCTCTGCTACGAGGTCACCCGCGATCTCGAACTGACGATGGAAACCATCGACACGCCGCTGGAAACCATCCAGGCCCCGGTTCTCGAAGGCAAGAAGCTGGTTTTCGCCTCGATTCTGCGCGCCGGCAACGGCCTGCTCGAAGGCATGCTGGAACTCGTTCCCTCCGCTCGTGTCTCCCACGTCGGCGTCTACCGCGACCATGAAACGCTGGAAGCCGTGGAATATTACTTCAAGGCGCCGGAAGCCATGTCGGAACGCCTCGTCATCGTCGTCGATCCGATGCTCGCTACAGGCAATTCCTCGATTGCCGCCATCGACAAGCTGAAGGAACGCGGCGCGAAGAACCTGCGCTTCCTCTGCCTGCTGGCGGCGCCCGAAGGCATCAAGAACTTTCAGGCCGCCCATCCGGACGTGCCGATCTACACCGCCGCCATCGACAGCCATCTGAACGAAAAAGGCTATATCGTGCCCGGCCTCGGCGATGCCGGCGACCGCATGTACGGCACGAAGTAAAGCCGGCCTTCAGGCAAAGCCGAGGAAAAGCGCCAGCGAGCGGTTGACGGAGACCATGGTCTCATCCGGCAGGTGACCGAATACCTGCCCCAGCTTGTCCCTCCTGACGGACATTGCCTTGTCGATCATGATCTGCGAGGTCTTATGCAGGCCGTTTTGCCGCGTCGGCTCCACGGTGATGCGCAGCAACGGGGCGTCGACAAGCGTTCCCGAAATCAGAAGCACCGTTACGGTTGCCGTTTCCGCAAACTGACCGGCCTGAATGATCAGGGCCGGTCGCGGCTTGCCAAAGTCGCCCGTCATGGCAATGGTGACCAAATCGCCCCGCTTCATTCGTCGCTATCGCTGTCCGCGAGGACGTCATCCATAAACGTCTGCAAATCTGCGTCTTGCCCATCGGCAAGGGCAACCAGCACGGCCTGTCGCCGGCATTCTTCCGCAAAACCCGGCTTGCGGAGGTCAGGCACCCATATCTGAACCGGGCGAAGCCCCGCAGCACGCAAGGCTTCTCGGCGCTTGTTCACGCGTTCGCTGACGGATGAAGCCATGGCGGTTCTCCTTTTTTGTTACATGTAACATATGCGTTGTGGAGCGGCAAGCACGGCATCAGGGCCTGGAAATCAAATCTTAACCTGTTTGAAAGGTCTTGGATCAGTTGCGCCCTTTGTTGATGCCGGATTAGTAACTACCGTGCTTAGCTCCACGCCTCTCAACCTCATGATGGGGCCGGATCATGCTTGCACGCCTTTCGATCTTCGCAGCCGGAATTGCCGTCGCGGCCATGGTCTTGCCCGAGGTTGCGACGCGCTATCTGGAAAAGGCGGACAGCATGCCGAGCCAACCTGCGGAACAGGCTCCTGTTGCGACGGCGAGTTATGCCGGCGGCAAGGGCGTGACGCTTGAGGCGACGCAGGGGCACTTTTTGGGCACCTTCGAGATCAACGGCCGCAAGCAGGGTGGCATGATCGATACGGGCGCGAGCGTCATCGCCATCAATGTCTCGATGTCCCGCAAACTCGGGATCGCGCCGGGCAACCTGCAGTACACCGGTCGCGCCAGCACGGCGAACGGCATCGTCAAGGCTGCGCCCGTGATGCTCGACCGCGTGAAAATCGGCTCTATCACCGTCGAGGATGTTCAGGCGATGGTGCTTCCGGATACATCGCTTTCAAACATGCTTGTCGGCATGAGCTTTCTCAACCGGCTGTCATCCTACCGGGTCGAAAACGGCGCGCTGCATCTCGTCCGGTAGTTATCCGATCTTGGAGACGATAACCGGCCTTGCCGCCGGCTCCTCTTCGCCGATCTCATAGATGGCGCAAAGCCGGGCGCGTGCGGCTTCCGCAGCCGCCTGATCCGCGGCATGCACCATGGCGAAAGGCTCGCCCTTCTCCAGCCGCGTTCCGAGCGGCTTCAGGTCACTGAAGCCGACGCGATGGTCGATGGGTTCGTCGGGGCGCGTACGCCCACCACCCAGCGCGATCACTTCCATGCCGACAGCGCGGGCGTCGCAAGCAACAAGAAAGCCGGCGCGCGGCGCTTCGACGGGCAAAACCACCGGCGCCTTTTGCAGATAGACGTCGCTGCGCTCGATGAAATCATGCGGGCCACCCAGCAGACGAACCATGCGGCCGAAACGCTCGAGCGCCGCACCGCTGTCAAGCGCCCGGCGCGCAGCAGCCTCGGCTTCTTGCGAATTCGTTGCGACGCCCGAAGACAGCAGCATTTCCGCAGCAAAGGCCATCACCACGGCTTCGAGCCGGGTACCGGCTTTTTCGCCGCGCAGGAAGGCGAGACAGTTTTCGATCTCCAGCGCATTGCCGGCGGCATCGGCCAGCGGTTCGTTCATGTCGGTGATCAGAGCCGTCGTCTTCACACCTGCCCCGTTGGCGACGCCGACGAGGGAGCGGGCGAGCATCTCGGCTTCCTCAAGGCTCACCATGAAGGCGCCGGTGCCGATCTTGACGTCGAGCACGAGCGACTGCAGGCCTGCGGCCAGCTTCTTCGAGAGGATCGAGGCGGTGATCAGCGGCACGGAATCGACCGTCGCTGTCACATCGCGGATCGCGTAAAGGCGGCGGTCGGCGGGGGCGAGCGCTGCCGTCTGGCCGATGACGGCGCAGCCGGCTTCCTCGACAGTACGCCGGAAGAGGGCGGCCGATGGCTTGATATCGTAGCTGGGGATCGATTCCAGCTTGTCGAGCGTGCCGCCGGTATGGCCAAGGCCGCGGCCGGAAATCATCGGCACGGCAAGACCGCATGCGGCGGCGATCGGCGCCAGCATCAGCGAGACATTGTCGCCGACGCCGCCGGTCGAATGCTTGTCTGCGATGGGGGCGGCGATGCCGCTCCAGTCGAGCACATCGCCGCTGTCGCGCATGGCCAGCGTCAACGCCACGGTCTCATCCGTCGACATGCCGGAAAACCATGTCGCCATGGCAAAGGCAGCAACCTGACCTTCGGAGATCGAACCATCCGACAAGCCACGAATAAACGCAGCAATGTCCTCAGCGGAGAGGACTT
This sequence comes from Pararhizobium sp., assembly GCA_031556925.1. Classification (GTDB taxonomy): domain Bacteria; phylum Pseudomonadota; class Alphaproteobacteria; order Rhizobiales; family Rhizobiaceae; genus Pararhizobium. The sequence continues at coordinate 12,415 of JAVBSF010000425.1, forward strand.
CGCCGTCGCGTTTGCGCCGGATGATTTCCTGCGGGATCATCGTCAATAGGCGGCTGCGGCCACGGCCGGCTCGCGGCCTTCGAGCACGGCGAGGATATCGCCCAGCAGGCCGGATGCGCCGAAGCGGAAGGTGGAGGGCATCGGCCAGTCCGGGCTGTGGATTGTGGCTGCCAGATTGAGATAGAGACGCGCATCGCCGACGGTACGTACGCCACCGGCGGGCTTGAAGCCGACCTTGCGACCGCTTTCGCGGATGCAGGTGAGCATGATATCGGCCGCTTCCAGCGTCGCATTGACCGCGACCTTGCCGGTGGAGGTCTTGATGAAATCGGCGCCTTCCTGAATGGCGATATGCGAGGCGCTGCGGATCAGCCCGCGGTCCTTCAGTTCGCCGGTTTCCAGGATGGTCTTCAGGAGGACGGGCGGCTTGCAGACAGCCTTGACGGCCGAAATCATCGTGCGCACGGCCTGCTCGTCGCCGGCCATGAAGGCCTTGTAGGGGATAACGAGATCAATCTCGTCGGCGCCATCGGCAATCGCCTTTTCCATCTCGGCAACGACGGTTTCGACGGGCAGATCGCCCGAGGGAAAGTTGACGACGGTGGCGATCTTCACTGCGCTGTCTGCCCCGAGGATGCCCCGCGCCTGCGCAACGAAGCGTGGCCAGATGCAGATGGCGGCGGTGTGGCCGAAGGGCGTTTGCGCCTGCGCGCAGAGCTTTTCGATGGCTTCCGGCGTGCAGGTGTCGGTGAGATCGGTGAGATCGAGCAGCGACAAAGCAAGCGACGCAACCTGACGGTTGTTGGCTTCGAGCATCATTTTGGTCCGTTTCCTCTCCCGCAACAGCTCTCAGGCGCGTGCGGTTATCATCTCTTTCAGGATGGCTGCGAGACGCTGCCCGCCGACGGGCGCCATATCCTTGGTTTCATGATGGCTGAGTTCCGCGCCGGTCATGCCTGCCCCATAATTGGTGATAACGGAGGCTGCGGCAACCTTCAGACCGAAAAAACGTGCCAGGATCACTTCCGGCACGGTCGACATGCCGACGGCATCGGCCCCCAGAATACGCGCCATGCGGATTTCCGCCGGCGTTTCGAAGTTCGGGCCAGAAAACCACATATAAACACCGGCACCCAGCGGAATATCGAGTTTGATAGAGGCGGCGCGGATCGCATCCGCCAACTCCGCGTCATAGGCGGCCGTCAAACCGACAAAGCGGGCATCGCTGTCAACGCCAATCAGCGGGCTCTCGCCTGAGAAATTGATGTGGTCGGTGATCATCATCACCGAGCCCGGCGGCAGGTCTTCGCGCAGGGAACCGGCGGAATTGGTGAGGATCAGGGTTTCGACGCCCAGCGCCTTCAGCGTCTCGATCGGCCCGCGCATGGCATTGGCGTCGCCGCGCTCATAGTAATGCACGCGGCCGGAAAGCACGATGACGGGCACGCCGCCGATCCTGCCCGCCACGAGCTCGCCGGCATGGCCGGAAACGGCGCTGACGGGGAAGCCGGGGATATCGGCATAGGAGATGCGCACCGCATCCGTCACGCCCTCCACCAGCGAGCCGAGGCCGGAGCCGAGCACGATGCCGTAGCGGGGCTGCAGCCCGCCGAGGCGAGCCGTCAGCAGCTCTGCAGCGGCCGTCAACCGATCACCTCGGTCTCAAAGGAATGCGGCAGCAGATCGGAGAGAGCGAGCGTCTTCTTGATGCCGGTTTCGTCGCAAAGGAAAATACGGGTGCTGGCGCCGGAGAACTCCGCCAGCCGCTGACGGCAGCCGCCGCAGGGCGGGCAGAGCGCCAGTTTTTCAGCGATGACGGCGACCTCGAGGATCTTGCGCTGGCCGGCCATGACCATGTGGCTGATGGCCGTCGTTTCCGCGCACCAGCCTTCCGGGAAGGACAGGTTCTCGATATTGGCGCCGGAATAGATTTTTCCGTCTTCGGCGCGGATCGCCGCGCCGACAGGAAATTTGGAATAGGGCGCATGGGCCTTTTCCATCGCCGTACGGGCGGCTTCGAAGAGTTCGTCTGCCATGGATCAGCGCTCCTTCACATAGGGAATGCCGCCGGCCTTCGGCGGGATCGCCTTGCCGATAAAGCCGGCAAGCAGGATGACGGTCAGAATATAGGGCAGCGCCTGCATCAGCTGTACCGGCACCTGGCCGATCAGCGGCAGCGGATTGCCCTGCAGGCGGATCGCGAAAGCATCGAGGAAGCCGAACAGCAGGCAGGCCAGCATGATATTGACCGGACGCCACTTGGCGAAGATCAGCGCGGCGAGCGCGATATAGCCCTTGCCCGCGGTCATGCCCTTGACGAAGCCGGCATTCATGGCGAGCGACAGATAGGCCCCGGCAAAGCCGCAGAGAATACCGCAGCAGATAACGGCCCGGTAGCGCAGCCAGATGACCGAGATTCCGGCCGTATCGACCGCACCCGGATTTTCACCGACGGCACGCAGGCGCAGACCGAACCGGGTGCGGTACAGCACCCACCAGCTGATCGGCACCAGCGCAAAGGCGAGGTAGGTCAAGAGGAAATGGCCGGAGAGCAGGTTCGCGTAGATCGGACCGATGAACGGCACGTCCTTGACGGTATCGACGAAGGGAAGATCGATGGTCTGGAAGCGGGCATCGCCGGAGAGAGCCGGCGTGCGCCCACCCTGGCGGAACCAGGCTTCGCCGAGAATGACGGTCGAGCCGGCAACGATGAAGTTGATGGCGACACCGGAAACGATCTGGCTGCCGCGCTGGGTGATCGAGGCATAGCCATGCACCAGCGAGAGCAGCACGGAAATGAGGATGGCGACGAGCAGACCGACCCAGACGGAGCCGGTAACGGCGGCAACGGCGCCAGCCGCGAAGGCCGCGCCCAGCATCTTGCCCTCAAGGCCGATGTCGAAAACACCGGCACGCTCGGTATAGAGACCGGCAAGTGCCGCGAAGATCAGCGGCACGGAAACGCGGATGGTGGATTCGAGAAGGGCGATGATCGTGTGGAAGAAATCCATGGCTCAGGCTCCCTTCGTCTGTGCGGCAGCCGAGCGCTGGCCAAGCGAGGCAAAGGCGCGGCTGATCGCCGGCCGAAACATGTTTTCAAGCGCGCCGGCAAAGAGAATGACGAGGCCCTGAATAATGACGATCATGTCGCGCGAGATGGCGGGCATCTCGAAGGCGATCTCCGCGCCACCCTGATAGAGCATGCCGAAGAGAACGGCGGCAGGGATGATGCCGGCCGGATGCGAACGGCCCATCAGCGCCACGGCGATGCCGACGAAGCCGGCGCCCTGAACGAAATCGAGCTGCATGCGGAACTGCTCGCCCATGATCGGGTTCAGCGCCATCATGCCGGCGAGACCACCGGAGATCATCATGACGATGATGGTGATGCGGGTTTCGCTGATGCCGGCGTAGCGGGCGGCCGACGGGCTGTGGCCCATGGTGCGCAGCTCATAGCCAAAGCGTGTGCGCCAGATCAGCACCCAGACACCGAAGGCCGCCAGCAGTGCCAGCAGGAACGAGACGTTGAAGGGCGCGTTGCCGATATCGAGACCGAAGATCGAGAGCAGCCAGTCGAGCTTCGGCAGCTGGCCGCCGGCCTCGAAGGTGCGGGTCTGCGTCGCCATGGAGCCGAGCGGCTTCATCACGCGGGTCAGGAGATAGACCATCAGGCTGGAGGCGATGAAATTGAACATGATGGTGGTGATGACGATATGGCTGCCGCGCTTGGCCTGCAGCCAGCCGGGCAGGAACGCCCACATCGCGCCGAAAGCGGCCGAACCGATGATCGCCAGCGGAAACACCACGAACCACGGCATGGTCCGGTCGAGCCAGAGGCAGGCGAGCGCCACGCCGATGCCGCCGATATAGGCCTGGCCTTCACTGCCGATGTTGAACAGGCCGGCATGGAAGGCAACCGCCACCGAAAGCCCGGTGAAGATGAAGGTCGTCGCGTAATAGAGGGTGAAGCCGATATATTCGCCGCGGCCGAAGGCGCCGTTGACCATGTGATAGGCGGCATTGAGAGGATTTTCGCCGACGAGAAGCACGACGAGGCCGGCAACGAGGAAGGCGACGACGAGATTGACGAGCGGGATCAGCCCGTATTCCGCCCAGTTGGGCAGCTTTGCATATGGATTGCTCATTCGGCGGCCTCCCTGGGGCCTTCGACACCGGCCATCAGAAGGCCGAGTTCGCCTTCCGTCGCGTCCGTGCCGCGCTCGCCGACGACACGGCCGGCAAACATCACGAGGATACGATCGGAAAGCGCGCGGATTTCATCGAGTTCGACGGACACCAGAAGCACAGCCATGCCCCGGTCGCGCATCTCGATGATCCGCTTGTGGATGAATTCGATGGCGCCGACATCGACGCCGCGCGTCGGCTGGCCGATGATCAGCACATCCGGGCCGCGTTCCATCTCGCGGGCCAGCACGATCTTCTGCTGGTTGCCGCCGGAGAAATTGGCGGTCTTCAACCGCGCATTCGGCGGGCGGATATCGTATTTCTGGATCTTCTCCTCGGCCTCGGCGCGGATCGCCTCCATGTCAAGGAAAGGCCCTTTCAGATACCGCTTGTCGCGCTGATAGCCGAGGATCGCGTTTTCGCTTTCCTCGAATTTCAGAACGAGGCCGACATGGTGACGGTCTTCCGGCACATGACCGAGACCCAGTGTGCGAAGCTCACCCGGATCGGCATGGCCGGTGACGTCAACATCCTTGCCGTTCAGCACGACAGTGCCGGAAACCGCACGGCGGATGCCGGAGATCGCCTCCAGCAGCTCGGACTGGCCATTGCCCGCGACCCCGGCGATGCCGACGATCTCGCCGGCCTTCAGGTCGAAGGAGACATTGTCGACCATGGTCACGCCGCGACCGTCGCGCACCGTGAGGTTTTTGACCGACAGCTTGACGGCGCCGGGATTGGCCTCACCCTTTTCGACACGCAGCAGAACGCGGCGGCCGACCATCAGCTCGGCCAATTCCTCGACGGAGGTTTCCCTGGTCGTGCGCGTCGCCACCATCTCGCCGCGGCGCATGACGGAGACCTCGTCGGTGATCGCCATGATCTCGCGCAGCTTGTGGGTGATGAGGATGATCGTCTTGCCCTGATCCTTCAGCTGCCCGAGGATGCGGAACAGGTGATCGGCCTCCGCCGGGGTGAGCACGCCTGTCGGCTCGTCGAGGATCAGGATATCGGCCTTGCGATAGAGCGCTTTCAGAATTTCCACGCGCTGCTGCAGGCCGACCGGCAGTTCTTCGATCAGCGCGTCGGGATCGACCTCCAGCGCATATTCCTTTTCCAGCCGCTTCAGCTCGACGCGGGCCTTGGAAATGCTGGTGTTCAGCACCTGGCTGTCTTCGGCGCCGAGCATGATGTTCTCAAGCACGGTAAAATTTTCGACCAGCATGAAGTGCTGGTGCACCATGCCGATGCCGCTTGATATGGCCGTGTTCGGGTCCTTGATCGTGACGGCCTTGCCATCGACGAGGATGTCGCCGCGATCGGCCTGATAGAAGCCGTAGAGGATCGACATCAGCGTCGATTTTCCGGCGCCGTTTTCCCCGATGATCCCGTGGATCGTGCCCTTGCGGACCTTGAGATTGATATCTTTATTGGCATGGACAAGACCAAAACTCTTGTCGATGCCCCTGAGCTCGATGGCTAGATCGCTCATGTCGGCCTTTATTCCCCAAGTGGCCCGGATTCATCTTCTGGCGGATGGCCCGGACATCGATTTTTTTACCAGTTGGTATATATTTATCATCGGAATTCCAGCCGTGTAAGCCCGAATTCGCATCTCACGCACACTCTTCCCGGTTCGTCCTGGAGAGTCCAGCGCCGATTTGTTTCGTTCAGCCTGAAATACCTGACCGGTTCCGCTGCGCATTATGGTAGAGGGCGAGACGAAACGTCCAGGAACAGACAATGACCGACAAAGACGCGCGCATCACCCAGCTCGAGGAAACCGTGGCCCATCAGGCCAGGGTGATCGAGGAGCTGTCCGACCAGCTGACCGAACAGTGGAAAGTGGTGGAGCAGACCCGCGCCAAGCTCGACCGGCTGACGGAACGGTTCCTGAGCCTGGAAGAACAGAGCCTCGAAGCGCCTGCGATTACACGGCCTCCGCATTATTGAGCTTGTCTTCCTTCTCCCCCGCGGGGAGAAGATGCCCATCGTCCTCTCGTCGCGACGGCCCAACAAAAAAAGCCGCCGATCTCCAAGGACCGGCGGCTTTTCCATTCCAGAGCCGCTCTTAGTACGGGCAGGCTTCGTCCGACATGTAGTCGTGAACCTGAACCGTGCCGGCAATGATGTCGGCCTTGGCCTTGTCGACGGCAGCCTGCATTTCCGGGGTGATCAGCGCCTTGTTGTTGTCGTCGACAGCATAGCCGACGCCATCTTCCTTGAGGCCGAGGTTGGAAATGCCGAACTCGAACTTGTCGTCCTTGGCGGACACGAAGCTGTTGTAAACGGCAACATCGACGCGCTTCAGCATGGAGGTCAGGACCTTGCCCGGCGGCAGCATGTTCTGGGTGCTATCGACGCCGATGCCGAGCTTGCCGGCATCTGCAGCAGCCTGCAGGACGCCAACGCCCGTGCCGCCGGCAGCGTGATAGACGACGTCCGAACCCTGGTCGATCTGGGACTTGGCGATTTCGCCACCCTTGACCGGGTCGTTCCAGGCATCCGGCGTGGTGCCGGTGTAGGCTTCGAGAACCTTGACGTCAGCGCCGGTCGACTTTGCGCCGCCAACGTAGCCGCAGGCGAACTTGTGGATCAGCGGAATGTCCATGCCGCCGATGAAGGAAACGGTCTTCGACTTGGAAGCGAGGCCAGCGAGAACGCCGACGAGGTAGGAACCTTCCTGCTCCTTGAAGACGATCGACTTCACGTTCGGCTTGTCGACGACCATGTCGATGATGGCGAACTTGGTTTCCGGATATTCAGCCGAAACCTTTTCAAGGGCCGCAGCCCAGTTGAAGCCAGCCATGACGATCGGGTTGTTGCCGTCGCCTGCGAAGCGGCGCAGAGCCTGCTCGCGCTGCGCGTCGTTGGCGATTTCGAATTCGCGATATTCGATGCCGGTTTCGGTCTTGAACTTCTCGGCGCCGTTGAAGGCGGCTTCGTTGAAGGATTTGTCGAACTTGCCGCCCAGATCGTAGATGATCGCCGGCTTGATATCGGCGGCCAGCGCCGTTGCGGACATCATCGAGAAAGCGAGGAGGCCGAGGAGGGTTTTCTTCATGGTGCAGCCCTGTGTTGCTATTGATCTTTTTTGTTGGGTCCTCCCGCACGCCCTCTCTTCGGAGGGCATGTCTGCGGAACCACCGGCCCTTTTGAGGGGTCTGGCTGGCGCGCATCCTTGCATGCCTCAAACGAAAATTCACCCGAAATTTTTCAGTTGGTAAAAAAAGGTAAATTGCTCAAACGGCGGGCAAAATCTGCCATTTTTCGCGGCGGGATGGTTGATTTCAGGGCCGTCGGGAAAGGGAAGATCGCTGGTTTCGGACGGCGGAAACCGCAAAAGAAAAGGCCGCCGCATGATCCATGCGACGGCCGGAAAATCAGACTTGCGTTCAGCTCAGAATGTCTTGCTGAGCTTCAGCGTGACCGTGCGCTGATCGCCGTAGCCGCAGGTGGCGGCGCCCTGGCAACCCTTGACATATTCTTTGTCGAAGAGGTTGGAGACGTTCAGCGAAGCGCCCCAGCCGTTCTTCTGATAGCGGATCGCCGCATCCGCGAGGACCGCATCCGGAACCGTCAGCGTGTTGAGGGCGTCCGCATAGGATTCGCCCTGGTAGCGCAGGCCGCCGCCGATGCTCACGCCTTCCAGCGCGCCCTCGGTCAGCGTGTAGTCGAGCCACAGAGCGGCCTGCTGTTCGGGGATCAGGTAGGGGCGCTTGCCGATCAGGGCCGGATTGAGATCCTCGGTCACTTCGAGATCGGTGTAGCTGTAGGAGCCCAAGAGCCTCCAGTTCTGGTTCAGATTGATCTTGCCTTCCAGTTCGAAGCCGGTGGAGGTCACTTCGCCCACCTGTTCCTGCAGGAAGTCGAGGGGACGGGTCAGCGCCACGTTCTGCTTGACGATCTGGTAGACCGAGGCGGTAAACAGGCCATCGATGAAGGTCGGCTCGTACTTGATGCCGCCTTCGACCTGATGGCCTTCCTCCGGCTTCAGCGCGCCGCCGCCATAGGCGGTGCCCACCAGCGGGTTGAAGAAGGTCGCAGCGCTGACATAGGGGGTCAGGCCGCTGTCGAATTCATAGGCGAGGCCGGCGCGGCCGCTGACCGCGCTGTCGTTCATCGTGTAGCTCGTGCCGATCCGGGCGTCGTCTTCGATATCAACATAGTCGTAGCGGCCGTTCAGCGTCAGCAGCCAGCCATCGCCGAACCGCATCTGGTCCTGTGCGTAAAGGCCGATCTGCTGCATGGTCATCACGTCGTCGCGGTAGATGACGTTGTCGGGCTGCGGCAGGCCGTAGATCGGGTTGAAGGGGTCGATCGGCGTTGCCGCTTCCGGCCAGGCGGGAGCCGCCTGCGTCTGGTCGATCTGATAATATTTGTAGTCGACACCCGCGAGGAAGGAGTGCTTGACCGGGCCGGTGTCGAACTCCTTCTCGGCGCGGTTGTCGACGTTGAAGCTGTCGGCGGAGGTGTCGTGATTGAAGCCGACGCGATAGAGCTTGTAGTAGTTCGGATCGGCGGGATCGGTGGTGTTGAGCCAGCCATAGGGGTAGTAGATCAGCTCTTTCTTGTCGAGATGCGCATAGCGCGCATTCTGGCTGACCGTCCAGCCATTGTCGAATTCGTGCTCGAATTCGTAGCCAATCATCTGCTGGTCGTAGCGGCCATAATCATGATCTGGCTCGCCGGGAAAGATGTCGCGGTCGATCTTGCCGAAGGGGGTAGACGTGACCGTGCCTTCATAGGGCAGGAAGCCGTTGCCGACATGGGTCTGGTCGAGGGCCGAGATGATGGCATAGACCGTCAGGCTGGTCGCATCGTCAGGCGTGTAGGTGATCTGCGGCATGACGAAGCCGCGCAGGTCTTCGGAATAGTCGCTGTAGTTGTCGCCGCCGGAAATCTTGCCGGTGATCCGGTAGTTGATGCTGCCGTCTGCATTCGGCTTGTCATTGACGTCGAAGCCGAAGAAGGCATTGCCGAAATTGTTGATGCCGATTTCGGTGTAGTAGAGCGGATCATCCTGCGGACGCTTGCGCACGAGATCGACGATGCCGCCGGGGTTTGAACCGCCATAGAGAACCGAGGCCGGCCCCTTGAGCACTTCCACGCGCTCCAGCATGAAGGCATCTGTCTGGAAGCCGCCGAAGGAGAAACTGTAGAGATTGAGGCCGTCGAGGAAGACGCCGGTCTGGGTGGCATCGAAACCGCGAATGTAGAACCAGTCGGTATCCGGGTCGGAGCCGAAGGGCTCGCTGGTAACGCCGGAGGTGTAGCGCAATGCCTCGTCGACCTTGGTGACGACACCGCGATCGTCCAGCTCCTGCCGGCCAATGACCGAAACCGATTGCGGAATTTCCGAAATGGTCATCGCGGCCTTCGAGCCGGTGGCGGTGGATTTCGCGACATAACCTTCGACCGGACCCGTGGCCTCTTTCGCCGGCGTCTTGTCGCCGTCGACCACCAGCCGCTCCAACACGGTCGCGCCATTGATCGTCGCGCCCTCGCTCGCGGCGTCCTGCGCAGCCGCGACGGCTGGCGCGGCAATGGTCGCCATCGCGACGCTCGCCATCAGCCACCGGTTCAATTCTGTCCCCTTGATCTGCATGTCTTCACCCCGGAAATTGCCGCCATCACCTCGCTTCTGCGAAGGTCCGGCGCCCCTAAATAAGATGAGTTTTTAGCTCAGCTATTCCGGTCGGGATTGTCTCTGCCTGCGGTCTTTGACTGTTTCTGGGCCAATCTCGCATGGGCGAGCAATTGCTCTCAGGCCTTTTGGCTGCGCGCCCAGCTTCCGGGCGTAACGCCAACGATCTTGCGGAAAGCGCGGGTAAAATGCGCCTGGTCGGCAAAGCCGGTTTCGGCGGCGATGACGCTGATCGGCTGGTCGGCCTTGAGGATCATCCGCTGGGCCCGCTCGATGCGCGTCTTCATCTGCCATTGGTGCGGCGGAAGGCCGGTCGAGGCCTTGAAGGCGTGGCTGAAATGGGATTGGGACAGGCCGGTCAGCTCCGCCAGCGTCTCCATGCGGATGCCGCGCAGGCAGTTTTCCTCGATATAGTCGAGGGCGCGGCGCAGCTGCCAGTTGGCGAGCGCGCTGCGCTTGCGCGGCCGGGAGGGGCCGAGCCGCATGACGTCGATCAAAAGCGCGAGCGAAAGCCCGTCGCCGTAGAGATCGTGCAGCGGCTGCGGGTTCACGCATTCGGCGGCAATCAGCTCGGCCAACGACAGGATGCGCGGATCGGTGAACATCAGCCGCGGCGCCTGCAGCTGCGCCGGATCGAGATCCTCCATCAGCCGGCGGCTCAGGATCTCGACATTGAAATGCAGGTCGAGATGGCGGACGTAGTCGACCTCGACCATCTCCGCCCAGAGTTCCATCCCGGCTGGAATATAGGAGGCGACCTGCCCTTGGCCTTCCTCGGCAAAGCCGCCATTCGGCTGGCGCAGGCGAATGTTCGGCCGGCCCGTGCCCTGGGCGTCGAGCACGATGAACAGGCGCGGATCGTCGGCCACATAAAACCCGCCGGCGACCGGGGCGCAGTTGACCTTCCACAAGTCCGCGACCACGCCGTTCCACTGGCGCCGGTTGAGGCCGCCAATGACGGAGAAGCCGTCGATACGATTGTTCATGCGGGGCTGAAAGGTCATCGCCTGATCCGGATCGGCTGCAGGTGGTAAAACCTACTTTTAATAATCATGTTTTTCTAGGCCAGAAGCCGTGTTGTCGCAATCGCTAAAATGGCCGGGGGTGCGGAAACCGGGGGCATTGTGGCTTTTCGGCCATGGTTGGGCCTAGGCGGAAAAGCGGCCGGCGACCGGAGGGCGGCGATAGGCGATCATCCACAGCAGCAGGGCGATGATCATGAAGACGGCGAAGGCCGGTTGCATCAGGATCCACCGCGCGATGGGTTGAAGCAGTCCGGCGGCTCCGCCCGGCCGTTCCAGCGACTGGACGAGGGCCAATCCTGTCTCCCCGGTTGCCGAGAGGGCGACGCCCAGCGGTGTCAGGACGGTCTGGGACGCGGAGACGGACTGGATCGAATCCACCGATGCGGCGAGCACGCCGATGAGGAGCGACAGGAAACTGAAAAACCGCAGGATAAACCGCATTCAAACTCTCCGGCAAATTCTCCGGCCAACGGATGAAACCGTCGCCGTCGTCTCGATACCTAGCCTTCGCGAAGGCTTAGGCAAGCCGAAACGACAGGGCAATCGCGGGATTTTGCGAGAGGATACGGGAAGAAGTCAAAAAACTGTCAGAAATCGGTTGATTGCGCAGAATTCATCGGTATATATCGCGCCGTCCCCGGCGCTGCGCCGGTACGGCATGGTTCGTCCTTGGCGAATTTTCCGGAGAAAACGCAAGTCTCTCCGATCCACCGGCTTCAACCGACGGTGCGATATAGACGGACAGGTGGCCGAGTGGTTGAAGGCGCACGCCTGGAACGCGTGTATACGTGAAAGCGTATCGAGGGTTCGAATCCCTCTCTGTCCGCCATTTTCTCCCTTGCCTTCGACTATATGACACGCCGTGGTTGCTTGCGGTTTGCATTCTCCGTGTTGGCAATCATTGGTTGAAAAGGTCCGCAGCCCGATTAATTCTCTTTTTATTTTAATGGATTAACCTCGCTCCGGCTGGCGAAAACCGTCCGCTGGTTTGTGGGGTGTCCGCTATGTCCGAGTTCTTTTCGTCGCTTGAGCGCTTGTGTCGCGGCAGGCAAGGCAATGTCGCCATCACCTTTGCGCTGCTGCTTGTCCCTATGACGCTGATGGCCGGCGCGGGCGCCGATTTCGCGCGCCAGGAGACGCATCGGGTCGAAATGCAGGACAGCCTCGATCGCGGCGTATTGGCCGCGGCGTCGCTGACCCAGACCAAGAGCGCGCAAGAGGCGGTCGCAGGATATTTCAAGGGGTTGGCCTACGCGAAGGAGATCTCCACCACCTACAAGGTGACGGCAGGTCTCAATTCCCGTGAAATCGCCGCGAGCGCTTCCTACAGCATGCCCACCGTCTTTCTGAAGCTGGCGGGTATCGAGACGCTGCCGGTGACGGTCGTCTCGACGGCGCTTGAGGCCAAGCAGAATATCGAGCTTTCCCTGATGCTCGATATGTCCGGTTCGATGATCACCAATGATCGTATCGGCAAGCTGAAGGTTGCGGCCAAGCAGTTCGTCGACGCCATGGTCACCGACAAGACCAGGGACTACACCACCATCAGCATTGTGCCCTATGCCGGACAGGTCAGCGTCGGCAAGACGATGTTCGACGCGCTGGGCGGGACGCGTGTCCACTCCAACTCCTCGTGCTTCGAGCTGCCCGATGGCGGCTACGGCGCTGCGCCGCCGGCCTTCAGCGGCATGGCGCAGGTTCCCCATTTCACCAACTGGAATTTCGGCAAGACCAATATGAACCCTTGGTGGTGCCCGCTGGACAGCACCGCCATCACCTATCTTTCGAACGACGCCGCCTATCTCAAGGCGCAGATCGACAAGCTGGAAATGCATGACGGAACCGGCACCCAGAATGCCATGCAGTGGGGTTACATGCTGCTCGATCCGGCCGCGCGCGACATCGTCAATGCGGCGGTCGCCAATGGCCTGATGCCGAAGAAGTTCAGTGGCCGTCCCGCAAAATTCTCCGATCCCGAGACCTTGAAGATCATCGTTCTGATGACGGACGGCCTCATAACCGAGCAATACCGGCCCAAGGATCCGAACCGGTCCGTGGCGCTGGCGCCCGACAACAAGGAAATCACCAAGAAGGCCGTGTCGGCAGAGCGTCTCTTTGACGTCTGCGATGCCGCCAAGAAAAACAACGTCACCGTCTTCACCATCGGCTTCGAAGTCACCGACACCAGCCAGATGCAGAAATGCGCGACCAGCGCCGGTCATTTCTATCCGGTGAGCGGGCTGCAGATCTCCGACGCCTTCAAGTCGATCGCGACCTCCATCCTGAAACTGAAGCTGACGCAATGATGCTCTCCTTCCTGCGACATTGCCGGGGGCTGGCGGCCGACCGGCGGGGCGCTGCGGCGATCGAGTTCGCGATCCTCGCGCCGCTGACATTTTCTCTGGTGTTCTCGACGCTCGAAGCGGGTTGGATCATGACGCAATCGATCATGCTCGATCGCGGCATGAGCCGGGCCTCGCGCGCGCTCCAGCTCGGCAACAAGGCGAAGCTGACCTATGCCGATTTCAAGAAAAACATCTGCAGCGAGGCCTTCGTTCTGCGCGATTGCGAAACGGCGCTCAGCGTCGAATTGACCCCGATCAACACGAACGCCGATTTTCCGAAGAGCGGAACGCCGTGCATCGATCGCAAAACCAGCATCGATCCGGTGACGCAATTCAGGACCGGCGTGCAGTCGCAGATCGTTTTCGTGCGCGCCTGCTATACGGTCGACCCGCTGACGCCGGGACTGGGGCTCGGCTTTTCGCTCTCCAAGGACAATGATGGCGGCTTGCAACTCCTGTCCCAGTTCGCTTTCGCCAACGAGCCGGATTGAGGGGACGTCATGATCAGTTTCCTGAAGGACAGATCCGGGGCTTCCGCGGTCGAGTTCGCCCTGATCTCGCCCGTCATCCTGCTTTTGCTGCTCGGCAGCCTGACGGTCTTCGACCTCTACCGCTCCTATGGCAACGTGGTTCAGGCAAACTATGTGGTTGCCGACATGGTCTCCCGGGAGACGTCGCTGAGCCCGGCCTATCTCGACAGGCTCTATGGCGTTTACGGCGCGCTGGTTTCCTCCGGCAGCAAGCCGACGGCGATGCGCATCAGCAGCCTTCTGAAAAAGGACGACAAGCTGACGGTGCAATGGTCGGTGGACCGAGGCGAAAAGACCTTGCTGCCGGTCCAGGCGCTCTCCGACGCGGTCATTCCGGATATCGCGGAGCAGGATTCGGTCATCTATATCGAGGCCGTGCAGAAGCAGACGACGCTGTCGTCGATCTTCGGCATGGACGGCATCACCTTTTCGCCCGAGGCCTATGTGCGCCCCCGCTTCATCAGCGCCATCGCCCTGACCAACTGATCGCGAACTAGCTGGACGCGGGCCGACTGATCCGCCGGGCGGGGCTTTCGCTTGCCATGCAACCCCTTCGGGGATATGGACGGCGGCTGCACAGGCAGGCGAGGAATGACGATGACGCAGGATAAAGTGCCGGAAAGCAGGATCACGGTCGAAAAGCGATCGAACGGACGGTGGTGCTTCGTGCTCCATCATCGCGGCGTCGTCTATCCTGCGCAGGGGCAGTTTGCCACCATGTTCGAAGCCCAGATCGCGGCCCAGGAGGCGGTCAAGCGGATGACCCGCCGCTGAGCGGTCACCACCGGCCCTTCCGCGCCCTTTCCAAAGCGGCTGCCGCCCGATACAGCTTTCTCCGGGAAAAGGCCGGCGTTGCCGGCGGGAGGAGGGGACATGGCCGTCGGGCAGAAAAAACTCGTCATCAGCGCGCCGCAGCCGCGCACGCTCGATCTGATCTTCACGGATGAAGCCCGCGCCGCGCTCGAGGCGCGTTACAATATCGTCGAGGCCGACCCCGATGATATTGCAGGTCTGGGAGACGCCGTTCTCGGCGAAGCCAGCTACATCATCGGCCAGCCGCCCCTCGACCACGAGACGCTTGTACGCATGGGAAAGCTGCGGGCGATCCTCAATGTCGAAAGCAACCTGATCAACAACATGCCCTACGAGGTGCTGTTCGAGCGCGGCATCCATGTGGTGACGACGGGACAGGTCTTCGCCGAACCGGTGGCCGAACTGGGGCTCGCCATGGCGCTCAACATCGCCCGCGGTATTGTCGATGCCGATGTCGATTTTCGCGAGGGCCGCGAGCTTTGGGGCGGGGAGGGCAATGCGAAGGCGCGGCTTCTCTCCGGAAGTGAAGTCGGCATCATCGGCTTCGGCGATCTCGGCAAGGCGCTGAACCGGGTGCTGACGGGGTTTCGCACCAAGACGCGGGTGTTCGACCCGTGGATGCCGGCCTCCATCCTGCGCGACCACGGCGTCGAGCCGGCGGATCTGGAGACCGTGCTTTCCCGGAGCGACTTCATCTTCGTGGTTGCGGCCGTCACCAGCGAGAACCAGGGTTTTCTGGATGCCGCCGCCTTTGCGAAGATGCGGCAGGGCGCCGCCTTCATCCTGCTCAGCCGCGCCAATGTTGTCGATTTCGACGACCTGATGGCCGCCGTCGAGAGCGGCCGGATCGTCGCGGCGAGCGATGTCTATCCGCAAGAGCCCCTGCCATCAGATCATCCCGTGCGCCGGCTCAAGGGTTTCTTGCGCTCCGCCCACCGGGCGGGCGCGCTCGACAGCGCCTTCAAGAAAATGGGCGACATGGTGCTCGAGGATATGGACCTCATGGACCGTGACCTGCCGCCAATGCGCTGCAAACGCGCCGAGCGCGAGACGGTTTCGCGCATGCGCTCCAAGCCGGTGAGCGTGAACTGAGGCCGGCCTGGGCGCGCTCATGCGGCGGCCGGTCGTAGCCGCTGGCGGGTGCCCGACAGGACCAGCGGCGCGATGACGATACAGGCGATGCCGGCGATCATCAAAGCGGGCAGGTAGCTGGTATAGCTGTCGCGGATATAGCCGCCGCCGAAGGCGGCCACGGCCGCGCCGATCTGGTGGCCGAAAAACACCCAGCCGAAGACCATGTTGGCCTTCTCCCGGCCGAAGTGCTGGGCGGTGAGCTTCACGGTCGGCGGTACGGTGGCGATCCAGTCGAGGCCGTAAAAGACGGCGAAGACCGAGAGGCCGGCCAGTTCGAAGCCGGTGAAGGGCAGCCAGATCAGCGACAGGCCGCGCAGCCCGTAATACCAGAACAGGAGCCAGCGATTGTCGTAGCGATCCGACAGCCAGCCGGAGGCGACGGTGCCGACGAAGTCGAAGATGCCGATGATCGCAAGGAAGCCGGTCGCAGCCACCGCCGTCATGCCGTAATCGGCGCAGAGCGAGACGAAGTGGGTCTGGATCAGGCCGTTGGTCGACAGGCCGCAGACGAAGAACGACAGGAACAGCACCCAGAAGATACGGGTCTTCGACGCCTCGATCAGCGTGTCGATCGGCGAATTGCCGGAGAGGGCGACGGCGGCCGGCGGCTCGTCCGCCGTCTGGCCATAGGGCTTGAGGCCGAGATCGGACGGCCGGTCGCGCATGAAGGCGAGCATGGCGAGGGCGCAGACGAACAGCATGGCGATGATGAAGATGACGGCGCTGCGCCAGCCATAGGCCTCGGTCAGCGCGGCGATGACGGGCATGAAGACGAGCTGGCCGGTCGCGGTGCTGGCGGTCAGCAGACCGACGACGAAGCCGCGCCGCGCGGTGAACCAGCGCGTGGCGATGGTCGCGCCCATGACCATGGCGGTCAAGCCCGTTCCGATGCCGATGACGAAACCCCAGAGCACGATGAGCTGCCAGAGCTCGGTCATGAACAGCGACAGGCCCATGCCGGAAAAGATGATGGCAAGGGCGGTGAGCGCCATCAGGCGCAGGCCGTAGCGGTTCATCAGGGCGGCAGCGAAGGGCGCCATCAGGCCGAAGAGGAAAAACCGGATGGCGAGCGCCGCCGAGATCGTCGAGGTTTCCCAGCCGAACTCGCGCTGCAGCGGCAGGAGCAGCACCGACGGCGCGCCGATCGTGCCGGCCGTGACCAGCATGGTCAGGAAGGCGGTGGCGGCGACCACCCAGCCGTAATGGATGGAGCGCCGGGACAGCGACGCGGCAATGGCGGAAGACAGCATTCAACATCTCCGGTTTGGCAGGCGCGGGCCGAGCCTGCCCGCAGGGTGAGGCTGTATAGATTAGTAACTATCATTATGCAAGTAAGTATTGATGAAGCCGCTACGCCATGCGCTTTTCCCACCCACGGCTTTATCCGCCCATGGCTTTATCCACGCGCGGAAAACCGCCGTGGTTCTGGCTGGAGGTCTCGGCCGGGGCGCTTGAGGGTGCCGCGAACAAGAGTAAGACTATGACGCCCGCAAGCGCCCCGTTTAACGGTTTTTGCCGGCAACTTGGCTCCCTCTGCTTCCCTTTATCGCAAAAG
>JAVBSF010000040.1:0-3048 GCA_031556925.1 Pararhizobium sp.
CTTTTGCCGTCACTATTCTTCGGTGCCACCAGAGACAATTGAAACTTTTTTCGACAAGCTTCAATCCAATGGGTTAATCACCCAAGTTCAGCAGCAAAAGGCGCTAAAAGTTTACCATGAGCAGCATAATCCTAAACCACAGGCCAAAGAGTCGGCTGCTTCAACGCCTGATGAGCTATTAGCTTGCTTAAAAGAGTGTCTTAAATCAAACCTGAAGGTCAAGGGGCGCTTCTCAGCTTTGGCTGATGAGCAGCTTTCAAAGTTTGCCGATGAAGAGTTTGTCAATCAAGTGATTGGCAACCCAAAAGTTGAATATCAAGAGCACTTTGAGGCACTGGCTTTGCCTCCATCGCCCTTCAAGTCGCGCTTTGGCAAGGCTTTGGTATTTGTGGTTGAAAAAGCCGCCTAAAGTCGAATTACTTTAAAAGCGCCACCAATTTAGAGATAGTCTCTGAGGGTGGCGCCAAGGCATTCTGTGATAGTTCAAATTTGCAATCACATAGCTATAATTCACGGATAGTTTTATAAGCTGCGCTCATGGCATGAGTTTTTTCAGAAACCATCAGCCACAAAATATAGATTCTAGCCACAGCAGGGCAGCGCTAGCTGCCAAGCCAATGAATTTCGTTGGCTTCTAGCGGTATAGCAGCCAAAGAATGGCGGGCGATGATCCTCGGCGTGTAAAAGCTGACAGGGTTTTCGGCAGGCACATCGATTTGATAGCGGTATGTATGGGGAGCTAAAAGTGGTCCCTCATATTTCATGGGATATGTTTTAACGTTGCTAAACACTTCGACGCTAATGGCCTCAACTGGCATACTGTTGGTATAAACATGCACATCGAAATGATGCATACCATTCAGCGTGTCGATGTTGACGGCGGAAAATCGCAGGTCGCGCCAATTTCCTTTAAGCGACTGTTGCCAGGCGGCAATTTCTTTGGCCGCCTTGAAGTCGTCGGCGATGCGGTGGCGATAGTTCTGTGCCGCTGGCAAGTATAGCTTTTCAGTATATTCCCGCACAGCTCTGCTGGCGGAGTATTGAGGCGTTAAAGAGGCCATACTCTGGCGGATTTTGCCGATCCAGCTATCTGGCAGTCCCTGGCTGTTGCGATGATAAAATTCTGGGATGATCTGCTCTTCAAGCATGCGGTATAGCTCGCGAGCTTCCTGTTGGTCAGTTTGTTCCTCTGAAGCATTCCTATCGACATTTTGACCCAATGCCCAGCCCACTTCTGGCGTGTAGGCTTCTGCCCACCAGCCATCGAGTTCTGATAAGTTGAGGCCGCCATTAACCAGCACTTTCATGCCGCTAGTGCCACACGCCTCCCATGGGCGTCTGGGCGTATTTAGCCATACATCGACCCCTTTGACGAGCTGTTGTGTGACTGACATGTCGTAATCTTCTAAGAAGATGATGTGCTTTCTAGCTTCTGGATGGCTTAAGAAAGCCATCCATTCTTTAAGTAGCTCTTGCCCAGGCATATCTGCAGGGTGAGCTTTGCCTGCAAAAACTAGCTGTACAGGTCTTTCCGGGTTGGTCAGCAGCCTTAAAAGGCGTTCTTTGTCAGATAACAGCATATTTGGGCGCTTGTATGTAGCAAAGCGGCGGGCAAAGCCTAACGTCAATGTTTCGCCGTCAAAGAGCGTATTGGCCTCATTGATTGCCTCCTGCGGTGACCCACGAGCTGCCAACTGAGAAGCTAGGCGCTTTCTGGCAAAGTTGATCAGCGCGCGGCGGCCACTGCTGCGCATAGACCAGATGCTCGCATCGCTGGCAGTGTGCATGGCGCAGTCGCTGGGGGACAAGGCTTTTTGCCAACAATTTTTGCCACATGCACCGCTCCATAGGTCGTGAGAGTCCTCTGAGTCCCAGGTGGACATGTGTACGCCATTGGTGACATATCCCACAGGCACTTCTGCTGTTGGCCAGCGTGGGTATAGCCCTTCAAAAAGCTTCTTGGAAACTTCGCAGTGAAGTTCGCTGACGCCATTGACGGCGCCGCTGCCGCGCATAGCTAGATATGCCATGTTAAAGGGTTCTTGTGCAGAGTCAGACGATTGCTGTCCCATGGCCAGCAAAGATGTTGACGCTATGCCCAATTCCTGCTCGCAGTATTTTGAAAGATATCTTTCAATTAAAGTAGCTGGAAATTTGTCAAACCCCGCCGGCACCGCAGTATGCGTGGTAAAGATGTTGCCAGCGCGCGTAGCTGCGAGCGCTACATCGAACGGTATATTGTGCTTTTTCATGAAAGCGCGCGCGCGCTCAACCACGACAAAAGCCGCGTGCCCTTCATTGAGGTGGCACACTTCTGGATGCAACTCTAAAGCCTCTAAGAGCCGCCAGCCCCCGATAGCTAATAGGAGCTCCTGCTGTAGGCGCAGTTCGGAGTTGCCGCCATAAAGCTCGCTGGTGATGGCTCGCTGGGTTGGGCGGTTGGCAGCGTCGTTGCTGTCAAGCAAGTAAAGGTTGGCATTCCCTACGCGCGCATGCCAAGCGCGCAGCCAAATGGATCTGCCGGGCAGTGTCACTTCTAAGCGCAGCCATTCGCCATTTTCTCGGCACACAGGTGTTATCGGTAGCTGCCCAGGGTCGTTGTATGGGTATAGCGCCAGCTGTTGACCTTGAGGGTCGACCGACTGGCGGAAATAGCCCTGTTGGTAGAGCAGGCCGATGGCAACCACTGGCACACCTAAGTCGCTGGCGGCCTTGAGTTGATCGCCCGCGACGTTGCCAAGGCCACCGGAGTAGATAGGAAGAGCTTCGCTGAGCATGTATTCCATGCTGAAGTAGGCAACCAGCGGCAAAATTTCTTTAGAGCAATGCTCTTCAAACCATGTTTTGGTGGCAGCATGTCGATGATAGTGCTGCTCAAAGGTGGTAACTAGCTTAGCAAAGTGCTCATCGCCCATGCAGCTTTTTATGCGCTCTGGAGAGCTGCTCTGCAGAACGAGCCA
The DNA here is from genome assembly GCA_031556925.1 of Pararhizobium sp. GTDB lineage: Bacteria > Pseudomonadota > Alphaproteobacteria > Rhizobiales > Rhizobiaceae > Pararhizobium. The sequence continues at coordinate 2,961 of JAVBSF010000040.1, forward strand.
TGGATTGCGCGTAAGCTCCCACAGCTTAGGATCCAGCTGCCGCCAGATTAGATCGCCGCCGTGGTTCCACGACCAAAAGAGGTCCAAT
>JAVBSF010000356.1:0-7550 GCA_031556925.1 Pararhizobium sp.
CTTTTGCCCCTCACCCTAGCCCTCTCCCCGCAGGCGGGGAGAGGGGATGACGGAGGGTGTGATTGCTCCTCTCCCGAGAATGCGCCTTTCTCTACAGTCTGACGCAAGATTGCCGTCATAGGTTCCAGCCAACAAGCATGGAGTCGCATGATGCAACCGATACAGCTCTTCGATCTCGCGTCGCGGCAGGCGCAATGGCTGGCAGTTCGCCAGAACGTCGTCGCGGGCAACATAGCAAACGTCAACACCCCCCATTACGCGGCCAAGGACATCAAATCCTTCGAAAGCACGCTGCAGACCGCCGGCATCCAGATGGCCGCGACCCAGCGCGGGCATTTCACGGAAAGCCGGGAATCCGGCTACGTGACCGAGACCAGCATGCTCGAAGACACCCAGGTCCAGCAGTCCGGCAACAGCGTCGAGCTGGAAAAGGAAATGATGAAAACCGGCGAAATCAAGCGCGACTACGAGCTCAATACCGGGCTCGTGAAGGCGTTTCACCGGATGATGCTCATGACGGTACGGAAATAAGAGCCATGGATCCTCTCGTCGCCTCCCTCAAGGTTTCGGCCTCCGGCCTCGAAGCCGAATCGACCCGCCTCCGGATCGTGTCCGAAAACATCGCCAACGCCCGCTCCACCGGCGACGTGCCGGGCGCGGACCCCTATCGCCGCAAGACCGTCAGCTTCACGGCCGAAGTCGACAGGATGAGCGGCGCTTCCAGCGTTTCCATCGAGCGCCTCGGCACGGACGATTCCGATTTCTCCGTCGAATTCGATCCGGGCAACCCGGCCGCCGACGACAAGGGCATGGTCAAGCTGCCGAACGTCAACGTGCTGATCGAAATGGCCGACATGCGGGAAGCCAACCGCTCCTATGAGGCCAACCTGCAGACCACGCGTCAGGCCCGTGACCTGATTTCCGCGACAATCGACCTTCTGAGGGCTTCGCAATAATGATCGACGCAATCCAGACCATCAGCTCGGCGATTTCAGCCGTCAAGGATGTCACCTCCACGTCCAACACCTCCGTTTCGCAGAGCGTTCTCGGCACCCAGGGCACCGGCACCGGCCAGAGCTTCGCCTCTGTGATGTCCGGCATGGCCTCCGATATGGTGAACGGCCTCAAGGCGTCGGAAATGGCTTCCATCCAGGGCATTCGCGGCGAAGCCAATACCCGCGAAGTCATCGACGCCGTCATGAGCGCCGAGCAGTCGCTGCAGACCGCCATCGCCATCCGCGACAAGGTCGTCAGCTCCTATCTCGAAATCGCACGCATGCCGATCTAAAGGATAAAATCCATGAAGGCTCTCGCCATCGCCGCAACCGGCATGAACGCCCAGCAGCTCAACCTCGAGGTCATCGCGAACAACATCGCGAACATCAACACGACCGGCTACAAGCGCGCCCGCGCCGAATTCTCTGACCTGCTTTACCAGACCGAGCGCGCCCAGGGCGTGCCGAACCGCGCCAATCAGGCGATCGTGCCGGAAGGCGCGATGATCGGCCTCGGCGTCCAGACCTCGGCGGTGCGTAACCTGCACCTCCAGGGCAGCCTCGTCAGCACCGGCAACGATCTCGATCTCGCGCTGATCGGCCGCGGCTGGTTCCAGATCGAGACCCCGGATGGCGAAACCGCCTATACCCGCGCCGGCGCCTTCAACACCAATGCCGACGGCCAACTGGTGACGATCGACGGCTATACCGTCGTTCCCGGCGTTACCGTGCCGCAGAACACCAGCGAAATCACCGTCAGCGCGTCCGGCCAGGTGATGGCCCGTATCGGCAACGACACGATCCCGCAGGAAATCGGCCAGCTGACGATCGCCAACTTCGTCAACGAAGCCGGTCTCGAGCCGCAGGGCGAGAACCTCTTCAAGCAGACCCCCGCCTCGGGCGATCCCGTCGTCGGTACGCCGGGCGATCCGGGCTTCGCGCAGATCAAGCAGAAGTATCTCGAAGCCTCCAACGTCGATCCGGTCAAGGAAATCACCGACCTGATCTCGGCCCAGCGCGCTTACGAAATGAACTCGAAAATCATCCAGGCCGCCGACGAAATGGCCGCCACGGTCAGCAAGAATCTTCGGTAAAAGAAGGAAAGGCAGACATGATGTTTCGCCGGATGGATCAAATGTCGGTAGCGCCGGCCGCAAAGGCCCCGCACCTGCGCCGGCTCACCCTTGCCGCCGTGTTCCTCGGGGGGCTTTTGCCTTCTGGCCTCGCCCTGGCCGAAAAGCCGATGGCGGTCATCCCGAAGGAAACGATCTATCCGGGCGAAATCATCGATGCGAGCCGTCTGGAGGAGGTCGAGGTCACCAACCCGAATCTCTCGGGCGACTATGCCCAATCCATTCAGGACGTCGTCGGCAAGATCACCAACCGCACGCTTCTCGCCGGCCGCGTCATCATCCAGTCCGGCCTGCGCGACCCCTATGTGGTCGAGCGCGGCAAGGCCGTGCGCATCGTTTATTCCAACGGCCCGCTGACGATCACGGCCGGCGGCGCCCCGCTCGAAAACGCAGCCATCGGCGACCTGATCCGGGTTCGCAATACCGACAGCGGCATCATCGTCCAGGGCACCGTCATGCAGGATGGCACAATCCAGGTGGTGGCAAAATGAGAACTCTTCTTGGCAAATGGCTGGTCGCACTGGCTGCCGTCTGCTCGATCGCGGTTGCGCCGGTCGAGGCCGCGTCGCGCATCAAGGATGTCGCCTCGCTGCAGTCCGGCCGTGAAAACCAGCTGATCGGTTACGGCCTTGTCGTCGGCCTTCAGGGCTCGGGCGACAGCCTGCGCTCTTCGCCCTTCACCGAACAGTCGCTGCGCGCCATGCTGCAGAACCTCGGCATCTCGACCCAGGGCGGCGATTCCCGTTCGAAGAACATCGCGGCCGTCGTCGTCACCGCCAACCTGCCGGCCTTCGCAAGCCCCGGCAGCCGCATGGACGTAACGGTCGGTTCGCTGGGCGACGCCACCTCGCTGCGCGGCGGCACGCTGGTCATGACCTCGCTTTCGGGCGCAGACGGCCAGATCTATGCGGTGGCTCAAGGCTCCGTCGTCGTCACCGGCTTCAACGCGCAGGGCGATGCCGCGACGCTCAATCAGGGCATCACGACCGCCGGCCGCGTCCCGAACGGCGCGATCATCGAGCGTGAGCTTCCCTCCAAGTTCAAGGACGGCTTCAACCTCGTCCTGCAGCTGCGCAACCCGGACTTTTCGACCTCCGTCGGCATGGCCGAAGCGATCAATCGTTATTCCAAGGAACAGTTCGGCGGCCGCATCGCCGAGGCGCGCGACAGCCAGACGGTCGTGATCGACAAGCCGAAGATGGCCGATCTGTCGCGCCTGATGGCCGATATCGAAAACCTTGTGATCGAAACAGACGTTCCGGCCCGCGTCGTCGTCAACGAACGCACCGGCACCATCGTTATCGGGCAGGATGTCCGCATCTCCGAAGTCGCCGTCAGCTACGGTACATTAACCGTCCAGGTGACCGAGACGCCGACGGTCGTGCAGCCGGAGCCCTTCTCCCGCGGCGTCACGGCGATGGAGCCGAACACCACCATCGAAGCCTCGCAGGATGGCGGCACGGTGGCGATCCTCAACGGCTCCAATCTCAGGACGCTGGTCGCCGGCCTCAACAGCATCGGCGTCAAGCCGGACGGCATCATTTCCATTCTTCAGGGCATCAAGACTGCCGGTGCCCTTCAGGCGGAGCTCGTATTGCAATGATTGCATATCTTTTCCCGACAGCCACGGGCCGCGCCCGCCGTCTCTCCATTCTCGCCGCCGGCTGCGTGATGCTCACCATTCCCGGCGCCTTCGCACAGGAGGTCGCGGCCCCAGCCGCTGCCGTTCCCGCCAATGCCGATGAAGTCCAGCAGTTCTGCACCAATATCGCCGATGCCGCGCGCGACCAGCGTTACGTGCTGCAGAAGAAGAATCTGGAAGAATTGCAGGCCAAGATCGACGAGCGCATCGCCACGCTCGAAAAACGCCGAGAGGAATATCAGGACTGGCTGAAGCGCCGCGACGATTTTCTCAAGCAGGCGGAACTCGGCCTTACCGATATCTACAAGACCATGAAGGCGGATGCCGCCGCCGGGCAGCTGGAGCTGATCAACCCGGCCGTCGCGGCCGCCATCGTCATGCGCCTGCCGCCGCGCCAATCCAGCCTGATCCTCAGCGAAATGGACAGCGAAAAGGCGGCCGTGCTCGCCAATATCATTTCCAGCGCCAGCAATCCGGACACCTCGAAGGAGCCGTCATGAAAATTCGTCTCACGGCTTTGATCGCAGCGACCGGCATGCTTGCAGGCTGCCAGAACCAGGCGTTCAACGAAATCGGCCGCGCGCCGGCGATGAGCCCGATCGGCAGCGGTCTGCAATACGCCCAGACGCCGCAGATGGCGATGTATCCCAAGGAGCCGCGGGCCATGGCCAACGGCTATTCGCTCTGGAGCGACAATCAGGCGGCGCTGTTCAAGGACGCACGCGCGCTCAATGTCGGCGATATCCTGACCGTGGACATCCAGATCAACGACAAGGCGTCGTTCGACAACAAGACCGAGCGCAGTCGCGAAAACGACAGCGGCTTCAATATCGGCGCGAACGGCAAGTCGCAGACCAGCGGCTTCGGCTGGAGCGGCGGCCTCAACTACGATTCCAACACCTCGACCAAGGGCGATGGCTCGACGGAACGGTCCGAAAAGCTGATCCTGCAGGTTGCTGCCGTCGTCACAGGCGTTCTGGAAAACGGCAATCTCCTGATCAGCGGCTCGCAGGAAGTTCGCGTCAATCACGAGATGCGCATCCTCAACGTCGCCGGCATCGTGCGTCCGAAGGACGTCGATTCCGACAACAAGATTTCCTATGAGAAGATCGCCGAAGCACGTATCTCCTACGGCGGCCGCGGCCGTCTGACGGAAGTGCAGCAGCCGCCTTACGGCCAGCAGATCATGGACCTCGTTTCGCCAATCTGATTTCCGGCCGGGAATTGTCCCGGCCCGATCCGCCACTTTCCGGATGACACCCATGGACGATCTTGAAGCCGGCGCGGCAGCGCCAAAGAAGCCCTCGATGATCATGACCATCGCGGCGATCGCCGTCGTGACGCTGGTTGCCGGCGGCGGCGGCTGGGTCGTCGGCGGCATGGTCGCCCCGAAACCGGTAACGGTCGAGGAGGCCAAGGCGCTGGAAGAGGTGCGCAAGGCTGCCGAAGACAAGAAGGCCGCGACCGAGCATGCCGAAGCTGCCGGTGGCCACGAAGCCGGCAAGAAGAACGAAGGCCTGCCGCGCGCCGCCACCGAGGCCAATGGCATCCTGCAGCTCGAGCCGATCACCACCAATCTTGCCTATCCGACGGAAAACTGGATCCGGCTTGAATTGGCCTTGCTTTTCAACGGCCCGCCGGATGCGCCGATGGCCGAACGGATACATCAGGATATCGCCGCCTATCTGCGCACCGTCTCGCTTCAGCAGATCCAGGGGCCGCGGGGGTTTCAATATCTGAAGGATGACATCCAGGAACGGGTTGACCTTCGCTCCGAAGGGCGCGTAACGAATGTCATCTTCAGGACTTTCGTGATCCAATGATTCGCCCACTGATCCGGACCGCAGCATTCGTAGCCGCCATGGTGGCCATGTCAGGTATCGCCGGAGCCCAAGGGTTCCCGAGCGATCTCCTGAACACACCCCTTGAGGGCTCCGTTGCGTCCTGGATCATCAGAACCTTCGGGTTGCTCACGGTTCTTTCGATCGCACCGGGCATCCTGATCATGGTGACGAGCTTTCCGCGCTTCGTCATCGCCTTTGCCATCCTGCGCACAGGCATGGGGCTCGCAACCACGCCGTCCAACATGATCATGGTCAGCCTTGCGCTGTTCATGACCTTCTATGTGATGGCGCCCACCTTCGACCGGGCCTGGCAGAACGGTGTCGATCCGCTGTTGCAGAACCAGATCACCGAGCAGGAGGCGTTGACGCGCATCTCGGAGCCCTTCCGCGACTTCATGGTGGCCAACACCCGCGACAAGGATCTGCAGCTGTTCATCGACATGGCCAGGGAGAAGGGCCAGAACCTCGTCACCGACGGGCAGGTGGATCTGCGCGCGGTCATTCCCGCCTTCATGATCTCGGAAATCCGGCGCGGCTTCGAAATCGGCTTCCTGATCATGCTGCCGTTTCTCGTCATCGATCTCGTCGTGGCAACCATCACCATGGCGATGGGTATGATGATGCTGCCGCCGACATCGATATCGCTGCCGTTCAAAATCCTGTTCTTCGTGCTCATCGACGGTTGGAACCTGCTTGTGGGCAGTCTGGTCAGATCCTTCAGCTGATCTCCGGCGTGGTTAATACGGTGTCAACGAAACGCCGGCCACAAATTCATATGATTTTCTTATCTCTTTGAATAAGCTTGATTATTTTCTTATGCAAATGCGCGAATTCGCGACTGTTAAATATTAGTATTTCCTAACTTTCCGGCCCGATTTAAACAAATCGCAATGATTGGCTGCGATATTACCCTCACATGACGGGTTTGGCCTGCCTGGAGAAAAACAGGGAGCCGAGTGGCATGATGCCGAACCGCCATCACCGGTAAGTAATCGAGTCCGGTATGTCCCCCTAACATCTGTATTTCGTACCCAGAGGGACAACTCTTATGACAAGCATCCTGACGAACTCTTCTGCAATGGCAGCTCTTTCGACGCTGCGCTCGATCAGCTCCGACATGGAAACCACCCAGGGCCGTATTTCTTCGGGTCTGCGCGTTGGCTCGGCTGCCGACAACTCCGCTTACTGGTCGATCGCAACGACCATGAAGTCGGACAACAAGGCACTCTCCACGGTTCAGGACGCACTCGGCCTCGGCGCTGCCAAGACCGACACCGCCTACACCGGTCTGGAAAACGCGATCGACATCGTTTCTGAAATCAAGGCCAAGCTCGTTGCTTCCCGCGAACCGGGCGTTGACAAGCTGAAGATCAACAAGGAAATGACCGAACTGAAGAACCAGCTGGTTTCGACGGCTCAGTCGGCCTCCTTCTCGGGTGAAAACTGGCTCTACAACGACTCCACGGTTGCTCTCGGCACCAAGGAAATGGTCGGCTCGTTCACCCGCGCCGCAAACGGCAGCGTTTCGGTCGGCGTTCTGCAGTTCGACGCTTCGACCTCGGTCCTGATCGATACCGAAACGGCTGACAACGGCGCGCTGACGAAGGGCGTCGAAGGCTTCGAAGCTGACGGCACCACCTCGCGCGGCTTCTACTTCCTGCTCGACGTCTCCTCGACGACCGGTGCGACGAACGGCACGGAAATCGCCCTGACGGCGAACACTACGGATGCCGATGTCGAAGGCATGATCAGCTCGGTCGACAAGATGCTGACCGACCTGACTGACGCTGCAGCAACGCTCGGTGCGACCAACACCCGCATCTCCATGCAGGACGACTTCATGGCCGACCTGATGGACGTTATCGACAAGGGCGTTGGCCGCCTCGTCGATGCCGACATGAACGAAGAGTCGACCCGCCTCAAGGCGCTCCAGACC
>JAVBSF010000461.1:0-5369 GCA_031556925.1 Pararhizobium sp.
CTAACAGCAAAACCAAAATTAGTACGCCATGGCGAGTTCGCCCTCGAACCGGGTGTAGCAGGTGAATCAGAGGTCTTCCAGATCGAAGAGTTGACTGCCGCCTTCAAGGATTTTTGGAAGCAGGAGAAATTCGGCACTAAGGATGTTGCCCTTGGGATCGGCGGAAGAAAAATCATCGTGCGTGATTTCGAGACACAGGTGGACACAATCGACAAGATTCGTGGCCGTTTGAAATTTGACGCGGCGCCACTTCTGCCGCAACAAATGGGTAACGCTGTGCTAGATTTTTACCCCCATACCATCAAGGAGCTAGATACCGGTGACATGGTGGCTGGCTTACTTGTGGCGTCTCCCTCTGAGCCCACTGAGAGGCTCATCGCCGCAATTCAAGGCGCAGGTTTAGATGTAGAAATCGTGGACTTCATTCCATTCGCCATTGCACGTGCTGCTCGAAAAGCTTTCAATTCAGATGGTGAGTATCTCATTGTGAATATCCGAGAGCACTCAAGCGACATCATCGCTTTCAAGTACGGCGTACCGCAAATGGTGAGAATTATCCCCAATGGATTGACAGTTAGAGAAAAGCAGGGTGGAAAACACCGTGGTGTTGCCGATGGTGCAGCTGCATTCGAGGCTGGCAATCAGTCCCCAGTTAGCCCCGTGGACGCGCTTGTGGCGGGAATCCGAAACACACTCAACTTCTACGTTGGCCGCGGCGGCGCACCCGCTGCCGTGTTGCTTACCGGTGAGGGCTCCGTTTCACCAGAGCTCATAGAGAAACTCCCAGAGGGACTTCAGTTAAGTGCCGGTGTGCTTTCTTTAGACAACGTTATTAAACTTGGTCACCGTGAGGATGGTTACGGTGACATTGAGCGTGCAGCAGCCCTAGCAGCGCTAGGCGTTGGCATGAGAGGACTTAAAGGCTGATGGCTGAAGAGCAAGAAGAGAAAGTCACTAAAAAGAAGACTAAGGCTCGCAATAAGACTCCCAAGATTACCGTAGGAGATTATCCTTATGTGAATCTTATGCCCACTTCAAGGCAGGACGCTATTGATCGAGCTGCCGCAAAGACTAAGTGGCTTAAAATTGTAGCTGGCGCTATGATTGCAGCCGTTGTTCTTTCTGGCCTTTCCGTCGGCTACAGAATTCTACAGCAGTTCACCTACGATGGTGTCATAAGTGAGCAAGAGGATATTGAGGCAGAAATCTCTCAATACGCCGAGGTTGACAATGCGCTCACCGTGAAAGACACCGTAGAAGGAAACATTGTCACTGTCACCGCTACGAGCATCAACTGGCAGGATTTACACTCAAGAATCGCAAGTAACCTACCAGCTGGCTCTTACCTTGGTACTCTTAAGGTGCAAACAGGTGGTAAAGCAATCGATGCGAATTCTGTAGCAGTCACTGTCAATGTCACATCTCAACAGCCTATCGCTTACTCTAACATTCTCGTGAGCTTTGGAAAGGTTCCAGGAATCCTTCCAGATAGCCTAATCATTGGTGACTTGATCGCAAGCACTGGCTCCACAGATGGCTCATCTGTTTACAACTACCCCATCGCCTTCAAGGTGGACACTTCTATCCTCGCTAAAAACTTCGCATACTTGACCGATGATGAAGCGGAAGCGGTAGAGACACCTGAAGAGGTTCAAGAGGAAGAGCTGCCCATCATCGCTCCTGAGGATGAAACTAATATAATTGAGGATGCTGAAAACGCTGTAGATGAGGCGAACGCTAACTCCGAGGGAGAGAACGAATAATGGAACTTTCAAAGAACACTATTAAAGGCCTCGGTGCGCTTACTCTAGTGGGGATTTTCGCAGCATCAGGTTTCTTCGTTGTGAAACCTCAAATAGAGGGCGCTATGGAGCTTTCGAGTCAGACGGCTGACGCTGAGGATCTTAACGAAATGAGGCAATTGCGTTTAGTTAAGCTTCAAACCGAAAGCGAGAACATCGACACACTCACGGCAGAGGTTAACGATTTGCTCCTGAGGATCCCCTCTGAGAAGAACGTTACGGATATAGCTGGCGCGGTTATCGAAGCAATGCCTCCAGGAGTTCGATTAGAGTCATTCCGCCACGGAGCCCTAGAGGTTGGCGCTCCAGCCATCACTCTCCCAGAGGCTAGCATCACGGACACCGATCCATTCTTCGAGCTCGTTGACCCCAATGCTGCTCCTGCGGCTCCAGAGGAAGACGCGGAAGAAGGAGAAGAGGATGCCGCTCCTGCACGCGAGCCAGAGCCCACGGCTGACGAGGTAGTTCCAGCTCTAGCCACCGCGCCCTTTATCCTAACGGTTCGCGCATCTAGCTATGAAAGCCTAACTAACTTCATCGATATCATGCAGTTCCAAAAGCGTTTGCTAGTTGTGGGTGCGGTTGAGTCTTCAGCTGAAGATGGCGGAGAGATTAACGCTACGATATATGCTTATGCCTTTGCTAACAACACCCCAGCGATTGCTGAATGGGAGTCTGTAGACGCCGAGGAAGCTGAATAACCACTCATCCATTTAACCAAAAGAAAGGTACTGCATGAAAGACGTAGCTGCAGTACTCAGGAACAGTAATTTAGCACCGCTTGACGAAATCGATGCTGCCTTAGATCTATTCGGTGACAATGATGACGCTTGGAAAAATCTTATTGACCAAGGCTTCTTCAGCGAAAATGATTTCTTCAGATCCGTGGCCGCTTATGCTGGACTTGAGTTCGTAGACCTCTCCGGCTACAGCGTTCCCGCGGACGCAATCGCTCTCCTCCCTGGAAACTTTTGCCGAAGCCGTGGAGTGCTACCCATTCTCGCACGTGGTGACCATCTCTTCCTAGCATTAGCGGATCCAAGCAATCTTCAAGCAATAGATGAAGTTGGCTCCATGACCAGCTTCATCGTCGCTCCGAAAGTTGTTACTCAGTCAGCGCTTCAGGCCTCCATGGACCGTTATCTTCGTGCCGACGAAGAATTAGATAAACTCTCTGGAGAAATCGGTGTCGAGGCCACTGAAGAAGACGAGGTTGAAAGCCTAAGTGACGATGAAGACGATGCGCCAATTGTCCGATTCGTGAACCTTTTGATTGCTCAAGCTGTTCAGGATCGCGCTTCCGATATCCACGTGGAACCCTCCGCTAACGCGCTCCGCGTCCGATTCCGAATTGACGGTGTTCTTCACGAGATGCAGAAGGCTGACAAGGGAATTCAGAACGGTATCCTCTCCCGCTTGAAGATCATGGCTGACATGGATATTGCAGAGCGCCGTAAACCTCAGGACGGTCGAATGTCTGTTAACTACAACGGACAAAAGATCGACATTCGTGTGGCCGCTCTCCCCACCGTCTGGGGCGAGAAGATCATTATGCGTATCCTTGACCACAGCACAGAGAAGAGAAATATTGAATCCATGGGTCTCTCAGAGACTAATCTCGCTATCTTCCGAAACGCTGTCTCGAAATCTCACGGCATGGTGCTCGTTACCGGTCCAACCGGTTCCGGTAAGTCAACTACCCTTTACACGGCACTCGATGAGGTTTCCACGCCAGAGGTGAACGTCATCACCGTTGAAGACCCCGTTGAGAAAAGAATTGAAGGAGTGAACCAGGTTCAGATCAACAACAAAGCCGGTATGACATTCCCGGCCGCGCTTAGGTCTATTCTACGTTCCGACCCGGACATTGTGATGATCGGTGAGATCCGAGACGAAGAGACAGCTATCATTGCCGTTGAAGCATCCATGACCGGTCACTTAGTGCTATCCACACTCCACACCAACGGTGCACCCGAGTCACTTTCTCGACTCGTGGAAATGGGTGTTGAGCCATACCTCGTGGGTAACTCGGTTTCCGCAGTTATGGCACAGCGACTTGCGCGACGACTCTGCGAAAAATGCAAAGCGCCGACTAAATACGATGAGGGACACTTGAGCAAACTCTCATTCCCAATTCAAGAATTAGCATCTAATGAGATCTATGGGCCAGTGGGTTGCAGCGAATGCAGCGAAACAGGCTACCGTGGCCGAGTGGGCATCGTGGAAATCATGGCAGTCACCGAAGAGATCGAGCGAATGGTTGTAGATGGCGCTCCATCTTCTCAAATTCGCAGGAAAGCGGAGCAAGACGGGTTCCTTTCATTGAAGGATGACGGCTTCCGCCGTGTCCTCCAGGGAGTCACCACAATCGAGGAAGTTTTGAGGGTAACCTCATAAAAAGAAGGCCGGCAACATAAAATTGCCGGCCTTCTTTTCACAGCTCGTTATTAACCTTTGTCAAAAGCTCTTTCCGCTCGAACGAAATCTCCCAAGCGAGTAGAGTTTCCATTTACATTGGCGGCTTTCACCGTAAGCCAGAAATCGCGGCTTTCGGGACCGTATTTATCCTCTACGTATTTCTTCAAAACGCTGTAAAGCTCTGGCGAAGCGTTCTGAATATAGGGCATTCCCGTCTCATCCCGATTCTTCATCCAATTTCCCTGCGGAACATAATCATTCGCCGGTTTGAACTCTGGATTCTGGATTTGAACATCTCGAGCAATGCGGACAATGGTAGCAACAGTAGCCGGAGTGTGTGGTTTGCCCGCCTGTGAAGAATTGACAACAGGAAGATAATGAGGAGAGAGGCTATAGAATTCCTCCTTCGCCGAGGGTGCCAAATCTGCCAGGGCAGCAATAGTCCTTCTCTTATCTGGAGAAAGTACCCCACTGCCCGCACTCTTATCTTTCAGAAGAGACTCCATGGAGCCGTTGCTATCCATATCCCAGAGCACAGCTGCCCGCTCCTGATGAAGCTTTTTCTCTGCAATTCGCGCATCCTCTAGTTTTTGGAGAAGCTCAATTTTTCTAAGGTGGAATTCTGCTCGCTCCTTTTCAGTGGCGCTTCGTTCCCAGGCCAGCACCTCTTTTTGCACCTGAGCGAAATCGATGGTTGAAATAGTCGCAAAATCGCTAGAAAGCTCTAGCGCCTCTAGTCCAGCAAAGAACTCCATAGCATACTCACGGCGCTCCTCTTCGGTTTGAACTTCATTCTCCATGCGCTTCTCGAAAGCTGCTCGAGCTGCCTCCTTGCTGGTGAAATGCTCATCAGCGGAGCCGAAAGGGCACTTACCCTTCTTCGAGCGGCATTCGCCGGCGTCACCGGTTTTAGGGTTCACGTGGTACAACATAGCTATAAGCTCTCCTTAAGTTCTAAGAGTTTTCTAACCAACATTTCGCTCATTAAAAAAGTTTCATATTCTTTTTCTACGAAAACGGTAGAGCAGCAGAAACCTTGGTATTATTACTTTGGATGATTGACGCGAGGAATGATTCCCCAAAAGATTGCTCCTCGTTTTGTTTGGTGATGAGCTGGGCGTGAACTTCGGTTCACGCCCAGTTTGTGTA
>JAVBSF010000438.1:0-7055 GCA_031556925.1 Pararhizobium sp.
AAGCACATCACCCATGTCGTCGGCCCCGCGCCGATGATGACGTCGCTGGATATGCAGGGCTTTTCCGTCTCGCTCTATCCAGCGGAAAAGGCTGATCTGGATGCGTTGGCCACGCCGGTTGCGCTTTCCGCATGGCCGGGCCTGCACGCCATCAGTCCGATTGCCGTCACGGCGCTGCCGGATGGCCTGAAGCCGATTACGCCACTGCCGTCCGACCACCGCCCGACGCGCGAATTCCTGATCAACTGCTGCAATGTGCTGATCTCAGCCGAGCAGGATCTGAATGCGCTCGATGCCAAATCCGGCGATGGCGACACGGGCTCCACGCTCGCGGGTGCGGCACGCGCCCTGATCAAGGCCATGGACCGCCTGCCGCTTTCCGACCAGACGCAGCTTTACCGCGCGATCGGTCTCGAGCTCAGCCAGACCATGGGCGGCTCCTCCGGCGTTCTGCTCGCGATCTTCTTTGCCGCGGCCGGAGACGGCGCCTCCAGCGGCCTGCCGATGCGCGATGCGTTGAAGGCCGGGCTTGCCCGTATCCAGGAAATCGGCGGCGCCGGCGTCGGCGATCGCACGATGATCGATGCGCTCGCCCCCGCCCTCGACGCGCTGGCAAACGGCATCAAGGCAGCCGCCGAGGCGGCGCGTGCCGGTGCGGATTCCACCGCGAAGCTGGTGAAGGCAAAGGCGGGCCGCGCGGTCTATATCAATGCCAAACAGCTGGAAGGCCATGCCGATCCGGGCGCGGAAGCGGTTGCCCGGCTGTTCGAGCATCTGGCGGCGTGATCGCTGGACGGCAGTCCACGTATCGACAGGGAGCCGGGCCTTTTCGGGTCCGGTTGTCAAGCACGCCCCGATGTGGTGTCATGGCGCAGACCACATCCGGGAGGGCGCCATGGCTGCTGCTGACACGGGAGGGAAAGCGCCGACCGCGCTTGCGGTGATATCGGCCTATATAATATTGCGTTGTCTCTGGAAGGTTTTTATCCCAGCCACCGGATATTCCATGCCGCCATGGCCGGTGCTGACGCTGATTTTCGATATTCTCCTGCTGGTCCCGCTTTTCGTCTTGAAGCCGCAGGTGCCGGCCGCCGGTCCGGGTTCACCCTTTCAGGTCCGCTACGCGACGCCGCTGTTCATCGGCGGTATCGTCGCGACGGTGATCCTGGTGCTGATCCGCTTTTCAAGCGAGGCCGGCTGGTGGACGGGGCATCTGATGTACGGGTTTTGAGATGGTGCGTGGATGCTGGAGTTTGTCATGCAAATGTATTACCTTGTGAACAAGGAGATACTTTCATGGCTTCAAATGCACTTGTTCAGACGCGCATCGATGCCGCTGTGAAGGAACGCGCCACGGTGGTTCTGGAAAGCATGGGTTTGACCGTTTCGGATGCCGTTCGCATTCTTCTGACCCGCACGGCAAATGAAGGCGCCATACCACTTGAGCTGATCAGCCATAGTGACGCCTACGATGTCTGGTTCCGGACGAAGGTTCTCGAAGCGTTGGAAGACACTCGTCCCGACCTCGACGACAGCGAGGCAGAGGCCGTCTTCCGGGAGCGGCGGCTTGCGGTCTTGCGCAGGACGAGGTCAGCTGATCGATGAGGCTCGTTTGGGCGCGGTATGCGCTTGACGATCGCGCCGCCATTTTCAGCCACATCGAAAAAGACAATCCGCCGGCCGCAGTTCATGTCGATGACGAGATCGTCCGCGCTGCGCGTCGCCTGCTCGACTTTCCTGAAAGCGGCCGGCCCGGCCGCATTGCCGGAACGCGCGAGCTTGTCATTCCCAGAACAGCCTATATCGCTGCCTATGTGGTCACGGCGGATAGAATCCGGATTCTGCGCATCCTGCATGGTGCCCGGATGTGGCCGGCGGAAGGCGAATAGGCGGCCTTCCGCCTCGCAATCCGACCGTCAGTCCCGCGTCGTGCGCAGGTTGGTGACGACGCGGCGGTTCTGGACCTTGCAGGAGCGGTCGGTACAGTCGCGCACTTCGCGGTCGTTGCCATAGCCCTTGGCCCACATGCGGTTGGCGGCGACCCCCTTGGAGGCGAGATAGGCCATCGTCGCATCGGCGCGCTTCTGCGACAGGGTCACCATCTTGGACGCGGAGCCGGAATCGTCGGCAAAGCCCTGCAGCTTGATCAGCCAGCGCGGATTGGCGTTGAGCCATGCGGCCTGATTGTCCAGCGTCGTCCTGGCGACGGAATCGAGCGCGGCGGAATCCTGCGTGAAATAGATGCGGCGGCCGACATTGAGGATGAAATCCTCCTCGCTGCCCGCCGCGACATTTTCAAAGCCGGGGGCGGGATCGTTGGTGTTGCCGGTCATCGGGACCGGGGCGGGCTCTTCGACAGCGGAAATATCGGGGGTGGTGCAGGCGGCGAGCGAGAGAAGCATGGCCGCGACGGTGAGGCGGCTTGTGAAACCGGTCATAACAGACATCGGGTGATTTTCCTTATTCGACCGGGGTTGCTTCGCTGACCTGGGGTGCCTGGTCGGCGATATGCGGCAAGACCTGCACGGCCGTCCCGATGGGGCAACGCTGATAAAGGTCGATGGCATCTTCATTGAACATGCGGATGCAGCCGCTCGACGCATCCTTGCCGATGCTGCCGGGCTCCAGCGTGCCGTGGAAACGGTAACCGGTATCGACGCCATCGCGCAGCAGGTACATGGCGCGGGGGCCGAGCGGGTTTTTCGGCGAGCCACCGTCCACGAATTCCGGCAGTTCGGGATGGCGTTTGCGCATTTCCGGCGGCGGCGTCCAGCGCGGCCACAATGTCTTGTTATCGATGGTGGCGCGCCCGTACCATTTGAAGCCTTCGCGGCCGACGCCGACGCCGTAACGGATCGCCGTCTTGTTTTCCATGATCAGGTAGAGGAAATGATGCCTTGTATCGACGACAACGGTGCCGATCGGCTCGGTGCTGAAATATTTGACGACCTGACGGCGCCATTTCGGGTCGATCTTGGCGAAGTTCGTACGGTTGTACGTGACGCCGTTATCGACGGCCGTACCGGAGAAATAGGAAGCGGCTGCGGCGAAAGCTTCGTTCTGAACTGCGCTCGTGCCGTATAACGCTAAACCACCAAGCAAAAGATTCCTGCGCGTCCACTCCATTGGCAATATCCCCTCGATGCCACACAGCAGATAGCAGTAAATCAGATTTTTCGTTTGTCACAACAGAAAACTCCACGTCACGACGTCTTCAACGGCAAGAAGGGGCAAGCGGCGCGGTAAGCATCATCTGACGTTCAGGTGCTGGAATATTTTTCCATGAGCCGGTGACGGCCGGCAAGGGATCGAAACCCCGGCGCTTTGCCGGCAGGCAATGAAACGTGCAGGAAAACCGCCGACTGCCGCCGGAGCTGCAAGAAGTCCAGCTTTTCTCGCGGATTGGCCCTGCGGAGAATAAATTTCTTTGCCTATAGAAATTATAGATAATACCTTCGGCGCCATTGTAAATCGTTCAATGGTTTTGCGACGTTATGGTCAACTCCGTCTTCGGTGCCGCCGGTACCTCCATCTTCGAAGAGATGTCGCGGCTCTCCGCCGAGACGGGATCGATCAATCTCGGACAGGGTTTTCCCGAGGCGCTTGAGCCGCAGGAGCTGATCGAGGCGGCGGTCGTCGCGCTGCGCGAAGGCCCGCATCAATATCCGCCGATGATGGGCTTGTCGGCGCTGCGCAAGGCGGTCGCGGACAATACGCTGCGGTTCTTCGGCGAGACGGTCGATTGGGAGCAGGAGGTGCTGGTTACCTCCGGCGCGACCGAGGCGCTGACGGATGCCTTTCTCGGCCTGCTCGATACCGGCGACGAAGCGATCGTGCTCGAGCCGGTTTACGACGCCTATAATCTCCTGATCCGCCGCGCCGGCGCGGTGCCTGTCCCGGTACGGCTGGAGCCGCCCCATTGGCGCCTGACGGCAGACAGACTGGAAGCGGCGATCACGCCGCGCACGAAAATCATCGTGCTCAACACGCCGATGAACCCGATCGGCAAGATCTTCGACGGCGAAGAGCTGGCGGCCCTGCGCGATGTCGTCCTGAAATATGGGCTGACCATCGTGTCGGACGAGGTTTACGAGCATCTTGTCTTCGACGGCGCGCGTCATCGTTCGCCCTTCTTCCTGCCGGAGCTGCGCGACCGGACGGTGCGTATCGGCTCGGCCGGAAAGACCTTTTCCGTCACCGGCTGGAAAGTCGGTTATGTCACGGCGGCTCCCGGTCTCTTGCGGCCCATCGCCCGCGCCCACCAGTTCATCACCTTTACGACGCCGCCGGCCTTGCAGGCGGCCGTCGCGGTCGGTCTCGCCCTGCCGGACAGCTATTTCGACGGGTTGAAGACCGGACTTGCGGCCCGGCGCGATCTGCTGGTGGCCGGATTGCGGGCGGCGGGCTTCGCTGTCGATCCTGCCGAGGCCACCTATTTCGCCGTGGCCGACCGCAGCCGGTTCGCGCCACAGGAAGACGATCTCGCCTTTTCGCGCCGGCTGACGCAGGAAGCGGGCGTGACGCCGGTGCCGATCTCGTCGTTCTACGGCAAGCGGGATGTCACCAGCCACATCCGCTTCTGCTTCGCCAAGCGCACCGAGACCTTGAACGAGGCGGTGCGCAGGCTTGCGGCCTGGCGTCAGCAGCGCGGCTGGAAGGCCGCCTCGTGATCCCGAATTCTTCTCATTCCATCCATGCCGTAAAAGGGGAAACCATCTGATGAAACGCAATTACCGTTCGCTGCTCATTCTGCCGGCGCTGGCCCTGTTCCTGGGAACGGCCGCGTCGGCCTCAGCGGAAAAGATTCGCTTCGGCGTCACCGCCGGCCCGCATGCGCAGATCGCCGAAGCCATCGTTCCGGTCGCCAAGGCCAAGGGGCTGGATATCGAGGTCATCGAATTTTCCGACGGCGCGCTGATCGACCCGGCCACCAATGACGGCGATCTCGATGCGAACGGCTTCCAGCACACGCCCTATCTCGACCAGCAGAACCGCGACCGCGGCCTTGCCGTGGTCTCCGCCGGCAAGACGGTGCTTTTGCCGATGGCCGGCTACTCGAAGAAAGTCAAGACGCTGGCCGAACTTCCGGAAGGCGCGCAGGTGTCGATCCCCAACGATCCGAGCAATCTCGGCCGGGCGCTGAAACTTCTCGAAAAGGGCGGTCTGATCAAGCTCACGCCCGGCGTCACCTTCAATGCCACCGAACTCGACGTCATCGAAAATCCGAAGAACATCAAGATCATTCCGCTCGAAACCGCGCAGCTGCCGCGTTCGCTGGAAGATGTCGATTTTTCGGTCATCACCTCGCATTTCGCCTTGAGCGCCGGCCTGGTTCCGACCCGCGACAGCATCCTCATCGAAGACCAGCTGTCGGATTACCATTGCCTGATCGGCGTCGCCGAGAAGAACAAGGACGCGCCCTGGGTCAAGACGCTGGTCGAAGCCTACCAGTCGCCGGAGGTGAAGTCGTTCATCGAGGTCAAGTTCGGCGGCAACGTCATTCCCGTCTGGTAAGCCGATGACGACGCTTGCTCTTTCTCCAGTGCTTCGTTCCGAAGATACCACAACGCCATCCCCGACCGCTTTGTCGAGCCCGACACAGCGTCAGGTGGTGCGTGTCGAAGACCTGACCATGGTTTATGACCAGCAGGCAGGCCCCGTGCTCGACAGGGTGTCGCTTTCCGTCGGCGAAGGCGATATCCACGGCATTATCGGACGTTCCGGCGCGGGAAAGAGCACGCTGGTTCGCTGCCTCAACCGGCTGGTGGTGCCGACCTCCGGCCGGATCGAGGTTTCCGGCCACGATATCACCCGCCTGTCGGGCGCGGGCCTGCGCGGCGCCCGGCGCGATATCGGCATGATCTTCCAGCATTTCAGCCTGCTGTCGTCGCGGACGGTGGCGGGCAATATCGCCCTGCCGCTGGAGATTGCCGGCGTGGCGAAGGAGGACATCCGCAAGCGCATTCCCGTGCTTCTCGATCTCGTCGGCCTTTCCAGCAAGGCGGACGCCTATCCGGTCGAGCTTTCCGGCGGCCAGAAGCAGCGTGTGGGCATTGCCCGCGCGCTGGCGCTCGATCCCAAGGTGCTGCTCTCGGACGAGGCGACCTCGGCGCTTGATCCTGAAACGACGGAACAGATCCTCTCGCTGTTGAAGGATATCAATCGTCGTCTCGGCCTGACCATCGTCCTCATCACCCATGAGATGGATGTGGTGCGCGCCATCGCCAGCCATGTGACCGTGCTGGAACACGGGCAGGTGGTCGAGAGCGGCCCGACCTTCGATGTCTTCGCCTTTCCAAAGTCACCGGTCGCGCGGTCCTTCCTGTCGTCGATCGTCGCTCACGATCTGCCACCGCAGATCGCCGGGCGCCTGAGCCCCGAGCCCTCTGCCAATACTGCGCCGGTGCTGCGCGTGGTCTTCACCGGCAATGCGGCGGAAGAGCCTGTCGTCGCCGATCTCGCCATCCGCTTCGGCATCCGGGCCTCGATCCTGCACGGCCGCATCGATTACATCGATGAGCGGCCGCTCGGCATCCTGACGCTGTTGCTGCCGGAGGCGGGCGATCGCCTGCCCGCCATTCTCGCCCATCTGTCTTCCCTCGGTCTCCATGGAGAGGTCATCGGCCATGCTGTCCGATCTTCTGCCGCCGGCACTCGTCGCGCTGCTTCTTGATTCCATCCTGCAGACGGCGACGATGGTCGGTGTCGCAGCCCTCTTGTCCACGCTCGTCGGGCTGCCGCTCGGTGTGCTGCTGGTCGTCACCGACAAGGGCCAGTTTATTGAGCGCCCGGCGCTGAACCGGGTCATCGGCACGGTCGTCAATCTGATCCGCTCCACGCCCTTCATCATCCTGATGGTGGCGATCATTCCCCTGACCCGACTGCTGGCCGGCACGACGGTCGGCACGGCCGCAGCCATCGTGCCGCTGACGATCGACATCACCCCGCTTTACGCCCGTCTTGCCGAGGCCGCGATGCGCGAGGTCGATCAAAGTCTGATCGAGGCGGCGCAGGCCATGGGCGCGACGCCGCTGCAGATCATTTTCAAGGTGCTG
>JAVBSF010000164.1:0-7307 GCA_031556925.1 Pararhizobium sp.
CTAACACCTCTAGCGTTGAGCAAACCGCAACTCTTTATGTGGGGAGCATGACCTGTTCTATCTGGTCAGCGTTCGTGCTAGAACCCTATGCACAAGGTGCATATGGAGTGAGCCTAAGCCAGCTCGATCTAGACTCCACCATTGACGGCGCTTCAGGAATGACGGTTAGCGAGCTTCTTTCTGGAAATGGCTACAATGGCGTCAATAACACCTTCGGAGCCGGGGATCCAAATGCTATCTGCGTTAACCTTCAGACCAACTCGAGCTATCACGCTATGGGTACCACATTCCAAGGAAATGGCCTAACAGGGTCGGGAAGTTCGGGAACAATTTGTAACCTTGCAGTTTGGGATCTTTTTATGAAGATCAATGCAACCGGTGGCTCTGTAGAGCGCGCAACCATGAGCTATGACAATCAATGGATGACTGTCATGTCTAGGCTGCCTGCAAATGAATCGCTGGCTACCTCGTACTTCAACGCTGCAGGCACTAACTGGGGCAAAATGGGTATGGGTGCTCTAGCCGCAATTATGTCCATTGTCGGATCAATCCTTATTGTTTCTGTCTCTGTCCTAGCGCTTGTTTACTACGTGATGGCAGTGGTTATGATGGCATTCGCTCCAGTATTCTTCCTCCTCGGAATGCACCCGGGTAGAGGTAAAAAATTGATGCTTGGATGGGTAGAGCAAGTCGTGAGTAACTTACTTAAGTATATGGTTTCTGCCGTATTCCTACTCATCGCAATTACTTTCTACGGCGCAATTCTTGGAACCGCTGACAATTTCATCGTTTCAATTCTCTTCATCGTGCTCATCACCATGGCTCTACTCATGTACCGCAAGGAGCTAATCAGTCTCCTCAGTCGAGTTGAAATGGGTGGCGAAAAGACTGCTGACATGACTGAAAACATGCTCAACGGCAGCAAGAAGTTCGGTAACAACTTTGTGCGCCCTGGACGCGCAGTTGCTGCCGGTGCGATTGCTGGTGCTGTAACTGGAGCCGGCGTAGGCACCGGTGTGAAGGCAGCAGCCATGCGAGAGCTTAGAGGTAATCGTGGAGTCATTGGCCGAACAGTTCAGGCTATGGATGCGATCAGCACGGACAATGAAAATGATCTTTACAAGACCAGCAAGAGTAAGCGAGATGAGGCTACCGCAGCTGCAGCTGAAGCCACTAGGCTAGAGGAAAATGCTAGCGCCGCCGTTGATTCAGCTATGATTAAGTCCGATCAAGTTAAAGATGCAGAAAAAGAAGTTCAAGAAGCTAAGGCTGAAGAGGCAGCTGTGAACAGCTCGATTCAGGACAATAAGAGCATTCTTAGTGACCTCGGAGAGACTAACCTCAAAAATGAGATAGAGCTTAATCTCAACCCCATGCAAGAGAACTACAAGCCCTATTACGACAGAATCGCCAACACGCGCCAAGAAATCGCCCGCAATAACGTTAAGCTAGAGCAGGCTGAAAAGCGTGGGGATAAAACCGCCGTTCAGGAGGCAAAGCTTTACGGAAATGAGCTCAATCAAGAGCTCCGAATCCAAACGAAGCAATTTGAGGATAAGTTCACCAATGAGGGCATTATGAGTGAGCATGTCCAAATGAAAGGTATGGAGCTCAACCTAGCTGAGGCAGAAAGAGACTTAAGCCAGGCCAGGGCTACTGGTGATCCTACAGCAATTGCTCAAGCTCAAAAAACTAGAGACGATTTGAGCTTCAAGCTTGAGCAGAAGAACGAAATTTACTCTGCAGTGTACTCTCCAGAGGCTCGTTCAGAAGCTGCCAATAAGTTCGACCAGGGCAAAGAGGAAGCACTTGCGAAGAAGTTCGAAACCATTGATAACTCTAGGACTCTTTCGCCAGAAGCCAAGGAGCTTGAGAAGGCTCGACTGCGTGAGTCTGCTGATCGTGATGTCCTCAGAGACTCTCAAGCACTCGGTAATCGGGTAACTGAAGCTCAGAATAAATTTGATGAAGCTCATGCCGAATACCGTGTTGAGGAGCGAAAGGTTAAGGAGCTTCTCGAGAGCGCTGGTAAAGCCAAGAGCGATGCGGAGTTCCTCGCGGCGGAAGCAGAATCCCTCAGCAAGGCTCACAGGGACATTACAGCCGGAAGCATTACCTCTCAGAAGGACATTAATAACATTCTCAAAGAGTCTCAAGCTGGTGCTGGTGTCCAGGCGGGTAAGAGCGCCGGTCTGTCTGAAGAGCTCAACGCGAAAGTTAACGAGCTTTATGGTAACGAGCTAGCCGGTGTAGGTCAGTCTGAGCGAGGAGATAGAACACGTCTCGCTGAGCAGCAATTTGGCCAAAATACAATCGCCAAGCTAGATGTAGAGACTGCTCGTACTCGCGCGGATGCTCGAGCCGGAGAAATTGCAGCTGCAGAAAAGGCTGCAGCTGATGCACTAGCTCAGCTTAGAAAGTCCGAGCGTGAGGATGCTGGCGGTAGACTCCTGTCTGGCGATGCCCACCTGACTCGTCAGCTCGCTAACGAAGCACTTCAGAAAGCCCAGGCCGAGGACGCGGCGGCTCGCGCTAAATTCGAAGAGACTCGCCAGGCGGAATTGGCGGCCGTTGGAAACCTCTCGGATTCTTCAACTGAAACTGAAAGATCCTTTGCGGCCGAGCAAAAAGCAATGGCACAAAAGGCAGCTGAAGAGTTTGCGAAATCTCAAGCAAAACTGACAAAGGCTCAAGAAAGCGCAAGAGTGGCGAACGAAAGAGCGCTTGAGGCTAGGAAAAACAAAACAACTGAACAAGCTCAGAAAGAGCTCGACAAAGCACTAGAAAACTTGAGCGCAATCAATAAAACTAATGAGATCAAGCTCAGCGACTCACTAGCTGAAGATCTTTTAGGTGATCCAGCAACCGAGAGAAAGATGAATGATCTCGTTGAAAAGGCAAACAAGCTTATTGCCCAAGGTAACTCGGGCAAGACAACTCCTCATGTCCGCGCACTCATGAAAGAGGTCGAAGCCCGACTAGAGCGCGCTGATCAGAAGCTTACTGAAGGCGAACTACAAGCGGTTGACAGGCTTGTCAAAGACGCCATTCGGGAGCACAACGGTCGAGATGTAGTGGATATTGCTAAAAATGCCGCGAGCAGAAAGCTCGCAGAGAGGTCTAACGAAAGTGCCCCTGAGGCACCAAGGCCTCAAGCTGGCTCATCCGATGGGCCACGACAAAACAGAGGCGGAGGATTACCAACAGCACCCAGGAATAACTCCACCGCTGATAGTAATAAAACACCCCAGCGTCCAGCAAGCGGCCAGCAAGGTCGTGGCGGATCAGGGTTACCCAATCGTCCACCCTCTGGAAACAAGCCAAGAGAGTGATAGCGGCACCCCGGAGAGCCGATGAGTAATGAGACACAAAACCCTGACGGCAATCAGGACTACTACTATGATTATGAGCCTGTAGACCATGATGCCGATTCTGTCCCACAGGATCCCAACTACGATCCCGATGTGGAATACCAAGACAGCGATTTACCGCAGCAAGAGATAGATAGGGCGGATGCCGCTAGAAGTGTTCTCTCTGGCGGCGGAATAAAAGGTGCCGCAACAGATTGGGCGACTCAGAAGGCTAAGGATGCTGTTCCAGAGGGTGCTCAAGAAGTTGTAGACAAAACGCAGAAGGCAGCAACCCTAGCCGGTAAGCTTAAAACAGATGTGATGGCTACCTTTACAGCCATCAAAAGTGGTTTCGTTTTCTTGGCTAATCCCTACATCTGGATTGTCCTCGCAGTTGTAGTAATCATTGGCGCAATAATTGTAGGAGTAGTTGCTGGAACGCAGGTCCACGGAACCACACAGACATCAACCCAAGGTGGCTCGGCAGCTGGAGCCATGCAGCAGAGATTAGCTCAACGCGCCGATTGGCTTCAAAAGCATTACTCGGAGTATGGTGGAGAATCAGGACCGCTTTATGATTTAGCTCCAGGTGCTCCAGGCTCCGGTAAATCGAATCTCTCCTCTAACGCTTGGCGAGCAGCATGTCCAAACATTGTGGCATTTATCTACGGTTTATCTCCATATCTCATCAATTACAATGGAGTGAACAACGCTGAAAGCAATTGGGAAAACCATCCTGAAATGTATGAGTCTTACGCTTTCAATAGCGGTAGAACATCAGGTGCCGGTGTTAGCCTGTCGAGACCTCCCGCTGGAGCAATAGTTTCAATTGACTATGGTACCGTTGCAGGTCACACCTTCGTAATGTTGACAGATGAGCTCGTCATCGACAACTGGAGCGGCGGTGGAATCGTATTCGGTAACGTTGGTGGCGGTCCACGAGTAATCTCAGAAACCATGCGTGGTCAAATCACTGGCTGGGCTCTACCGAAGAGTGAAGGTTTCGAAGGAACATTCATCACTGGAAGCTTCGAGGGCGCTGCAGAAGGCGCCCCAGATCAGGAGCCTATGCCAGACCTGGGACCAGTGCCAACATGGGCCGGCGGCGACGGATCCGCAACGGGGCCAGCCTACACTGGCGGCACCGGCGATAAGACCGACTGGATGACACAAGCCGGTATAGCTGAGTCCGATTGGACTTATGTTGATTACATCGTATCTCACGAGAGCAGCTGGAATCCAAAAGCAACCAATGCGAGTTCTGGCGCCTGCGGACTAGTTCAGGCTCTACCCTGTAGCAAGGTACCTGGAGATGGATACAATCCAGTAGATAATCTGAAATGGGGAGATGGCTACGCTAAGAGTCGCTATGGCTCCTGGAAAGAGGCTTACGATTTCTGGAAGGCGAACAGCTGGTGGTAAGCTACGGTAAAATTAGCGCCGGAGGAACTTATGAATAAGCGAATTATTTTCATCATTGCTGGTGTAGTTGCTGCTGTAGCTGTAGCTATTGTAGCTATAGGTTTAATTACTCAGAAGCCAGATGAAACAGAAGCAACTGGCCCCGCCGCGAATGTGGACACAGCTTTAACCGATGGTGAGAAGTCAGCTATTGAGGCTACAACGAAGAAATTCGTCAGTGACATGGGAAACTATGGGTGGTATCCAGAGCTCATTAAAAACCCGGACAACAGCGGCGGACCTCTAACAGACGAGTTCTTCTACTCACAAGAATACACTACTCAGGATGATCTTAAGACATCCATGCGTGTGCTTACTAACAGCATGGACTACGACTCAGCGATTAACGGATCAGCATACAATGCCCCGTTCTCAGTTGAGACTGCTTTGGCCGGCGATGTTTCAATTCCTGATAAACCGATTGCCATCGGTAACAACACTCTTGTAGAGGTTACTGTTCCACTCGCATCCACCCTCTCTTACGTTTCTTCCACCATGAGCTATATGGGAGATGACGGAAATTTTGTTGATGCAAAAACTGTGGTTTCAACTAAAACCTTTGAAGGTGAGCTCACTATTCGCTTCGATAAGAGCGCCGGTCAATGGTATGTCTTCGAATTTGAGGACACTCTAGGTGTACTCGCAACCGACGAGTGGTTCGTCGTGAATGGCGATCTAATTCTTCCCGATGGAGTCGCTGCCACCACCGAAGAGAGCTATGAAGCAGGCTCATGAGTACTCCAGTAGATCCAGAACAAAAGAAAAAAGTAATCCGCTGGTTAGCAATAGGCACAGGGATTATAGCTGTAATCATCGGGTTAATAGTTCTCTCAGGAGTTTTTGCTTCACAGCGGGAATCTGAAATTAAAGAGGCGAAAGCTACTGAGACTGAGATCTCGGGCGCCAAAACACTCGCAGAGCTTTTTGTCACTAACGCTGGAACATTTGGCTTAAGCGAAGAGGCCATAGCAGGTCAATCATTTGACTATGTTCGTAAGTTGACTAACGATAATGGTGGAGCTTACGAGAACGAAGGTTTTGGAGTCTCTCGAGGGGAGATTTATGAAGACACCCTCATGGCTCATATAGATCCCCGAGGAGAATTAGATTCCACCGATTACTACGCTGCTAGACTTGATTCTTATTATCCAGACTGGAGCGGTCAACTGCTACGCTATAGCGTAAGTGATGTTCTAGTCGAAAGCGGAACGCCCTATGAAAATGCAGATCAGACGCTGGTAGATGTTCAAGTATCCTTCACTAGCACTACTGATCTTTTTAAGAGCGATAACCCCAGCGCTACAACGGCTACCTGGACTCACTATCAAGATGAAAACTTTGAAACAGTGACTATTACGCTATCTCTTCAAACAGACGGAACATGGCTAGTTTGGGCTATAGATGACCTTGAGGATTATCCCTACTTGTTAGCTACTTGGTCCGAGACCGATTGGAAAATCTCTTCACCAGACGCTAATCTCATGGCTCCAGCTGAATGAGAGCTTTAAAATCAAGCGATTGCTTGATATAAAACTTTAATGACTTGTGAGGTTTACACCAATGGCTAAAAAGACCAATAAGACTGCTGAGGATATTGTCGTTGAGCCGCTAGAAAGCGAATCTATCCCCGCTAACGATGATGAGATCGTTGTCAGTGCATACCGTGAAGAGACTGTAGACGCGGATGAAACCTACGCTATCTTCCAGCAAGGCGATGGAATGTTAGCCTGGTCTATTCAAAATCTTCGAAGCGAGGATGGCAAACTTAGATCTAAGCGAGACTTGAAAAACGATCCGCCGATTCTTCGTATTGAGGCCTCGGAAGGTCAATCCGTCGATTTTATCCTCACTAAGGAGTTTACTAAAACTCTCAACGAATCTCTTGGAGATGTTCGACAAGCTTTCTACGGCATCGAAAAGAAAAGGAAACCTCTAGTCTCATTCAAAGATGCGGTTGTGGCTTCTATCTATGATAAACCCTTAGCGTTTTTGCTGGTGGCTGGTCTAGGCGTCCTTTCGTTGTTATTCCTTGTCTTTGGATAAGTGATTATTCTTGAGCCAAATAGACCCGCTTGATTTCGCAGCTCGAGTCAAGAAGACTAATCGCCAAGCTAACTCTAGCTTGGCTAAAAAACGAGTTTTCTGGACAGCAAAGCTGTTAAAAGGAATAGCAATATTCACGCTGGCATTGGGCGTGATATTTGCCTTAGGATTCATCATCACCATGGAGTCTGTTTATGCTCAGCTTGGCAATCTCGCAAATAGTCAGTTTGCCGCACAGCTGGAGGCCACCCCAGAGCTCATGGAATTGATGGGGCAAGCTGGAATAGGCTGGTTCCCCATATTCTTAAAAATCTACACTATCCGCTTTCTTTTAGCCTTAGGTATTTTGGGGCTGCTAGGCAGCATTTCACTGATAATTTTTTCAATCGCAATAAAGAAGAGGACACCATGAAATCTAAGCTAACCTGGATAGGAATAGGCGCCGCTATGCTC
>JAVBSF010000165.1:0-33871 GCA_031556925.1 Pararhizobium sp.
GGCGGTTGGCGACCCAAGTCCTCCATTTCAGAAAGGATCACCGATGTCGATCACTGCCGAGCGCAAGGCTGCGCTGATCAAGGAATATGCGACCGTCGAAGGCGATACGGGTTCTCCGGAAGTCCAGGTTGCCATCCTCACCGAGCGCATCAACAACCTGACCGGCCATTTCAAGGACCACAAGAAGGACAACCACTCGCGTCGTGGCCTTCTGGCAATGGTTTCCAGCCGCCGTTCGCTTCTTGATTATCTCAAGAAGAAAGAAGAAGCGCGCTACACCAAGCTGATCACGGCTCTCGGCATCCGCCGCTAAGACTTCGCTTCCGGCGGACGTTCGACAAGAACGTCCGCCGGTCGCTTTTGACGGGGATTTTCCCGTTCTTCGCCTCAAGGCTGCCGCTCTGGCGCCCCGGCGAGACAATTCCTTCCAGCAGCCCGGATGGGCCGGCGCTGCGGAACAACCGATGACCTGTCATGGGGCAGGATTGCAGGATGCTTCGGCGCAACCGCGCTGAAATGACGAAGCCTCCTGTTGTCTTGCCCATGATGCGTCATATTTGCGGGATCCGATGCCGCTCGCGCCTGTCCTCTACGGCAGCGACGCGGACAAGAGCCCCGCATAGAAGGACAAGATATGTTCGATACCCACACGGTAGAAATCGAATGGGCCGGCCGCCCGCTCAAGCTCGAAACCGGCAAGATCGCCCGTCAGGCTGACGGCGCCGTTCTCGCCACCTACGGCGAAACCGTCGTTCTCGCGACCGTCGTTTCGGCCAAGGCTCCCAAGCCGGGCCAGGACTTTTTCCCGCTGACCGTCAACTACCAGGAAAAGACCTACGCCGCCGGCAAGATCCCCGGTGGCTACTTCAAGCGCGAAGGCCGTCCGTCGGAAAACGAAACGCTGGTTTCCCGCCTGATCGACCGCCCGATCCGCCCGCTCTTCCCGGAAGGCTACAAGAACGACACCCAGGTCGTCGTGACCGTCGTTCAGCACGACCTTGAAAACAACCCGGACGTCCTGTCGATGGTTGCAGCTTCCGCTGCTCTCACCATCTCCGGCGTTCCGTTCATGGGCCCGGTTGGCGGCGCGCGCGTCGGCTATATCAACGGCGAATACGTCCTGAACCCGCATCTCGACGAGATGGACGAGTCGGTTCTCGATCTCGTCGTCGCCGGCACCCAGGACGCCGTCCTGATGGTTGAATCCGAAGCCAAGGAACTCAACGAAGAGATCATGCTCGGCGCCGTCATGTTCGGCCACAAGGGCTTCCAGCCGGTGATCGACGCGATCATCAAGCTCGCTGAAGTTGCCGCCAAGGAACCGCGCGACTTCCAGCCGGAAGACCACTCGGAACTCGAAGCCGAAATGCTCGGCCTTGCCGAAGCCGAACTGCGCGCTGCCTACAAGATCACCCAGAAGGCTGACCGCTACGCTGCCGTCGATGCCGTCAAGGCCAAGGTCAAGGCTCACTTCCTGCCGGAAGGCGTCGAGCCGAAGTACACCGCTGAAGTGATCGGCGCTGTCTTCAAGCACCTGCAGGCCAAGATTGTTCGCTGGAACATCCTCGACACCAAGAGCCGTATCGACGGCCGCGATCTGGAAACCGTTCGCGCCATCGTGTCCGAAGTCGGCATCCTGCCGCGTACCCATGGTTCGGCGCTGTTTACCCGCGGCGAAACCCAGGCGATCGTCGTTGCGACGCTCGGCACCGGCGAAGACGAACAGTATGTCGACAGCCTGACCGGCATGTACAAGGAACGCTTCCTGCTGCACTACAACTTCCCGCCCTACTCGGTCGGTGAAACCGGTCGCATGGGTTCCCCGGGCCGCCGCGAAATCGGTCACGGCAAGCTCGCATGGCGCGCTATCCGCCCGATGCTGCCGACCCCGGAGCAGTTCCCCTACACGCTGCGCGTCGTCTCGGAAATCACCGAGTCCAACGGCTCGTCCTCGATGGCGACCGTCTGCGGCACCTCGCTCGCACTGATGGACGCCGGCGTTCCGCTGGCTAAGCCGGTTGCCGGTATCGCCATGGGCCTGATCCTCGAAGGTGACCGCTTCGCCGTTCTCTCCGACATCCTCGGCGACGAAGATCACCTCGGCGACATGGACTTCAAGGTTGCCGGCACCGCTGACGGCATCACCTCGCTGCAGATGGACATCAAGATCGCCGGCATCACCGAAGAGATCATGAAGGTCGCGCTCAGCCAGGCGCAGGGCGGCCGCAAGCATATCCTCGGCGAGATGGCCAACGCCATCACCGAAGGTCGCTCGCAGCTCGGCGAATTCGCACCGCGCATCGAAGTCATGCAGATCCCGGTCGACAAGATCCGTGAAGTCATCGGTTCTGGCGGCAAGGTCATCCGCGAAATTGTCGAAAAGACCGGCGCAAAGGTCAACATCGAAGACGACGGTACGATCAAGATCGCGTCCTCTTCGGCCAAGGAAATCGAAGCGGCCCGCAAGTGGATCCACTCGATCGTTGCCGAGCCGGAAGTTGGCCAGATCTACGAAGGTACGGTCGTCAAGACCGCCGACTTCGGCGCCTTCGTCAACTTCTTCGGCCCGCGTGACGGCCTCGTGCACATCTCGCAGCTGGCTTCCGAGCGCGTTGCCAAGACCTCGGACGTCGTCAAGGAAGGCGACAAGGTCTGGGTCAAGCTGATGGGCTTCGACGAGCGCGGCAAGGTTCGCCTCTCCATGAAGGTCGTCGACCAGGCTACCGGCAAGGAAATCGCCAAGGGCGAAGGCGAAGCTGCTGAATAAGCATTCGCGTCCTTTCTAAATACCCGGGCGCGGAGCAGATCGTTCCGCGCCCTTTCTTTATCCTCCACGGGACTTCCGCCATGAGCCGCGACACTTTGAAAACCCTTTTCTATCCCTTCGACAACGGCACCCTGCCGTCTCCGGGCGAAGGCGAGCGCGTGCTCTTTCTTGGCGCCGAGGCAGGCTACAGACTGCCGGAAGGCTTTGCCGGCACCATCGACGCGGTTCAGCCGCTGAAACCGCTCCACAAGGCCCTGCACGCCACACGTGTGAATGTCACGACCTCGCCCGAGGGCGAAGACTATGACGCGGCGCTGGTTCTCTGCGGCAAGCACAAGGGCGAGAACGAAGACCGGATCGCCGAAGCGCTGAAGCGTACCAAGGTCGGCGGCACGATCGTCGTTGCCGGCGGCAAGGAAGACGGTATCCAGTCGCTGCGCAAGCGCTTCACCCAGCTCGGCTGGGGCGGCGACTCGCTGCCGAAATATCATGGCGTCGCCTTCTGGTTCGGCCGTCCACAGGATGCGGATGCCAATACGGTGATCGAACGCTTTGCCAAGAAGCCGCTGGTTGTCGAAGGCCGCTTCGATACCGCGCCCGGCATGTTCTCCCATGACCGGATCGATGCCGGCTCGGAGCTTCTCGCTTCGCGTCTGCCGACCGATTTTACCGGCCATGCGGCCGATTTCGGCGCGGGCTGGGGTTACCTCTCGGTGATGCTCGCGGAAAAATCGCCGGGTCTCAAGGGCATCGATCTGTTCGAAGCGGATTTCCATGCGCTGGAAGCGGCGCGTGGTAATCTGGCGGCCAATGCTCCGAAGATCCCGACGCGCTTCCACTGGCAGGATCTGACCAGCGAAGAGCCGCGCGACAAGTTCGACCTGATCATCATGAACCCGCCCTTCCATGAAAGCCAGGCGGCCGAGCCGGCACTTGGCGCGGCGATGATCCGCATGGCGGCCAAGGCGGTGAAGATCGGCGGGCGCGTGATGCTGGTCGCCAATCGCGGCCTGCCCTATGAGCCGGTGATGCAGGAAAGCTTCAAGGAATGGGGCGAGACCTGCCGCAACGCCCGCTTCAAGGTTCTCTGGGGCCGCCGTTAAGCCGCCTCTCGGGCTCGGGCGGCAACTGTTGCCGCCCTGTCTGCGCATTCCAAGTTGCTGAACCTGCGACCCCGACATTTCTGCGGGGCCTGTTGCGTTGCAATCGGTTTAGGTTCACCATTCTCCCTGCCGCATATCCTTGTCGCATCCATCCGGACGCGCCGGCTCGTTGGAGCAAGACTATGGGATTTGGACCTGCCCGCCCGCCTGTCACCGAAGATGTGGCGGAGGTGATCGCCAAGGATATCAAGAGCGGCGAAGGCAAGGGGCTGACCTCGGAAGTGCCGCTTGCTTTCCAGACCGGCCGTCCGCCGATCGATCCTGCCGTGCTCGGCGATACACGCAAACAGATCGTGCAATTCCTCGGATTTGCCGTCGTGATCCTGGCCGTCCTGCTGGCCGTCTGGGCGCTGGCCTGAGCAACAAAAAAACCGGCCTGCGCGTGAGCACAGACCGGTTCAAATTTCAGACGTTTAGGCTGCGAGTTACTCGCTATCGGCGCTGCGCAGCGCGTCGAGCGCCGGCATCGATGTGATGTTGTAGCCGCTATCCACGTAATGGATCTCGCCGGTCACGCCGCGCGACAGGTCAGACAGCAGATAGAGAGCCGAATTGCCGACATCCTCGATCGTCACCGTGCGACGCATTGGCGAATTCTTCTGCTGCCAGGAGAGCATGGCGCGGGCATCCGAGATACCGGCGCCGGCCAGCGTGCGGATCGGGCCGGCCGAGATCGCGTTGACGCGAATGCCGTCCTGACCATAGTCGGACGCCAGATAGCGCACGGAAGCCTCCAGCGCCGCCTTGGCAACGCCCATGACGTTATAGTTCGGCATCACCCGCACCGAGCCGCCATAGGTCAGCGTCAGCATGGCGCCGCCATCGGTCATCAGGGCCGCGGCACGCTTGGCGATTTCCGTGAAGGAGAAACAGGAGATGACCATCGTGCGGCTGAAATTGTCGCGCGATGTGTCCGCATAGAGACCCTTCAGCTCGTTCTTGTCGGAGAAGCCGATGGCATGAACGACGAAATCGAGCTTGCCCCACTTTTCCTTGAGCGCATCGATGACGGCATCGACCGATGCCAGATCTTCGACGTCGCAGGGAACAAGGAAGTCGGAACCGACTTCCGCCGCAAGCGGCTTCACCCGCTTGCCGAGCGCTTCGCCCTGATAGGTGAAGGCGAGCTCGGCACCGGCACCGGCCAGCGCCTTGGCGATGCCCCAGGCGATCGAGTGATTGTTGGCGACACCCATGATGAGGCCGCGTTTTCCTGCCATGATGCCGGTCATCGTCTTATCCGTTATAGCGCTGGAACACGAGTGTCGCGTTGGTGCCGCCGAAGCCGAAGGAGTTCGACAGAACCGTATCGATCCTGGCATTGTCGATGCGCTTGCGCACGATCGGAACACCCTCGAATTCCGGGTCGAGTTCGGTGATATGGGCGCTTTCGCCGATGAAGCCGGCTTGCATCATCAGAAGACCATAGATCGATTCCTGCACGCCGGCTGCACCGAGCGAATGACCGGTCAGCGACTTGGTCGACTGGATGTGCGGGATCTTGGAGCCGAAAACTTCGCGGATCGCGCCGATTTCCTTGGAATCGCCTACTGGCGTCGAGGTGCCGTGGGTGTTGATGTAATCGACATCACCCTTCACCGTGGCCAGCGCCTGACGCATGCAGCGAACGGCGCCCTCGCCCGACGGAGCGACCATGTCGTAGCCGTCTGATGTCGCGCCGTAGCCGACGACTTCGGCGTAGATCTTGGCGCCGCGAGCCTTGGCGTGTTCCAGTTCTTCCAGAACCAGAACGCCCGCACCGCCAGCGATGACGAAACCGTCACGCGACACGTCATAGGCACGAGAGGCAGTGGATGGCGTGTCGTTGTACTTAGAAGACATCGCGCCCATGGCGTCGAAGAGGTTCGACATGGTCCAGTCGAGGTCTTCATGACCACCGGCGAACATCACGTCCTGCTTGCCCCACTGGATCATTTCCACGGCATTGCCGATGCAATGCGCCGAGGTGGAGCAGGCCGACGAGATCGAATAGTTGACGCCATGGATCTTGAACCAGGTGGCGAGCGTGGCGGACGCCGTCGACGACATCGCCTTCGGCACGGCGAACGGGCCGATGCGCTTTGGCGAGTTGTTCTTGATGGTGATATCGGCCGCATCGATCAGCGTGCGGGTGGACGGGCCGCCCGAGCCCATGATGATGCCGGTGCGCTCATTGCCGCCAACATCCTTGTCTTCAAGGCCACTGTCGGCGATCGCCTGCTTCATCGCCACATGGTTCCAGGTGCCGCCTTGCGACAGAAAGCGGGCGGCGCGGCGATCGACGAGCTCTGATGTATCGATGTTCGGTGCGCCCCAGACCTGGCACTTGAAGCCGTGTTCGGCAAAATCGTTGGAAAACGAGATGCCGGACTTGGCTTCGCGCAACGACGCGGTGACTTCCTGTGCATCATTCCCGATAGAGGAAACGATCCCCAGACCCGTGACAACAACCCGTCTCATGTCGATGACCTCTTCTTTAATGTCGCTGCTTACGGCTTATCGACCGCGGTTCAGGCAGCTTTTTCCTTGGACAGACCGACACGCAGGTCGGTTGCCTGGTAGATGGTTTCGCCGTCGGCCTTCAGCCAGCCGTCGGCCGTGCCGAGCACGAGGCGACCGCGCATGACACGCTTGAAGTCGATGCCGTATTCGAGAAGCTTGACGTTGGGGCGAACCATGCCCTTGAACTTCACTTCGCCGGTGGAAAGCGCCATGCCGCGGCCTTCCTCACCCAGCCAGCCGAGGAAGAAGCCGGTGAGCTGCCACATGCCGTCGAGGCCGAGGCAGCCCGGCATGATCGGGTTGCCCTGGAAGTGGCAGGGGAAGTACCAGTCATCCGGCTTCACGTCGTATTCGGCGCGGATATAGCCTTTGTCATGGGCGCCGCCGGTCTCGGAAATATCGGTGATGCGATGAACCATCAGCATCGGCGGCAGCGGCAGCTGGGCATTGCCCGGACCAAACAGCTCGCCGCGACCGCAGCTGAGAATTTCTTCATAGTTGAAGCTGGATTGTCTGGTCATGGACTGTCGTTTCCCCACTGCGCAAGGTTTTTCGTTGACTTTGTGTAGAGCAAGACGGAGCGGATTTGAAGCGAAAGCCGAACGCTTCGAACCGGCACGCCCCTGCTTTCTCTGCCGGACACAAGGCCTGATGCCGCCGTCGCATACATGAAGGGTGTTGCAACAGCCAGAGTTAATTGCCTTTTGCCCCCAGAATAGGGCCGTTTTCGCCTGAACTGGCTGGTCTTGGCCCCTGCTAACTATTGAAAGCGTGTTCTTTAAAAGTTATATCGGCACAGAAGATGCATTTCGCAATAGGCTGAAGGGCCGGCTCTATCTTATGAAGACTGCTTTGGAAATCGGTTCGGAAGACCGCCTGCGCCAGTACGGCCTTCGTCCCACGCGCCAGCGCATGGCGCTTGCCGAGCTGATCTTTGCGAAGGGCGACCGCCACCTGACGGTCGAGGAACTGCATGAAGAGGCCGTTATCGCGGGCGTGCCCGTTTCGCTCGCCACAGTCTACAACACCCTGCATCAGTTCACGGAAGCCGGCATGATAAGGGTTCTGGCGGTCGAAAGCGCCAAGACCTATTTCGACACCAATGTTTCCGATCACCACCACTTCTTCGTCGAAGGCGAAAACGAAGTGCTGGATATTCCAGTCAACAACATTTCGATCGGCAATCTGCCCGAACCGCCTGAAGGCATGGAAATCGCCCATGTCGACGTCGTGATCCGGCTGCGCGCCAAGCGCAGCTGAGCCGTCCCTTCCAGCATCACTTCCGATTTATAACGGCGGCAACGGCCGGTCAGATCACGTCGTCCGGGTTGCGCGGCGGCCGAGGATCGCCAACTGGCAGCGTCCAACCATATTTGAGCGCGGCACCACGGATGCAGAACGCGGAGAGGATGCCGAGTCCGGACGAGATAATCAGCGGCGCCTCAAAATAAGTGAGGCCTGTGAAAACACCCGCGCCGATAATGGCCGCCGTCACATAGATCTCCGGCCGCATTAAAACCGACGGCTCGCCCGACAAGAGATCACGGAAAATCCCGCCGAATGTCGCCGTCAGCACGCCGGTGACAAGGGCGACGATCGGTGAGCCAGTAGCAGCAAGACCCTTGGCTGCCCCCATGACACAATAGGCAGAGAGGCCGACGGCATCGAGCCAGATGAGAAACTGGTAGCGCGACCCCATGCGGTGGGCGGAAAAATAAATGATCAGCCCCGCGCTGCAGGAAACGACAAGATAAAGCGGGTTCTCGATCCAGAAGACCGGCGTTGCACCCAGCACGAGGTCGCGCAGTGTCCCCCCGCCGATGCCGGTGACTGCAGCAAAGAACATGTAGCCGATGACATCAAGATGTTTCCGCGAGGCGGCAAGCGCGCCTGTCGCTGCAAAAACCGCGACGCCGGCATAGTCGAGTATTTCAAGTATAGCCATGGTCGTCCTTCTTCCAGACAGTCATCGGATTTCCTGCCGAAGTTGTTTAACGGGGAAAAACCGCATGGGTCCTGCCGCCCAGATAATAGGCGACCAGCCCGGTCCACTCCCGCATGGCTGTCGTCATCAGTTGCGCATTCAGCGATGGCTGGCTGAAATCGAACCACAGAACCACCCTGCCCGTCGTGCGGTAATCGGTCGGCCAGGGAATGACATCGATACCAAGCTTGCGAAACAGGCCGACAGAGCGCGGCATATGGAATGCAGAGGTCACCAGCGCGCAGTTGGACAAGCCTTCGCTCTGCAAGATCTGGCGTGTATTGCCGGCGTTCTCGAAGGTGGTGCGCGACGCGCCCTCCCGGATAAGCCGATCGGCGGCAACTCCGAAGGTCGTGAAGAATTTTTCGGCGGCGTGCGCGTCGCCCTGATAGGAGCCGCTGAACGAACCGTCGCCGCCGGAGATCAGGATACGGGCATCGGGATAATCCTTTGCCAGCCGCAGACCTTCGATGAAACGGTCGGCCGCCTGATTGAACTCGATGCCGCCACGGCTGGCCATCACCTCGTTCTCGAAAGCCCCGCCCAAAATGATGATGCAGGAAAGATCGGCCGGCAGGCTCGCCGGGCGGGCGATGCGATCCTCCAGCTTCTGGAGCATCACCGAACCCATCGACGTGAAAAGGGTCACGAACAGAAGGATGATGGCGAGCGCCGAAAAGAAGCCTCTGGCGCCCCGCATGTCAAAAGCACTAAAAACCAGCGCCAGCAGCAGGAAGAGGAAAACGAGAGACAGCGGCTGGGCGACAAGCCAGAAGATCTTGGATATCAGAAACATGAAAGCTCGACAGCCTGCGGGATCGATCGGCAGGCGCCATGTCTCGTGAAGGGACGGGGCGCCCAAGTTTGCGTCCCGTTTTAGGACGGTCGCCACCCGAGCGCAACAGACCGTCTCAGGCGTGGCGCCCGAGCGGCGGCGCAGCCGCAGTCTTGCCCCGCCGCAGATAGATCAGCCCCGCTGCCAGCGCGACGCCAACCGCAAGAACGGCGATCGCGATGAACGGCCGGTATGCGATCCAGGCGATGGCGATGACCAGCGGCCCCACCAGCAGGGTCAGGATCAGCGCGATGACCGAGGTGCCGAAGCCGACGATCGAGCCGACAAAGGGAATGACGTCGGCGATGATCCCGAGGATCGACAGCATCATGGCGAAGCCGATGAACATGCCAATCAGGCCGGCGAAGCGGATGAGCCAGGTGATCAGGGTATTTTCGCTCTGCGCGGTCTCGAACATTTCGGGTGCGGCAACATCGCCCGCCGCGCTCAGGAACACGGTGTAGCCGTTGCTCGTCTTGAAATCATCGGTCACGGCATCGCCACGCTGGGCGCCGACGAAGCTCGCGGCGGCAATATCTTCCCGGCTGAAGCTGATCCTCAGATCGCCGATGGCCGGTGCCTGCCGGTTCTCGGAAACATAGATGGTGGCGCCATTGGACTTGACCGGCAGATCGCTGCCGACTGCGGCCGTCACGTTTTCAAGCATGACGGGCGTGATTTTCAAGGGCTTCGCGTCGCCGAGGTCGGCGACCGCCTTGCCATCGACGGTGAAGGCGCCAACCGATGCGCTGGAGACCCAGAAACGTTCGCTTTCGAAGGGCATGTCCGGATTTTCATGGGCGCCGGCATCGTGGAAATCGGCAGAATCGATCGCCTGCGGCTGCCATTCCTTGCGGTAGGTGTAGGTCGTGACCGTTTCCTCGCCGCCGCCGAGCGTCTTCTTGGTTTCGCTCTTGCTGTCTTCCACCCACTGGTACATTTCGACCGTGCGGCTGAGACCGGCGGCACCTTCGGCCCGCACGCCGAAAGTCTCGTCTTCCGGCACACCCTGCGGCGTCACCGGACCGGAAATATGCACGAGCCTACCGTCATTGGCACTGTCGACGGAGGCGCTATCGACGGAAACCACGATGCCCGCTCCTTCAATCAGCGAATTATAGGTCTTGACCGATCTCCCCTCGTTCCAGGACAAAAGCCAGATCATGCCGATGACCAGCAAAGGGCCGACCAGCAGGCCGAGAAGCCCGTTTTTCAGCCGGGAGAACCAGGATGTCGTTGTCGTTTCGGTAATGCTCATGATTTCCCCGTGCGTCGACGCTATTGCCATAACGTTGCAGAGCGCAGCGCTATTCTTACGGTCGAATTTGCTAGCAGATTTTTCCTAAATTTTGACCGGAGACAATTCAACGGAAACAAACCGGCCTCGCATCGCTTCGTCGCCCCGCACATCGAGAAAGAGAGGCGCGCGGCCTCTCTTTTCCCATGCGGGCTGTGCTCGTCCCCGTTAGCGGGTCCACTGCATCGGATTGGCGGAGGCAACGCTGATGTAGCGATATCCGGTCTGGCTGCGCTTGACGATCGTCTTGCGCAGATTGTCGAGGGCGAACTCGCCGGCCGAGGTCTTGACCAGGAGCACGGCATGGCCTTCGCCAGACGGCGTGCGCACGACTGCGATCCGCAGAGCGCCGGACGGAATGCCGGCCCGGATCAGGCGGCTGCGCTTGGTGACCGCGTAATCATCGCAATCACCGAAAGTCGGGTTCAACGTCCAGACATCGCGCTTTTCGCGCACCGGGCGGATGCTGCGGTTGACCGAGCTGTTGACCGAAGCGAGCAGGCTGCGAACCTTGGCTGTATAGGCGACCTGAGACTGTTTCGACGGAGTGCATTCGTTGAGATGCTTCAGGCAATAAAGCGAAAAGGCGATCGGAACCGTGGCCTGGCGGCTGATCTTGATGTTGCGGCTCTGGCTCAAATTGATGGCATTGGCCGACGACATGCTGGAAACGCCAAGTGCAGCGATGGTTACAATGGCAATGATTGCTTTCTTGAACATGATCTTTCCCTGTCCGTTAGCCTTCTGTCCAAGGCTTTCTTGTTGAACCGAGTTCATCTCGGATCAGGGGGGAGCATCATGCCATCGAAGGAACCGTTCCTTTCGTCCGCCTGTACCAACACGATACAAAAGGGCCTTTTCTGTGCGTTTAAATGGATAGGTAGAATTTTACGGAAATCGCGCCTTCTGGCCGGAAAGCCCGCAAATGGAGGCACTCCGGAAGCAACGGCCACCCCGCCGAGCACGCCCGCGCCGGGTGGTAAGGCCATATAAGAATTTGAAAAAATACAGCTATCCCTTCCGCGAAACCGATCTTTACCCTTCGATAAGGATGCTTTTCAATCGTGCGGGAATCTGAACGGTCACAAAAAACTCCCCGGAAACCGGGGAGTTCGAGCAAAGCGGGATACAGGCGATACGCGCGCTATTCGGTATAATAACCGGAATAGCTGTAGTTGCCCGACATTTTTGCCCGATCCTGCTGATTGAGCAGGGTCACGATACCGGCGTGGGGATTGCGGTTTTCCTTGAGCGCATTGACCGAATGCTTGGCGCTCGATTGCGGCGTGCTCGCCCACTTGATGACAAACACGATCATATCGGCATGGCGCGCCAGATATAGACCATCCACGACCGGCTCGATCGGCGGCGTGTCGAGAACGATGTAATCGAAGTGCTTGCGGGCGCTACCGAGAATGCGGCCCATCTTCTCACTCATCACCAGCTCGTCCGTGGCGATATCGCTGCGGCGACCGCCCAGAAGCACGGTCAGATTGGTCATGGGATCGCGCATGATCAGCGATGTCAGCGTCGCGGTATTGCGATCCTGGCGCAGATAATCGATGAAATCGTGGTTCGGCTCGAGATTGAGGTGCCGGTTGATGCTCGGCTTGCGCAGATCGCAGTCGATCAGCAGCGTGCGTTTGCCGGTCAGCGCATAGGCCCGCGCCAGCGACAACGCCATGGTCGACTTGCCTTCGTTCGGAAGCGCCGAAGACACCATGATGATCTGGCCCTCGTCACTTTCGCCGCGCGCGGACTGCGGCCTCTTCCTCTCCTGCTGGTCGAGCGTCAGGCGCAGACGCCGCACCGATTCGGCGAACAGCGACAGCGGCGCCGTCACCATCAGATCCGACAGGCTGGAGGCCGGGCTTGCAAGCTTGTTGTGCTCGTCATTGGCCGACTGACGCGGCGCGATCGCGGAAAGCGGCAGTTTCAGCACGGTCTCGATCTGATTTTCATCAACGAAGCCGCCGATGAAATATTCACGCAGGATGGCAAGCCCCAGACCAAGGCCGATCGCCACCAGCAACGACAGCGAAATGATCAGAACCTTGTTGGGGAAGGAGGGAGAATTGGGAACCATGGCCGCGGACGCGACGCGGCTGTCAGGCAGCTGCAGCGTCGATTGCGCATCAAGATCCTGAAGACGCTTCAGCAGGTTCTGATACTGACCGCGAGCGTTTTCCGCCGATTGCTGCAGCCCGAGGAACTCGGTCAGCACCTCCGGCGGCAGGTCGCCCTGCAGGACCGTACTGCGAATCTGGCTGCGGACGTCGTTGGCGCGCTCCTGATAGGATGCCAGCGACTGCTGAAGGCCGCTGACCTCGCTGGATGCCGTTTGGGCCAGCTTTTCGTCGAGCTTTGCCAGCTCTTCCTTGAGATTGATAGCGACAGTGCTGCCCTGGGCGGCCTGCGACATCTGGGACGCGAGCGCTTCGCGTTGCGCCTGCAGCTCCTTCAGGGCATCGGTGCCCAGGCCACTGACAAGCGATGCGAAATCCTGGGTCTGCAGCGAGCGTTGGAGCGTGTCGATGCGGTTGGCTTCTGCCGTTCGCTGCGCATTCAGACTGTCGAGCTGGGCTCGTAGCGCCTTGAGGCCGACCGAGTTCGACTGTTCGAGGCGGTCGATGTTTTCGTTGATGTAGGAATCAAACCGCCGCTCGTTTTCGACGATCGCGGCACTTGCTGCGGGGACACGATTCTGGATCGCATTGCGCGCCGCCAGGGTAGATGCGACCTTCGCGCCGATCTGAGCCTCGATATAAGTGTCGGAGATTGAGTTGGCGAGCTTTGCCGCCTTCGCGGGATCGACGGAAACCACGTTCACGTTGATCAGATAGGTCAGGCCCGACCGGCTGACTGTGACCGCATTCCTGAACTTGTCCAGAACCTTTGCGACAGCCTCATCCGGTGTCGGCGCCGGCGGCAGCGGCACGCGTAGCCACGACAGGACTCTGTCCTTCAGCGAGACCTTGAGGCCGAATTCGTCGTCGGCGACGAGGTTATTGTCACGCACGACATCGAGAAGAATGCGGTTGGACTTCAATATGCCCACTTCGCTCTCGACGCGGGCATTGTCGGCACTGGGGTTGGCAATAGCGTTTGTCGCATCGAGAATATTTTTCTGGCTCGTATCGACAAGTATCAGCGACGTCGCAGTGTATTTTGGCGTCAAAGAATATGTAAATATAATCGTGACAACAATTATAGTGGCAATCGTACTTAAAATAAGCCACATCTGGCGGCGCACTATGCCAAGAATACCTTTGAGGTCAATTTCTGCATCCATTATACGGCAACCATTACTTTGCGGATCAGGCCGCTATGAATAAAAATCTAACTTTATGGCAGTCTTCGAAAACGCCTTCTTATGCTCATTAGTCTTAACAGATAAACGCCAAGCGACAATTGCCAAATTGCAACATCATTAATCGCATTGAAGAATGGCGGGGGCTTCGTTTTTCGAAAGGCGAACGGCCGACAATCTCGCAGACATATAAGCGCCCGTATCTATATTGATCCGATCCGACGTGACCTCGACCTGGGGCACGGGCGTATGACCGTGAACGACAATGAACGGTTTCGGCACGGACGAGGCTTCAGCAGGGCGCGGACGTAGCCACAGCAAATCCTCATCTTTCTGCTCCTCCAAAGGAACATTCTCGCGAAGGCCCGCATGAACCAGGCAAATACCGGGAACACTCAGCAGCGAAGGAAGCGTTTCCAGGAATGTAATGTGCTCCTGCGGTATGTGGCTATGCAGCACATTGAGCGTCGCCTGACGATTGCCGGGCAACTTGTGGATTCCATAGGAATAGAGAGTTTCCAGCCCGCCGAAATCAAGCCAGCGGTGGTCGGACGCCGGATTTTTCAGGAAATCAAGCATGACATCCTCGTGGTTGCCAGCCAGGCAAAAACGCCGGAAGCCTTCCGGCGGCCGCCCGGTCAACCGGTCCAGAACGGAAGCCGATTTCGGACCGCGGTCGACGTAGTCTCCGAGCATGACGATCCATTTGCTGCCGGCGCGCTCCCGGCCATCCTCGCGGATTTTCTCCTCCAGATTTGCCAGCAGATCTTCGCAGCCATGGACATCGCCGACGGCATAGAGATGATCGGGGCCTTCCTCAAAAAACTGCTTCGTTCGCCGGGCGGCAACGGGCGGATCACGGCGGCGGCGCAGGAGAGCCAAAAGATTGCCGATCATGGAGCGTCCTCCTTCGCCGCCGTGCTTCCGATTTCGTATTGTCGCGCACAGGCGACAGCAAGGATCGACACGAAAACCAGCGTGACAGCCTCGATTTCCAGACTGAAATCCACGAGAGAATGAACCGCGCCCACCACAATCGCGCCGATACCGCAGCGAAGCAGCGGCTCCTGCAGCGTGCTGCGGCGATGCGCGGCCAAGAGCCGGAAGAAAACGGTTGCGACGAGCAACATCGGCATCGTCCCGAAGATCAAACCGTAGTCGCTCCACAGCGCAAGATACGTCGAATGGGTCTTGCTCCAGACGAGATCGACACTGACCGGTGGACGATGGAACAACGGAAAGACATATTCGAAGCTATCCCCGCCATAGCCGGTCAGCGGTCGCTGGCCGATCATCTCGATCACTTGCGCATAAAGCTGCTGGCGGATTTCCGCATCGCCGGTGCGGCCAAGCCGTTCCATGAACGTCCCGCCATAGGCAAGAACGCTGAAAGCGACCGCCACCAAAAGCAAGGCAACGAGCGGCAGGAGACGAGACCGATTGTCGCCTTCGACACGCTTGAAGAATGCCAGGCCAAGGGAAAACAGGACGCCGCAAAGCGCCGCGGTTACACCCATGCGTGAATTCGTGGCAATCAGCGTCACCAGCAGAACCAGAAGACCGATCGCGATCATCACCGTATCGCGCGCCATGCGACCGGCAGGCTTGCCGTTTCTCGACCGATTGACAAATCCGGTTCCGGCAATCAGCAGGTTGATGCCGACGACACTGCCGAGCGCAAGGAACGTTGCGA
Organism: Pararhizobium sp.; assembly: GCA_031556925.1. GTDB lineage: Bacteria > Pseudomonadota > Alphaproteobacteria > Rhizobiales > Rhizobiaceae > Pararhizobium. The sequence goes on from JAVBSF010000165.1 coordinate 15,552, forward strand.
ACGAGTTTCTGTTGATGAAGCCTCCAAGGGCGTCACCGAAATATTTCCACTTGGGAATACCGAGAATGGTATCCCCAAACTGCAGCAGAAAGAGGAGCGCGATGATCGCGTGCAGCACAACGCTCCAATAGAGAAGCTTCAGGAAGAATTGCGCGCGCTGTTGGTTGGCCGAGAATTGCAGGACAAGTAAAAACAGGACGCCATAACTGAACCACCGCATGAGCGCCATGATGGTGTCATCGGGCGTGAGACTGATCGTGCCGATCGTCAGGTCGATCGCGCCTTGCGTCGCCATCGGAAAGTCGGGAACCAAACTTCCAAACGGCACAATCTGCACGATCATATAGAGACCCAATACCACATAAAGGACGCACACCGAGTAAAAGGCATGGGCCGGAACACGCAGCGTTGCGTCGGCAAGGGCCAGCCGCGCAAAATAATATGCGCCGGATGTCGCGAGAATCGTGGACCACAACGCCCAGAAGCTCGGCTTCGTGCTGCCGAAAGCGAAGGGAGCCAGCGCCAAAATGAGGAGGACGACCCACATAACCTGGCTATTGAAGCGATTCCGTGCCGAGTGAAAACGTACCGACTGCGTCATTCGTTTGCTGCTTTTCCTGTCTGATGCTTGCATTGCCGCAAATATCGCCGTCATTTTTTTGCGGGAAGATCTGTGCGGACACCACCGGGGGCTGGTGAGGCACGTTTCAGATCTCCCGCATAGCCTGTTTGATATTCAGGACGAAACGGCGCTGGTCTTCTGGCGACAAGTTTTCGACAACAGCCGTAATACGCGCACGGAACTCCGGATTGACGACATACCGGCGCGCAATAAGCTTCACCCCGCGATAACTGCTCACCAGGAGAGCAAGATCGTTCTCATGGGACTTTATTGTCTCGGCGCTGACCCGTGGCAGGAAAAATTCGGTAAGCGCAAATCGCTCTCGGGCAATCCACTGCTCATTCGGCGCGGTCTTTTGGGAATATTGCAAAGCCTCGTTAAAGGCGTCGTTTTGAATCAGACGGCTGGCAGCCACGGCTTTGACAAACCAGGCAAAGGAATCGCTTGGCGTTCTTGCAACCACCTGCCCTGCCCGGTCGAAACATTTTTCGACAACAGCGCGCGCAGGTGCATAGAGAAGCTCGATATCACTGAAAGCCAGAAGACCGGAAAGGCAGTCCTTCATCACGATTTCCTTGGAATAGGATGAAAAGCCGGTCGAGAAATCCGCCGAAGCGAACAGCTCGGCATTCTTCACCTCCTCGATCGGAGGCGCGAGAAAAGGACGAAGTTCCCACGAAAGCACAATAGCGCTACCAACGGCGCCGAACATGCAGATAACAGCAGAAATTATGTAGGCTCGCTTCATGGCTGCACTTTACATCCAGCATTTATCGCAGGCTATGAAATAAACTCGAAAGCCGAAGCGAAGCAGAATATCGCCACCTTGCAGCACCTCGCCTTGCTCCTGGTCTGGGCACTATGACGCTTTAATCTGCTACGAGCTATCGTGATCGAGCAATATAGGCCCAGGGAAAGAGCCAAAAAAAAGCGCCCTTCAAGGGCGCTTTTTCAAGGATTTAGCAGCAATCAGCTTGCGTCGAGATCAGCGAGACCATCCGGACCGTCGCCACGAGTCGCGCCATCATAACCTCCTCCGGCGCCCGTCGTTCCACCAACGGCAGCAGTTGCAGTCTGCGGCTGACCGGAAGCGATCGCGACTTCAATGTTCGAGCAGACCGCAGCAGCTTGGGGATTCCCGATTGCATTGCAGGACGCGCTCGCATATGCAGCCATTTGCGTGTTCATACCCGGATTGGCTGCCGAAGCGTTGGCTATCGCAGCAACCAGATCACTGGCAGCGGTGTCTCTTGCAGCACCAGCAGGCAGCGACTGAACGGCGGCAAGCGCGGCAGAAATGGCGCCATCGCACGCGGCGCCCGAGCAGCCAGAAATAGCGGCGATTGCAGAATTGGTCTCAGCCAAAGTGGCGGCATTGGCCGCACCGGAAAGGGACGCACCAGCCACGGCGAGAGCTGCAACAAAGAAAGTCTTCTTAAACATAATAAAACCTCTCAATATGCGAAAGACTCGATATGCCTGACGCTATTAAACTAATAATAACCACATTAGAATCTTCTTATAGCACCTGTCAACACAGAATTCTCTCGAACCGCCTGCATTGCAAGGTCTTGCGCGGCAAAGCCGCAAATTTTCGTCCTCGTCGGGGGGGGGCGGATGGCGCAATTAAAGGCGGCAATAAACGTCGCTCCTCAACGCGTGCGCATCTCAGTAGTCAAACCCCCGCTTTTCCCGCTCCAGGGACAGCGGCAATTGCGGCGACTGGAACGTTGGACCGCCATCGCGACTGCAGCTATTAAGGATGTTGTAGCGCTCGCCGTTGGTCGGCTCCACGCCCGCACGACGCTGCACGATCTGCTCGCAAACGACCTCGCTCGGAGCGTTGAGAGGCGCCTGGGGCTGCACGCCCGGAAGATCGGTAAAAAATTGCGCCATCTCAATGGACCAGCTTTCATCGGCCACGACCTGAGCCTGAAGCGAAACAGGCGCCAGAAGCAGCAAAAGCGCCGGCGGCAGGATCTTCATTCCGGGATAGCGCATCCATTCTCTCGCTTGCTTGCCGGGTTCCGCAACGGTATTCCTCGGCATCGGCACGTGCGACAGCCCATGCCTTTCGTTGATATGTGGGGATTTCCATGGCCAATACAATACGCTTTCACGAGGGCGACATCGGGGCTGCCGATGCCGGGCGCTATCGTGGCGCGATTGCCATCGATACAGAGACGCTTGGCCTGATCCCGCGCCGCGACCGTCTTTGCGTCGTTCAGCTTTCACCCGGCGACGGCACGGCCGATGTCATCCGCATCGCGCCGGGGCAGAAAGCCGCGCCAAATCTGGTCGCCATGCTTGAGGATCCGGCCCGCCAAAAGATCTTTCATTATGGGCGCTTCGATATCGCCATCCTGTTCCACACCTTCGGCGTTACGACGACGCCGGTCTTCTGCACCAAGATCGCCTCCCGCCTGACCCGCACCTATACCGACCGCCATGGACTGAAGGATAATCTCAAGGAACTGCTCGACGTCGATATCTCGAAACAGCAGCAGTCTTCCGACTGGGCGGCGGAGAAGCTCTCGCAAGCCCAACTCGACTATGCCGCTTCCGACGTGCTCTATCTGCACGCGCTCCGCGACAAGCTCACGGCCCGGCTCTTGCGCGACGGGCGCATGGACCATGCCGACGCCTGCTTCGCCTTCCTGCCGACCCGATCCAAGCTCGATCTTCTGGGCTGGGAAGAAACCGACATTTTCGCACATAGCTAAGAGGAGACTGACTATGGCGACGGCTTGGGGCGCACGATCCCAAGGCGGGCGATTACTTGTTTCGGGATGCCGTAACGCTGGATGGCGTCACGGTTCGAGCGCAAGCCACAGATTTCCCGCTGGATGAAAAAGGCCCAGACAGCATCTGCGGCCTCGTTCAGCAAGTGCTCCCGTCGCTGTGGCGCCGTCTGCCCGTCAATCGCGCCGAGCGCGGCAAGCGCCTTCTCAACCTTCAGTCCGTGACGGCCAAGGCTGTCGGCCCGCTCGGACATCAGTTCGTATTCGAGCAGGTTCAGCCCGCTGTCGCGGGAGAGGGAGGGGGTAAGCGTCTGCGGTGGTCGCACCGTCATCGGAAGCTCCTGTTGGCCGGCGCCGGCTAGAGCCTGGCTTTCGGGAAGCGCTTTTCACGTTTCCCTGACAAACTCCGGATGGAAGCACCGCAGGTAAATCATGGGGTGCAGCGCAGCTGCCCGCAAGTCCCTGCTCAAATTCAACCCCAGCCAATCGGTCGGCCCGACCCTAGCGGGCGCGCTCGCGCACCTCTGCAAGACTCCAGTCCTTGAGAAGCCTGCCGTTTTCCCAGACAGGAACGAGATGGTTGCGTCGGTCGCCAAGATCGGCAAGCCGCACGGCTTCCAGTCCCAGCGGCGTATCGACGACGGCCTGACGGCCAGCCTTGGATGCCTTCACATTCATCGTCGCCGGGCGTTTGAAAACATCGTGCCAGCGACCGCTGTCATCCTGCCGGCCGTTTGCCTTCATGGCGAAGGAATAGGTGTCGCGGCTCACCTTTTGGAGCATGCCCGAGCCCATGGCGAAGGCGATGTTTTCCGCCGAGAAGCCGAAAGCTTCCAGCCGGCCGAGTATCTGCCCCATATCCGCAGGCGACAGGCCGTCGCCCTGCAGCACGCGAACGGAGGGATCCAGCACCTTGTATCCCTTGCCGTTCAGCGTCGAGCCGAAATGATAATCCAGCTGGCGCACCACATGCACGGGCGTTTCGATCGGATCTCCGCTATCGGGCCGGATAACCACTCGGCCGCCGCTCGCCTTCACCTTTTCCCTGAGCTCCTTGCCCCAGATCTCGGTGACCGCATAGTTGATATCGAAGCTGTCTGATACGACCGAGACGCTGCCGCCTCCGGCGAAAAGATCGACCATGTTCGCATAGGCGCGGGCTTCACCCTCCACACCCCAGGTCGTCATGGTCGAATGTTCGGAAGCCGGCATGGAAAGCCCGGCCATCGCCGCATCATAATAGCGGCGGGCGTAGAGAATGCCGGTCATCGTATCGGTCATGCGGAAATGCACGAGATGGGCAGCCCCGCCGAGCCCCGCCTGTTCCTTTGCAGTCGCACCGCGCGCGCCAAAATCATACAGGCTGAAAGGCAGCACCGCCTCGGGATTGTCAGCCGTCTTTTCCAGCATCGGCTGCAGGATGCGCTTCAGCTTGCGGATCTGGCTGGCCACCGTCGACGGATACCAGACGGCGCGCAGCAACGCGGTCTCGATATGGGAAGGCAGCCAGAAGCAGCGCGGATCGGTATTGACCACCTGCACCAGCGGCACGCCGCGCCGCGCCAGCGTACCCTCCGGCAATGCCTCGATGCGTAGCGGCAGATAACCGCCGAATTTCTCGACGATGTGAAGCCAGCCGGCGCGATCGAACGGCTGGCCATGGGCCCTGACGATGGCCTCGGCTTCCTCGACATGAGCCGATGTCACGGGACGGCCCAGATACTCCTTCAGAAACATCTGCAGCCCGAAAAACAGCACATCGGCACCGTCAGGCTGGCCGCGGGTTTCGATATAGGAGGAAATGGCCGCGGTTCCCGGCGGATACTGGAGAAAATGTCCGAACTTGTAGCTGTCGGTATTCAGGATCGGATTGTCGATATCCATGTCGCTTCTTCCCCAATGGGACCACTCCCAAGGCGGCCGCCGAATTTTTGCCAGATGTACGCGAGGCGAAAAAGGGCGGCAAGCGCAAAGCAAGGCGATCGGGATGCTTCTTCGCAGGCGCAACATGATTAAGGAAGTATCAAGAATTCTGTCGTAAATTGATAATTCATGAAAACGACCGCATCGCGCGGTCGGGAATGCTGCAGATCGCCGAGGGTGTCGTTCATCATCCGTGCCTGCGCATGAAGCGCTCTCTTTCCCCACCCTGACGACACATCCTTCGGCGCTGCCGGTAGCGCGCTTTTTTTAACAGGCCGGCGATACCGGTCGGCGAAACACGAACGAACGGGAGATTGCGATGCTGACACCCATTCTCGCGGTTAAGACGGTGACCCCGTCCGTTTCCGCCGTTCCCGTTCGCGATAACCCGGCAAGGGAACCCTCACCGGCGAGGCAGCCCGGCATCTCGGGACAGCGTTCGGAAGCGGCCCTGCGCATCCTCGAAACCCTGAATCGGCAGCTCGTCGGCGCGGGCGTTCTGCCGAAGGAAGCGCTGGCCCGCCTGCTCGAGACGCTGTCGCGTCTGCTCAAGGTGCCGGCCTTGCCGCAGGAAAGCCTGCGCGATTTCGGCAGGCGCATCGCCACAGCGATCGAAGCGCTGCCGCCGGGCGCGCGCCTGGCGCTTGAAAAGCAGCTGGGACAACGCAACCTGTCGCTCGCGGTGCGCATTCTGGCGGAAGTCCTCAAGGGCATGCCTCTGCCGGACACCACGCGCCGCCCCGAAGGGTCGGCAAACATGCCGCAACGGGCGGCCACCGATTCGACCACGGGCGGCATCCCACGCATGACGCCATCCGCCGCCGGTCAGACATCACTCCCGCCGCCGGCACGGCTGCCCGGCACGGCGACGCCCGTGCCGACACCATTGACCGCCGTCGCTCTGTCCACCGGCGGCTTCGATGCCGGTGCATTACAGGCGGCATTGCGCAGCGCCTTCAACGTCGATGACGACACGCCCTCGGACACGGTATCGCGGGAGAGCGCTGAGGATATCGACGGCAGGCCGGCCCGACAGGACACGGCGGCGCGCAACGAGCGCGCAGCCGGCCCGGCATCTCCCCAGCGGCCGGCCTCGGGCGACACACCGATGCCGGCCTTGAACGCCGTCATCCGCTTTCTGGCGGGCGACCCGGTCGCATTGGCCCACGTCGTCGCCATTGCCAGCGGAGGTATTGACGAAGAGCCGTACAGAGCCGCGAAGCAGGCGCTGGAGGAGAACCTTCCGCTTGAGAGCGCTCTCTCCACCGAAGAGCCGCCACAGGGCTCTTCCTTGCCGGAGGTAAATTCAGCCGCCGTGTCGCTCGAACCTCAGACGGAGGAACAGCAGGCCGCATCCGGCGTCGAGGCGTTCGATCCGGCCGCGGATATCGCTGCAGATGAGGATGTGGCGGAATACGCCCCCTACGATAGCGGGACGGAAGCAACCGAGACCGATGCGGGCGCTCCGGCACGCGTCAGCTCCGACGACGCGCAGACGAACGCGCCAACCGCACGCAACGAAAGCCACGAGCCGTCGGCGGCAAGCGGCGAACCATCGATTTCGCAACGCACCATGCGGACGATCGCCGACGCTCTCCAGACCCTTGTCGACAGCGGTATTCCGCTGCCGAGCGACGGCCTCAACGAACCGCTGGAACAGGCGTTGAGCGGATTTTCTCCGCTCGCCGCCGATGACGGCCAGCCGGCCGGTATCGATGGCAAGCCTCCTCTTGCCACGGGCAGCCTGCCAGCGCGCGAGAGCGCGGCAGGCGAAGGGTCGCCGGCGCAGGATATGTCCGGCGAAGCCGACCCCGCCCAGCACGATGCCGCCCGCCTGGCCAGCCGTCCGGTCGCGGCGGAAGAACAGCAACGCGAAGCCCTTTCCCAGAAAATGCCGGATACAGTGGCATTTCGCGAGAGCATCCCCTTTCTCGCCATGCCGGTCGCGATCCGCAGCGACGATCGCCGCCCCGTCCCGGCGCAGGAGGACGAACCCCAGGGATCTGCCGGCCAGGATCAGGAAGAGGCATCCGATCGCAAGGGGGGTGATGACGAGGACGCCAAGCAGGATGGAAGCGCCGCTTCGGCGCGGGAACCCGACCTGCCGGACGAAGACGACGCGGGCGATGCCTATGCGCTCTATAGCCGTCTCGGCGGCTTGAGCTGAGCCCGACGGGCGCAAGCCGCCGCCATTTCCGCTACAACAGCAGATAGGCCCAGACGGACACCGAGATCACCCCGAGCGCCGTGGTCAGCGTGATGGTCGAGGAGGCCAGCCCGTGGCCGACGTTGAAATGATTGGCGATCAGCCAGGCATTCACCCCGGTCGGAACTGCTGAAGTCAGCACCAGGGCGGCGGTCCAGTCGCTGTCGAGGCCCAGCAAATGACAGGCGGCAAAGACCGTCGCGGGCAGAACGATCAGCTTCAGCCCGCAGGTGACGGCGGCAAGCCCGAGATTGCCGGACAGGCCGTATTTGTCGAGCGCCATGCCGATCGAGACCAGGGCCGCAGGCGCGGCGACCGCAGCAATCTGATCGACCGCGACCTTGACGGGGCCGCCGAGCGGCAAACCCGACAGATGGAAAAGCGCGCCGAGCGCAAGGCCGATCACCAGAGGATTGCGCACCAGATTGCGCACGATGCCGCGCAACAGGCGCAACGGGCGCTGGGTCGCCGTGCCACTCGTTTTGCGCTCCGCCCGCTCCATCAACACCGTACCGGCGATCATCATGACCGGCAGGTGCACGCAGAGCAGGATCGACAAGGCGACCAGACCGCTTTCGCCGACATTGCGGGCCACGAGCGGCAGGCCGATAAAGACGCTGTTGGCGAATGCTGAGGAAACCCCCGCCAGCACGCCGATGCGCGCATCCCGGCCGAAAACCAGCGTTGCCGCCAGATGGCCAAGGCTCCATGTGATGGCGACACCGGAAAAATAGGCGATCCAGAGCAGCCATGGCGAACTGCCGCTGAAATCGGCTTCGGCGATGGTACGGAAAAGAAGAACAGGAACGGCAACCCGGAAAACGAAATCGCTGAGGCCATCGCCGACCATCGCCTTGAGGTAGCCGACACGCACGACCAGCCAGCCGATCAGGATGAGCAGGAAGATGGGAATGACGTTGAGGACGATATCGGACATCGGAAGGTTCTGGGGAAAGGTTCTGGCAGAAAACGACCCCAGAGCTTTACGATCCGCACACTCTCCCACGCAACGGCAAATCGCCGGATCGCTCCGCCACGGGTCACATTAGAGATCGCTTTCGAAAAGTCATCCTCACGCAAGCTTCATACGCAAGATTTAGCATGTGAAATCTTGAGGTATCCCGATGAACGAGAAGTGGTGGCAGGAACCCGTCGTCCTGGAACTTGGCGGGATTGGAAAATACCAGATTGTCCGAAACACACGCGAGGCGGCCGAATGCCTCCTCGACCGATGGCCTGTCCATGACGGCACCGCCTACAAGGCGGCGATCCGCATGTGCCGCTACGTTTTGAGCGGCGAGCAGCCGGTCGACTATGCACGGCAGGATTTCATCGCCGCCGCCGTCGAGGCTTTCATCCATGTGGAGCCGCCGCGTCACTGACGACGTACCGGAACATTCCCGATCGGATGGCGTTCCCTTTGCGGAAGGACGCAATCGCGATGGAACGCTCATTTTATGCCCATGACGATGACCGGCCGGATCTGCAGAACGAGGAACTGGCCGCCAAGGTGATCCGCTATATCAGTTGCGTGGCGCTGATCGACACGGCGGGAATTTCGGTGATGGCGCTGGGGCGAATGGTGGTTCTCAGCGGCACTGTTTCCAGCGAAGCGGAAATCGGCTGCGTCGAGGAGGCAGCGGCCGCCGTGATCGGCGTGCACATGATCGACAACCGGCTCGTGGTGCGCAAGCATTGAAGAATGCTGGGTGGCTTCTCGCGCCATCCGATCTTTCCCAAAAAAAATCTCTGCACACTTTTTACGCGACATGCTTTAATCGCCCCGAAGCGCGGCATTGGCGCGCAGTGGGTGGTTTTGTCGCAATCGCAATGTTCCGCGGCACCGTCGAAACCGCTATCTGGAATGTGCAGCGGTCAGCCATGCCGCTGGGATGAAACGCGTAAACAACAGCAGGGCAAGACCGCAGGGGCGACGATGCGCGACGATATTGCCAATTCGAACACACCCGCTCTCTGTCAAAGCTGCGACATTCGCCACAAGGGCATGTGCGCCGTCCTGAGCGGAGACGAACTCGTTTCGCTTTCGCGGCACACGCGGCAAATCCATCATGCGGCCGGCGCCCAGCTTGCGAGCGAAGACGCGCCCATCACATCCTATGCGAATGTCATGCGCGGCGTGGTGAAGCTGACCAAGGTGCTGCAGGACGGACGCCAGCAGGTGGTCGGCCTGCAATTCGCGCCGGACTTTCTGGGCCGTATCTATGGCCTCAACAGCGATGTCTCGGTGGAAGCTGCGTCGGACGTCGAGCTGTGCCGCATGTCCCGCGCGGCGCTCGAACAGCTGGTGGCGGACAATCCGAAGCTCGAGCGCCGCCTGATGGAACAGACGCTGCGCGAACTGGACGAGGCGCGCGGCTGGATGGTGACGCTCGGCCGCAAGACCGCGGCGGAAAAGGTGGCGAGCTTCCTCTATCTCATCGCGACCCACATCGATCCCGCCAGCGAACGGGTCGAGGACCGGAGGACGGAGTTCGATCTGCCGCTCTCACGCGCCGATATCGCCGATTACCTCGGCCTGACGATCGAGACCGTGTCGCGTCAGATGACCAAGCTCAGGACCGCCGGCGTGATCAGCATCGTCGCCAACAGGCATATCGTCGTGTCCGATATGTCGCGGCTCAAGGCGCGCTGCGGCTGAGATCGGAAAGGTCGGTTGCATCCTTTCCGGTCATCAACAGAGGCACCAGCACATCCCGATCGAACAGAATGTGGCGGCGGGTGGCGGAAAAGAACGTGCGCAGCATATAGCCCAGCGTTTCCGCCGATGGCTTCGACCGGCCCCAGCTGCGAGCGCTCAACGCATCGTAGAGTTCATCGGCATAGGCGTCGTCTTCCAGATGCTCGTAGCGCAGACGGTCGATGACGGCGGCAAAGGCGGGCGAGAAAGCCGCCCGTTCCTGCAGCATCGGGAAAAGCAGCATTTCCTCCAGCCTGTGGGCCCGGTCCACCACGGCGGGAATGGTGCGGGCAAGCCGCAGACAATGGATTCTTTCAAGGCCTGCCGGCAGCGCGTCGGCCAGTTGTTCGAGCGCATCGCACAGCGCCAGCTGTTCGCTCCAGATTTCCGAGAGAAGCTCGAAATTCTCATGACCGTTCCCTCGGCCGAAAGGCTGCGCACCCATGGGCTATCTCCGTGATCGAGCTTTGCTGTCCCCGGCGACGGCTGTGTTGACAGATCGAGCGCCCCGAAGGGCATGGGGCATCACGGATATAAGCGTTGGCGCCGCAAGATCGCATTGATCTAAATCAAGCACTCCGCAGGCGGGGTTTGACAGGGATCAATGCGCACAGGGCGCAAGGACAATAAAGCAGCGTGCAAAGCGCCGGGAGCACCACTCACCGCGCAAAAGGAGACACCGATGACATCAACGCCTGCCGCACGCCTCAGCCAGTCGGTCCCACGCTATACGAGCTACCCGACCGCGCCGCATTTCCATGCCGGGATCGCAGACGACACCGCGCATGCGTGGCTCCGTGCTTTGCCGCCGGAGGAGCCGGTGTCGCTCTATCTTCATATTCCCTTCTGCGACCGGCTCTGCTGGTTCTGCGCCTGCCACACCAAGCAGACCCGCCAGTACGCGCCGGTGACCGCCTATCTGGAAGCCCTTCTCTGCGAGATCGCGACCGTCGGCGCGCTGATAAAGGCGCCGGTGAAGGCGATCCACTTTGGCGGCGGCTCGCCGACCATGCTGGCGCCACGGGATATGGAACGGCTCGGCAAGGCGCTGAAAGAGGCCTTCGACTGTACCCCGGACCTGTCGCTCAGCGTCGAAATGGACCCGAACGACATGGATGAAGCGCGGTTCGATGCACTCGCCGCGATCGGTATGAGCCGCGCCAGCCTCGGAATTCAGGACTTCGATCCCGCGGTACAGGAGGCCATCAACCGCATCCAGTCCTTCGAGGATACCGCCCATGTGGTCGAAAGCGTTCGCGCCCGCGGTGTCGCCTCGGTCAATCTCGACCTGCTTTACGGACTTCCTCACCAGACCCTGGAGGGGGTCGGCAGAACCATTCACCAGACGCTCTCCCTGCGACCCGACCGCCTGGCGCTCTTCGGCTACGCCCATGTGCCCTGGTTCAAGAAGCACCAGACGATGATCGACGACGCCAGCCTGCCGGATGCGGCGGCGCGCATCGAGCAGGCGCAGGAGGCCCGGCGGATCATTCTTGCGGCAGGCTACCGCGCCATCGGCATCGATCACTTCGCGCTTCCCGGCGACAGTCTGGCGATCGCGGCCGGGACCGACCGCCTGCGGCGCAACTTTCAGGGCTATACGGACGACAGCTGCGAAAGCCTGATCGGGCTCGGGCCTTCCTCCATCAGCCAGCTGCCGCAGGGCTATTTCCAGGCGATGCCGGCAACCGGGGAATATATGCGACGGGTGAAAGCCGGCGGACTTTCCACCCTTCGCGGCATTGCGCTCACGCCGGACGACCGGGTCCGGCGCTGGGTGATCGAGCGTCTGATGTGCTCTTTCGGCTTCGACGGGCAGGAGGCATTGCGGCGCTTCGGTCCGGCGGCGCATGTCGTTCTCAAGACCGCCAACGGACTTGCCGCCGGCAACGATCTCGGTTTCCACCGGCAGGGCGACCGCTTCGAGCTCGATCCCGCGCTTGCACCCCGAACGGCAAGGCTGGCGGCGGCGCAGTTCGACGCCTATCTCGGCTACGGCACCGCCCGCCACTCGGCCGCGATGTGACGGCGGAACCCGAACAGGCTTGACCGCGTTTCAGCAGCATCGGACCACAAAAGGAAAATTTCGATGCTGAAATGGGCGCTTATCTTTTTCGTCATCTCCCTGATCACCGGCTTCCTCGGTTTCTCCGGTGTATCGGCGGCGACTGCCGCCGTCGCCAAGATCCTGTTCTATATCGCGCTCGTCATTTTCCTGATTTTCCTCGTGCTCGCCTTCATGGCCGGCAGCGCCGTCGTCTGACGCCACGATCGGGATGCAAACAGGCCGGTGCCCCTCGCCGGCCGTTTCATAACGCGCGGCTGGCCGCTTATGACGGTCCGCCCGCCTTGATATCCTCATAATGGGCCTGCTTGTCCTCGTACATCCGAAGATCGGCGCGGCGTACAAGCATTTCCATCGCCTCGCCCGGCTCGCTGGTGGCGCCGCCGATGGCGATGCTCATCGGCGCATCGGAGTAATACTGGTTGTTGATCCTGAGCAACTTGCCGATGGTATCGATCAGGACGGCAACGTCACTCTCCTCGCCGCCGGGCATGAGGATCGCAAACTCGTCGCCGCCGACGCGGGCGGCGTGATTGGGCAAGGCGACCGCCTCGTTCAGCACCTCGCCCAGACGCCGCAGCAACGCATCGCCGGCTGCATGGCCCAGCTGGTCGTTGGTCGTTTTCAGGCCGTTCAGATCGATGACGATGACGGAGACGGGCCGCAGCGACTTGCGTTCCAGCCGGTTGAGTTCATCCGTATAGAAGGCCCGGTTGTGCAGCTTGGTCAACACGTCGTGCTTGCCGAGATATTCCAGATAGGCCTCGGCCTTCTTGCGGGCGGTGATATCGGTCAGCGCCACCTGCACCAGCGACCAGTCGCGCTCACGGCCGGGGAAGACGGAGAATTGCAGGAGCACGAAACGCTCAGTTCCATCCAACGCATAATTCACCACTTCCCGCTGATGGAATAGATTGCCGTTCCACAGCTCGATGAGCTGTTCGCGGAAATGTTTTTCCATCTCATCGCGAAAAATATCGGCCTGACGGTGCAGCAGGGTCTTTGCATCCGGCGCGCCAAAAAGATCGAGCGTCGCCTGATTGACCTCGATGACGCGGATTTCGCTCATGCACTGGCGCACGAATTCCGGATGGACGTCGGTGAAGACGCGAAAATCGACGATACCACGATCGCGCACGCCGTCGAGCAGGTTCTTGACGCCGCTGAAGTCCTCCACCCACAGGGAGACCGGCGAGTGCTCGAACACGCCCTCGGCATAACGACGCGCATCCTCGCGGGCCGTCACGTCTTCCGTGGTCAGGAGGATCCTTCCGAGGCTTTCCTCATAGCCCGGCAGAACCGAGCCGCGCAGCTGGATATCAAGCCTTCGGCCCGACAGCGTATAGTTGACGGCGCTGCCGGAAAATTCCCTGCGGCCGTCCCAGAGCTGTGCAAGCTCGTTGACATGGCTTGCCAGCATCTCGTCGCGAAAGACCGAATCGAGATTGGCGACGAGATGATCGCGATCGCGGGCCTCGAATAGTTCGAGAGTGCGGCGATTGACCTTGAGAACCCGAATGCGCTGGGAACAGGCAATCACCCGGCTGACATCCGCCCGCAGAAAGCCCCTGATATCCACGATCCCCTGGCGACGCCAGGCATCGAACAGATCCTTGACCTCGCTAAAATCCTCGATCCACATCGCGATCGGCGCGAGATCGAAAACATTGGCTTCATCGGCATTCATCATAGGCACTCGTTTGACATTTTCACAGCAGGAGGGGCGACACGACAGGACCGCCCTCCGCCATCAGAGGTACACGCAGCCGCGCCAAAGCACAACGCGGGCGGGCGCATGGGTCGTATGCGCAAAACTGCCGGAGCAGAGCCGGCAGAGCGACGGCATGCCAGAAGGCGTTCGCCGCCAGCCTCATACTGATGAATACGGCCCGCCGGATGGCAGTAACGATATGCCACCCCGGAGATAAAACCGGCCTGCACCCGCACAAATGCGGGATTTCGAAGAATATCGACAGGATTTCTTTGCCGAGTGTCGGCCGTGTCTATTGACCGAAAACAGCGGCAATGCGATCAAAAGAAATTAACACTATATATTCCAGCTCTTTTTAGGGAGAAAACAATGGCAACCTGGACATATTCGTTCCCAAGCAGCAAATATCCCCTCAATCTCGATTTCAACCCGGGCTTCGGCGAATTGATCGATCTGAGCAAGGCGACGATCACATCCACGTCAAAGACCCAGATCGTCCTCAAGCTAGCGAACGGCCTGCAGCTGAAGATTATCGGAACCGGCTTTGCCCTCAACGACACAGGCGCGACGGCTGGCAACGTTTCCAGCCTGCAACTTCTGACCGACAAGGGCGTGGTTCTTCAAAGCGTCACCGGCCTGACAAAATCGCTGATCGACGTGGAAGACGCCGGCATAGGCTATAACGGCTGGGACTTCCAGGAGTGGCTAATGTCCGGCAACGACAAGATCGTCGGCTCCAAGGGCAGCGACGATCTCTATGGCTTTGCCGGCAACGACACGATAACCGGCGGCGACGGCGACGACTATATGGAAGGCGGCAGCGGCAAGGACACCTATGACGGCGGCAACGGATGGGATGTCCTGAGCTTCTCCGACAGCTATTTCAGCCGCTTTGCGGATGTGCGCGGCATCGTGCTGGATTCGACGGCTGGCACCGTCACCGATCACTTTGGCAACAAGGAAACATTCAAGAACTTCGAGGATTTCCGCGGCACGCTGTTTGCCGACGTCATGAACGGTTCGTCCAGGAACGAAAATTTCATGGGCCTCGGCGGCAAGGACAAGATCGATGGCAAGGGCGGTTTCGACATGGTGACCTATCATCGTGACGAGCGCTTCGGCGGCGGCGGCGTAACGGTCGATCTGACGAAGGGAACCGCTATCGACGGCTTCGGCAAAACCGATACGCTCCTCAATATCGAAGGCGCGCGCGGCACGAACCTGGCGGACAAGCTGACCGGAAACTCGGCCCACAACTACTTCCGCGGCGGCGACGGAAACGACGTGATCGCCGGCAAGGGCGGCAATGACGACCTCGAAGGCGGCGCGGGCAAGGATACCTTCCTGTTCGACGTTGCCCCCAACAGCTCGTCCAATCACGACACCATCTTCGATTTCGTGGTCGCCGACGACACGATCAAGCTGGAGAACTCCGTTTTCAAGGCGCTCAAGACGACGGGTGTTCTGGCCGCCGCGGACTTCGTCAAAAACACGACGGGCAACGCAGGCGACGCCAGCGACCGCATCATCTACGAAACCGACACCGGAAAGATCTATTACGACGCCGATGGAAAAGGCGGCACTGCCGCCATCCACTTCGCAACGGTTTCACAGAATCTGGCAATGACCGCCGCCGATTTCGTGATCGTGTGATCGACACGGGCTCCTGCCCGCGCAAAGAACCGGGGAATGGGCGACCTCCCCGGTTCATCGAACGCCACACTGCGAAATGCAGACGACAACATTTGTATTTATCAGGAAGATGTACCATCAGGAAGTTTTGGTGGAGCTAAGCGGGATCGAACCGCTGACCTCTTGCATGCCATGCAAGCGCTCTCCCAGCTGAGCTATCGCCCCATATCGGGTTCCGGCGAGGCCGGTCCAGGAAACCGTTGCGAACTGTTCGTCCGGTCGGGTGGCGGCTTATTACGTGCGCTTTTCGCAGATGGCAAGCCGAAAAATCAGACCGGGTGCAATTTTCTTTGCTGAACCCGGTTCAGGCCCCGCGCGGCAACGGAACAGTCCGCGCGGATGCCAAACTCAACCCTTGTGAAAGGCTTAGACTTCGTCGTCGTCGTCCGAAACGCCGATCAGATCGGAGAGGCCGTCATCGTCGTCATCATCTTCTTCTTCGAGGAAGGTGTCGTCGTCGTCGCCTTCGATCTCGACATCGTCGTCGCCCAGATCCGGCAGATCGTCGCCGCCGTTGCCTTCATCGGCTTCTTCCAGCGAGACCAGTTCGACTTCCGTGTTTTCGGTATCGACTTCCTGAACGTCCTCTTCCTCAGCCTTTTCCATGACCTTGGCGACCGAGGTCTCTTCGAAGAAGGACAAGGGATAGGACTTGCCGGTATAAGGAGAAACGATCGGATCCTTGTTCAGATCGTAAAACTTGCGACCCGTTTCCGGATCGATGCGCTTGGTACCAAGTTCCGCTTTTGCCACGGTCAAAGCCTCTCGTATGGCCGGGAAAGCCGGCATTTGCCGGAAAACCGGCGTTGACGAAGAAATGAATTAGCCGGTCCCCATAATCGTCTTGGCTTTGTCTGTCAAAGCCTAACTTTCCGGGGTGCGCGGCAAGCAAAGGTGGATTTTGACGCGAAAAAGTCAAGGCGAAACGCTTGGGCG
This sequence comes from Pararhizobium sp., assembly GCA_031556925.1. Taxonomy (GTDB): domain Bacteria; phylum Pseudomonadota; class Alphaproteobacteria; order Rhizobiales; family Rhizobiaceae; genus Pararhizobium. Next base: position 32,146 of record JAVBSF010000165.1, read on the forward strand.
CAATAGACTATTCAGCCGGCATGGCTTGGCGCACATCCCGGTTTTCCGCTAACAGGAGAAAACAGCGGTCGCGGAATCATCTGTCCTGCGGCCGAATCGAACCCTCGAGGATATCCATGATCATCGCTATCGACGGGCCTGCCGCCGCAGGCAAGGGAACGCTTTCACGCCGGATTGCCACCGAATACGGCTTCCACCATCTCGATACGGGCCTGACCTATCGCGCCACAGCAAAAGCCCTGCTCGACGCCGGCCTGCCGCTCGACAATGAGCCTGTCGCCGAAAAGATGGCGCTGGAGGTTGAACTCGCAGGCCTCGATCGCAGCGTGCTGTCCGCCCATGAGATCGGCGAAGCCGCCTCGAAGATTGCCGTGATGCCGTCTGTGCGCCGCGCGCTGGTCGAGGCGCAGCGCGTCTTTGCGGCCCGCAAGCCCGGCACGGTACTCGATGGCCGCGATATCGGTACCGTCGTCTGCCCCGACGCACCCGTGAAGCTCTATGTCACTGCGTCGGCCGAAGTGCGCGCCCGACGCCGGTTCGACGAGATGGTTGGAAACGGTGTTCCGGCCGACTATCTGTCGGTTCTGGCAGACATCCAGAAACGCGACGAACGCGATATGGGCCGGGCCGACAGCCCGCTTCGTCCCGCTGAAGACGCGCACTTGCTTGATACGTCCGAAATGAGTATAGAGGCCGCATTCTTGGCGGCGAAGGCTCTGATCGACGCTGCATTGAACACATAGTCCGAAAGACCGTCCCCGCGCCGGATTTGCTCCTAACATATGGGAGCGGATGGATTTCGGACCTGATCAACACGAACCACCGGCGCCTGTGCCCATGCTGGCACACCAGGAGTATTCATGTCTCAAGCCAATCCCACCCGCGACGATTTCGCCGCGCTGCTGCAGGAATCCTTTGCTACGCAGGATCTTGCCGAAGGCTACGTTACCAAGGGTATCGTGACCGCTATCGAGAAGGACGTCGCGATCGTTGACGTCGGTCTCAAGGTCGAAGGCCGCATCGCGCTCAAGGAATTCGGCGCCAAGGCCAAGGACGGCACGCTGAAGGTCGGCGACGAAGTCGAAGTTTACGTCGAGCGCATCGAAAACGCTCTCGGCGAAGCTGTTCTGTCGCGCGAGAAGGCTCGCCGCGAGGAGAGCTGGGTCCGCCTCGAAGTCAAGTTCGAAGCTGGCGAGCGCGTCGAAGGCGTTATCTTCAACCAGGTCAAGGGTGGCTTCACCGTCGATCTGGACGGCGCTGTTGCCTTCCTTCCGCGTTCGCAGGTCGACATCCGTCCGATCCGCGACGTGACCCCGCTGATGCACAACCCGCAGCCCTTCGAAATCCTCAAGATGGACAAGCGTCGCGGCAACATCGTTGTTTCGCGCCGTACGGTTCTCGAAGAGTCCCGTGCTGAACAGCGTTCGGAAATCGTTCAGAACCTCGAAGAAGGCCAGGTTGTTGACGGCGTCGTCAAGAACATCACCGATTACGGTGCGTTCGTCGACCTCGGCGGCATCGACGGCCTGCTGCACGTGACCGACATGGCCTGGCGCCGCGTCAACCACCCGTCGGAAATCCTGTCCATCGGCCAGCAGGTCAAGGTTCAGATCATCCGCATCAACCAGGAAACCCACCGCATCTCGCTCGGCATGAAGCAGCTCGAGTCCGATCCGTGGGATGGCATCCAGGCCAAGTATCCGGAAGGCAAGAAGATCTCCGGTAC
>JAVBSF010000516.1:0-2894 GCA_031556925.1 Pararhizobium sp.
GTCCTGACTCACCTCATTGGTGGACAAGTGTTCAACCAATGGTCTGGGTGGAGGGGCGGCGCGGCTCCACATTTCTATGACCGCTTGGAGGAGTCCGTCTGAGCCAAGATGCTCGAGGGCCATTTCCCATAGCTGCCCCTCCTGCGCCATATTCAAGCGAGCCCGAGTCATTACGGAGTTCTAACAAGGTGAGGGTCTTTCTTGATTGCGAGTTTACCAAGCTTTCAGCGGCTGCGAAGCTGATATCACTCGCATTGGTGGCTGAGGATGGGCGCGAATTCTACGTGGAATTGCTCGATGCTTGGAAAGAAGAAGACTGCTGTTTGGCGCTTACGTAAAGATCATGGTTTCCCTATGCCGGTTTTGACCTATCCAACACGTTACAGCCGTAAAGCTGTTACGCGCTGGATTGAAGAAGGTGGTATAAATCGAGGCGCTTGTACGTATTGACATGTAACAAAAATGGCAGTATCTACCTTGCAGATAACATAGTTAACACAAAGTTAGCAGCCACAATATTCTTCTTGGTGTTTTTAATTAAGTTATCATATAAAAAAATATGCAAGTCAAGATATTCCAACTGATATTGATTCCTAAGTGAAAGATACTGCCTATAATTACCTTCATACAACCCAAACCGCCTCATCGCACTATTCAATTCATGCTCGGCATGCTCAACTAACTTGTCTGGAATCATAGGGAGAGACATGAATAATTTGGCATCATAACGCCATTTATTTTTTTCAACTTCATATTCCCACATAGTTAGATATCCAGAGTCCTTTATTACCTTTGATATCGCCTTATCATACATTGGCTCCTTAATTAAACAATCAAGGATCTGCTCCAATGTTTGAATATCTTTTTTGGTTATTTTTCTGACATTTAAAAGGTTGTCATTAGTTATTTCTGTTTGTTTCTTTTTTGGGTCAAACCCATTGGAAAATTTTATTTCATCCTCCAAGGCTAACCTGTCGACTATCGACAATCCGTATGTCTTCTGTGATTCAAATATTTCTTGAGGTGTGCAAAAATTCGAATTTAAAACCAAAGAAACTCCAGCAAACTCATATGACTGAACAACCAATCTAGAGCAAAACTGCCTATTTTCACTTTCTTTTGTTTTTAACTTTAACTTTGCATTAATAGCATCCCTCACTGAATAACTAGTTCCTATCTTACTCCTAGCAAATATACATGCTTTATTTCTTTCATTATCACTACAACTCACTCTTAGCACAGACACACTTCTGTCAGAAGAAAACAGTAATCGTTGCAAGTTGCCAGCATGAACACCGTTTGCATCAGAGTGTATAAAACTGCTATCACCTACATATAGCATTGCATGCGAGAACTCACTATTAGTGGAAAGTCTTACAATCTTGCTAATAGAGGAATTATCGGATGTTAATATTATATCACCAGCTTCAAGCCCATCATTATCAATCAGATACATCACATTATTCCTTGTTATAATTTAATGAGCCAAAATATTATAGATGATAAAAATACATCCTTAACCAATACGGTTAACATGCCACATTATTTTTTCATAATATAGCTCGTATGCTTCCTTCTGTTCATCAAGCCAGTCGTGTTTGTTATACACGGCCATCACCCCCGTAAGTTCATGCCCCAGCATTTTCTCTGTAACATGGGGCGCGACTCCCTCCCCTGACAAGTTTGTCACCAATGAACGCCTGAAATCATGGGTCGTCCAATGCGGTATATCAATTCCCTTTTTTAAATTTCGGATGTACAAATTAGCGGTGCTTGCATCAAGAGCCCGATCGAGAAACTTCCCTGGGAACAGAACATCATTCCCAGCATTCAGTAATCGCTCAACGAACGGCTCCATCTGCTTGAAGATAGGTCTGCGGATAACGTTCCCCATCTTCGAATGCTCTTCTGGCGTTGTCCAGATCATGTCGTCCGTATTGAACTCTGCCGGGGTCGCTAAACGCATTTCAGAAATACGTGGCCCCCATAGCATCGTCATTTGATGAAGAACCCGGTTAGAGGTAACAAGCCTGGATTCCTCCATCGCTTTCCAAATCTTAGCCAGTTCTGTCCATGTCAGTACTCGCTTGCCCACATCTGGCTTTTTCCCGATCGTCTTCACACTAAGCTTCAACAGCTCACAAGACGGAACGAGCTGGCGGCTGATGCACCAGTTAATCACTGATCTGAGCTGCAGCATTAGGACACGAGCTTTTTTGATATTTTTCTTTTCCTGACGAGTAAAGTATTGCACCCAGTTCGAAACGGGTATGTGTGCTACTGGCATATCCTCAAATTCTGTGTACATTGTGTTGTACACAACTGACTTATAGAGGGTCTGCGTATTTGGTTTTAGTGTGGTGGCGTAGTTATCCCACCACTGATCGAGGCACTCTTTAAGAGTCAGTTCACCACCAGCTCGGGTAAAATAATTTTTTGGCGGGATACCCTTGGTGTACAATTCGCGCATCTCACCGACTATCACCCTAGCATCTTTAAGTGTGACAGCAGGATAGCGGCCTACGGTCAAACGAACCGGCTTACCATTCCAGCGATATCGGTATTGAAATGTAATCGTTCCGCCTGGTGTTATGCGTACACTCAGCCCATCACCATCTGTCAGCTCAGGCGCTCCAGAGTAGGGCTTACCGTGTATGCTTCGTAGCTTTGTATCGCTGAGTGCCATCTTATAACCTGTACACAATGATTTTCCTCATTCTGTACTCAATGTGTACTCAATGGCAAGTGAACAACAAGGATTTATAACGGAACAGATAGAGATAAACGGAACACAAAAGAAATGATTTGCTTGCTGCGACAAGGGTTTTTGCGATAATATCACAAACAAGCAAAACGCTTAAGATTCAAGCCGTTCTACGTCCCCTTAGTTAAAT
>JAVBSF010000188.1:0-11947 GCA_031556925.1 Pararhizobium sp.
CGCTTTCTTCAGGCTAACACCTCTTCGCGCCAGCCTGAATGGCGGCTTTGGCCGGGCTTATATGCTGGAAGGTCATGAACTGCTTATCCAGTCGCCCGCCATTGACGATATCGCGGGCATGGAGGCGCGCGTTATCGACCATATGACCAGCGACCACGCCGACGCAGCGAGCCGTTATGCGCAAAATTTCTGCAAGGCGAGCGGGGATGGATGGCGAATCACCGGCGTCGATGCGGCCGGCCTCGATCTTTCGCTTGGCGACCAGTTGAAGCGCCTCGAGTTCGAAACACCGCTGCAATCGGCCGCGGAACTACGGCCGCTATTGGTCCGGCTTTACGGTTAACTCCGCTCAGCTACCCCTAATTCTTGCAGTGTCCGGTTGCCCTTTCATTCATCACGGCTAATTATCCGCGGCTTATAAATATGACTAAGCTTGATGAAAGCCCGCATCGGAGTGCGCAATGCCCGAAATTTCCTCTGAAACCCATCAGAAAGCCGAGATCGCCGCCGAGTTCCTGTCCGCCATGGCAAACCCGAAGCGCCTGCTGATTCTCAATTCGCTGATCAAGGAGGAGATGGCTGTCGGCGCACTGGCCATTCAGGTTGGCCTCAGCCAGTCGGCCCTGTCGCAGCACCTGTCGAAACTGCGCGCGCAGAACCTCGTAACCACCCGCCGCGATGCCCAGACGATCTATTATTCCTGTGCATCCGAGCAAGTGCTGAAGGTGCTGGATACGCTGAAGGACATCTATCGCAGCGATGCGGACGACGTTCAGCCGCTGAAGCAGATGCGCGCCTGAGACATTCCCGTTCCGCCAACAGGCTGAACGACCTGACTATGCCGGCGATGCCTTTGGGTCGTCTGCAGGTCGCCTCTTGTTGCTGATGAATGGATCAGGTCCCCGGACATCCAACATGCAGGCGTTTGTGCTGTCGCGTCCGGATAAACGGATCCGGGCGCGACAGGCAGTGATCATCGCCCGGAAACGACGGCAATATTGCCCTTGATCCGCCGCTGACGAGGCGTTTTCCTGATCGCACGAGAAGGTTGTGCCGAGCTTGCCGCCACCCTCCCGCAAGGTCGAGGCGCCAATCGCATCTCGCCATTTACGTCGCCTTGAGACTTGATGTGCAGGATCGCGTCCATGACCGATCCACGTTCCTCGATCACAACATTACCGGCAAAAATCCGCTGGGCCATCGTCGGCACAGGCGCGATTGCAACAACCTTTGCCGAAGACATGGCGCTGGCGCGCAATGCGGTCCTGACGGCTGTCTGCTCCCGCAGCGCAGAGACCGGCGCGGCCTTTGCCCGCCGCTTCGGCGATATCGCCGTTTTCACGGATATCGATGCGCTGGCTGCCGAGGTGGATGCCGTTTATATCGCCTCCCCCAACACCGCCCATTTCGGTCAAGCCTCCCGGCTGATGCGGGCAGGCAAGCCGCTTCTTATCGAAAAACCTCTGACGACATCGGCAACGGACGCCGGCCGACTCGCCGAAACCGCCCGCGAAAGCGGCGTCTTTGTCATGGAGGGACTTTGGACGCTGCATCTGCCGGCTCTGGAGCGATTGCGCGGCTTGCTTCAGGCGGAGGTTATCGGCGCGGTCAAATCTGTCTACGCGGAGCTTGCCTTCGCCAAGCCCTTCGATCCGGAAAGCCGCTTCTTCGCGCCCGCGCTTGGCGGCGGCGCGCTGCTCGATCTCGGCATCTATCCCATCGCCGTCACCCTCTCTCTCTTCGGCACGCCGAACACGATCGACGGCCACTGGAAGGCCGCGCCGACCGGCGTCGATATGAGCGCCGATCTCTCGCTGGGCTTTGACGGCTTCAAGGCGAACCTCCATTGCAGCTTCGAACGGGATGGCGCCAACCGCTATGTCATCGAGGGCGAGACCGGCACGCTCGCCATCGACGCCCCCTTCCTCAAGGCAAGCCGTATTCTCCTCATGCGCAACGGCCTTGCACAACGCCTCGCCTGCCCGGCACGAAACGGGCCTCTTCCGCGGCTGGCGTCCAAGATCGCCCGTCGCTTGCCCCTGCCGGGCCTGCAGGTTTTCGAGCACGGCTTTCCGCAAGGCGGGCTGCAATTCGAGATCGAGGCCGCAAGCCGGGCCATCCTGGCCGGCGCGATCGAAGAGCCCCGCACGCCCCTATCGCTGAGCGCGGAGATCCTCCGGATCGTCGATACGGTCCGCGCGTCATAGGGGCGACGGCGTGTAGTCCTTTCGGCCCGCATTAAGCGCCAGAACGATATCGGTCAGGTGCAAGGCCCGTTCTCCAGCGAAGAAGGGCTCCGCTCCCTGCCCGATGGCTGCCGCCTGGGCAGCGATCCCCCGTACGAAATCGATCTGCGAAGGATAGGCGGGCAGTGTCGCCACGGATTTCGCATCCGTATAGGCAATGGCTTTGCCAGGCGTCAGCCGAAAGCCAAATCGCCGGCCGCGATGCCGTTCGAGCCTGTCGATAATCCGGTGCAGCAATGGCCTGCGCCGGCCCGCATGTTCCACATGAATGGGCGAGCGATTGTCCCAGAGATCGCGCACGACAAGCGTGCCCTTGTCACCGACGACGGTCAGCGACCGGTCGCGCGGCGCTGCAAGCCCGCTCGTCAACCGCGCGACGAGACCGGACTTGAAATGCAGGCAGCCAACGGAAAAATCCGGCGCAAGTGTCAGTCCCCCTGTGCCCGGCCCTTTGTCGGGAAAGGTCAGTGCCGCGAAGGCATCGAGACGGGCGACGGGACCGAACAGCGACACCAGCCAGCCTGTGGCATAGCCCGCATGTTCCAGCGTGCAGCCGATCTCGAATTCATGCACCCCCGGCCATCTGGCGCCGGAGCGGCTTTTCCATTCCCGCCAGTTGTCGAGGAAGACCGGGCCGTCTTCCATCTCCGCATAGGCCAGCCGTGGCGTACCGATCGCGCCGGAAGCGAGGATCGCCTTGCAATGGGCCTGCGCATCGCTGAGTGCATTGGCCGGCGCGCCGGCAAGAGTCAGATTGCGGGCACGGGCGAGATCGACCAGCCGGCGCGCCTCTTCCACCGTCATGGCCAGCGGCTTTTCGCAATAAACATGCTTTCCGGCCATCAGTGCAGCCTCGTTCACCGCGAAATGGCTTTCCGGTGTCGTGAGATTGACGACGATATCGACCGCCGGATCGGCCAGCAGTTCCGCAACCGTGCCATAGGATTTCACCGCCCAATAGCCGCAGAACTGGGAAAGCCTTGAACCGTCGACATCGAAGACGCCGGTCAGCCGCAGTTGCGGATGGTTCGCGAGGGTCGCCATATAGTAATCGGAGACGAAACCCGTTCCGACAAAGGCGATCCCCGTGGTTTTCCCGTCGCTCATCGCGCATCCGCCAGAAAGGACGCGACGGACACCAGCGACGCGTTCCAGTTGATTGCAATCTCGTTGCTGCCATAAGCAGCGATATCGTCGGCATAGCATGTCTGCGGCGCGCAGTCCTGCAAGCGGCTGCGTGCGATCTCATCCACCGCTGTCGAATTCGGCCCACCCGCCAGCGAGCCGACTGGCGGGTTTGGAAAAGCCGGATCGAGCTGATGGGCGTACCAGCGGCTGTGCTGGTTCTGCGGCGAAACGCTGCCGTAACCGGTGATATAGGACATGTTCATCGCGTTGCGGCCGAGGATGTAATCCATGCTCTCGCGAATGCCCTGCAGCAGCGCCTTGTCGCCGGAGAGGTCATAGCCTGCGGCCATGACCAGCATGTTCTGCAGGATCGCGTAGTTCGAGCCCCAGTCGTAGCGGTTTTCCGCCGGGCGATAGATCTGGCCGAAGGGTTCCTTCTGCTGCAGCTTGAGGAAGTTTCCGGCCGCCGACACCACGCTCTTGCGGATCATCGACAGATCTTTCTTGGCCAGCTTTTCGCCATAGAGCGCCAGATTGATACGCCCGAGCGCCGCCGGATTTCGCCAGTGAAACGCACCGGCTGGGGAAAAGACTGGCCCCGCCCAGTAAGGCGAAGCATGCAGGACCGTCAGATACTTCTTCTCGCCCGTCGTGATGAACAGCTCCGCCGCCGCCCAATAACGTTCGTCCGTCACGTCGTCGTCGTCATAATCGCCACCGCCCTGCAGGCCGTCCGATGTCGGGGCATAAAGAACGGGATTGGCGGCGGCGGCCAGCCAGGCCTTGCGCGCCGCCGTCAGAAGCTTTTGCGAAAAAGCCTCGTCATAGGCCGCGAACAACCGGGCGCCTTGAGCGGCCACAGCGGCAAAATCGAGCGTCGCAGCCGTCGAAGGGTGATGGAGCGCCCGCTCCTCGGCATCCATGTGGGGCAAAAGCGGCGGAAGGGTCCAGGCCGTATCGTGAATCTTGTGATGCACCATGCCGGCAAGTGGCTGCCCGTCCGGCACCACCATTTTCATCAGGAATTCAAGCTCCCACCGCGCCTCGTCGAGCAGGTCGGGAACGCCGTTGCCGTTTTCCGGCACACGCGAAAGGCTGTCGCTCAGGGCCGCCGACGCCCCACCTCCATACGCCATGCCACGTTCGAAAGTCCCAAGCAGTTGCGCCGCCGAGACCGCGCCATTGACCGAATATTTGCCGTTGTCACCGGCGTCATACCAGCCGCCGGCAACATCGAGCCGGTAGTCGCAACGCCAGTCGCCATAGAGCGCTTCGGCAACGCTCCCGCTCAGGCAACCGACATCGGTGTCGCCCCTGTTTTCGCCCTCGCCAATATGCCCGGCCGGCCGTGCATAGGCTGCGCCCGCGATGCTGCCCTCAATCTCGATGCCGGAGCGCTGCGGATAGAACCAGGATAGGGCATCGATCCTCAATCGGGAATAGACATCGCGACCGACCGCGAACGGGAAGCTTGCGGCATCCCCGACAATGATACGGTAGCCCTCGCCAGCCCGGTGGAAGACGGAAAAATCCGCGACATGCGTATCTGCGCCCACTGTCGGATCGAAGCCGGCAAGCTTCGTGGTGCCTTCCCCGACCGTCGCGCCGGATGCATCCACGAGCTTGAAATCGAGCGGCTTTGCGGATGAGGAGATGATCGTGGCGCGCTTTGGTCCATCGAGAAAATAACCGGCCTGATTGACCAGCGCGGGCAAGGCCTCCAGCGGGCTTGCCCGCCCAGAAGGGGCAGCCACCGACGCGGCAGCGGGCTTCGCATCGACCTGCACCAGCGCCACATCGTCAATGCACAGACGCCAGGGAGCCGGCGCGCCTCCAAGATGGAACACCAGCTGCGCCGTGTCCGCTTCCGTTGCGACGAAGATCGTCGAGATATCTGCGGCCTTTTCATCCGCATGGCCATCGATGCGCGCCTGTGCCGTCCACGGCTCGCTGGCCCTCTGCACGAGGATCGGAAAACGACGCGCCCCGCGCGCTTCGGTCGTCATCGACAACCGGTAGGCTTTTCCGGGTTTCAGGCGGATATCGTTGACGCCCATGAGCCGGTCCCAGGCCTGCCCCCCGGCTGGAACGGCGGCACAGAGCTTGCCATCCTCACGGGAAAGCACGACATCGCCGCTTCCCCAGAAACCATCCCTGGCCTGGTCGAACGCGCCATCCACGATCGTTTCTGCCGCGCGCGCCTGTACAAGAAGCAGGCCCAGCACAACAAGGGCCACGCAGGCCACGCCATTTCGCAAGATCATCGTCCTGAAGCCGTTTCGGATACGCGCACCGGCAATGTGCAGCAAACAGGTTAAGCTTCCTCAAAGACACCGCCTGCAACCATCAGGCCTGATGCCGGCCAGACGGATACTTGACGCCCCCTCGCGCACTGATAATTTGACCGTCGGGTCAACAAACCACATCACGCACCGGGAAAATGGCCGCCTTGGAAGGCCATGGAGAAGAAAATGTCGAACCGCAATGTCACGCCGAACGATCTGCGCGCCTTCTGGATGCCGTTTACGGCAAACCGCCAGTTCAAGAAGGAACCGCGCATGTTCGTCGCCGCCAGGGACATGCACTATACGACCAGTGACGGTCGCCAGGTACTGGACGGTACGGCCGGTCTCTGGTGCGTCAATGCCGGCCATTGCCGCCCGCTGATTACGGAAGCGATCCGCCAGCAGGCCGGTGAACTCGACTACGCGCCCGCCTTCCAGCTCGGCCATCCCAAGGCCTTCGAACTGGCAAACCGCCTCGTGGACATCGCGCCCGAAGGCATGAACCACGTTCTCTATACCAATTCAGGGTCCGAATCCGTCGATACCGCCCTCAAGGTGGCGCTCGCCTATCAGAAGGTGAAGGGCCATGGATCGCGCACCCGCCTGATCGGCCGCGAACGCGGCTACCACGGCGTCAATTTCGGCGGCATCTCGGTCGGCGGCATCGTTTCGAACCGCAAGATGTTCGGCACGCTGCTGACCGGCGTCGATCACATGCCGCACACCCACCTGCCGGAAAAGAACGCCTTCACCAAGGGCCAGCCGGAACACGGCGGCGATCTCGCGAGCGAACTGGAGCGCATCGTCACCCTGCATGACGCCTCGACCATCGCGGCGGTCATCGTCGAGCCGGTCGCAGGCTCCACCGGCGTCCTCATTCCGCCGAAGGGCTATCTCCAGAAGCTGCGCGAAATCTGCACGAAGCACGGCATCCTGCTGATCTTCGATGAAGTCATCACCGGCTATGGCCGCCTCGGCACGCCGTTCGCGGCGCAGTATTTCGACGTGAAGCCGGATATCATCGTCACCGCCAAGGGCCTGACCAACGGCGTGATCCCGATGGGCGCCGTGTTCGTGACGTCGGAAATCCACGATGCCTTCATGAGCGGCCCGGAACACATGATCGAGTTCTTCCACGGCTACACCTATTCCGGCAACCCGATCGCCTCCGCCGCCGCCCTCGGCACACTCGACACCTACCGCGACGAGGGTCTGCTCACGCGTGGCGCGGAACTTGCGCCCTATTGGGAAAAGGCGCTGCACACCCTGGCCGATTGCCCCCATGTCATCGACATCAGGAATATCGGCCTGATCGGCGCCATCGAGCTTTCGCCGATCGCCGGCGAGCCGACCAAGCGCGCATTCTCGGCCTTCCTCAAGGCCTATGAAAGCGGCTTCCTGATCCGCACCACCGGCGACATCATCGCGCTCTCGCCGCCGCTGATCATCACGACCGAGCAGATCGACGAGCTGATCGAAGGCATCCGCAAGGTGCTCAAGGCCATCGCGTGATCGATTGCCGTTCATTCAAATCCCTCTCCGTGATAACAGCGGAGGGGGATATTTTTTAGAAGGCCGATATTAGCGGCCGAAGCATTCAGAAACAGGAAGTCGCGCCATGTCCGAACGTCTCGAACGCCTCATCGACCAGGGCACCGGGCGGAAACCGGCGGATATCGTGCTCAAGGGTGGTCAGTTCTACGATCTGACCACCGGCGAGCTCGTCGCATCGGACATCGCGATCTGCGGTGACAGGATCGTGGGGACATGCGGCTCCTACAGCGGTGAAACGGAAATCGACATTTCCGGCAAAATCGTCGTTCCCGGCTTCATCGATACGCACCTGCATATCGAATCCTCTCTCGTTACCCCGCATGAATTCGATCGCTGCGTCCTGCCCTATGGCGTCACCACGGTCATCTGCGACCCCCATGAAATCGCCAATGTGCTGGGAACGGACGGCATCCGGTTCTTCCTTGAGTCGGCACTGGAAACCATCATGGACATCCGCGTGCAGCTTTCGAGCTGCGTGCCGGCGACCCACCTCGAAACCTCCGGCGCAGACCTGCCGATCGAAAAGCTCCTGCCGTTTCGCGATCACCCCAAGGTCATCGGCCTTGCTGAATTCATGAATTTCCCCGGCGTGATCCACAAGGACCCCGTCTGCCTCGCCAAGCTCGACGCCTTTCAGGACGGCCATATCGATGGACACGCGCCGCTGCTGCGCGGGCTTGATCTCAACGGCTACCTCGCGACCGGTATCCGCACGGATCATGAATGCACCACGGCCGAAGAGGCGCTGGAAAAAATCCGCAAGGGCATGCACATCCTCGTGCGCGAAGGTTCGGTTTCCAAGGATCTGCACGCGCTGTTGCCGCTGCTGACCGAACGGCTTTCGCCCTATCTCGCTCTTTGCACCGATGACCGCAATCCGCTCGATATCGCCGAGGAAGGCCATCTCGATCACATGATTCGCGAGGCCATCGCTCACGGCGCAGACCCGCTTGCCGTCTACCGCGCCGCCTCGATTTCCGCGGCGCGCGCCTTTGGTCTTGTCGATCGCGGTCTGGTCGCGCCCGGCTGGCGTGCCGATCTCGTCGTTATCGACAGTCTGGAAAATTGCCGGGCAAACTTGGTTTTCGCGGCAGGTCGCCGTGTAACCGACGAGCTTTTTGCCACGCGCCGGGCCGTAGCTCCGGTTGGTCTCGACAGCGTCAAGGCAGGCCATGTGAACGCGGCAGCCTTCGGCGTTGCCTATACGGAAGGCGAAAGCTCCGTCATCGGCGTCCTGCCGGGCAAGATCATCACCGAACATCGCCGCTACAAGCTGCCGGCAGACGGCAACCAGACCGGCATCGATCTCGGCCGGGATATCATCAAGGTCGCCGTCATCGAGCGTCATGGCATCAACGGCAATCACGCCAATGGCTTCGTTCAGGGTTTCGGGCTGAAGAAGGGCGCCATCGCCTCGACCGTTGGCCATGACAGCCACAACATCTGCGTCGTCGGCGTCAACGAGGACGACATGGCGATGGCGGCCAATCGTCTCGGAGAAATCAAGGGGGGCTTTGTCGTGGTGGAAGACGGCAAGGTGACCGGCGAGATTGCGCTGCCCGTTGCCGGCCTGATGAGCCTGGAACCCTATGAAAGCGTGCGCGACACGCTACATCACCTGCGCCAAGCTGCCTTCGCGCTCGGTGCCACGTTGCAGGAACCTTTCCTGCAGCTCGCTTTCCTGCCTCTGCCGGTCATCCCGCATCTGAAGATTTCGGATCGCGGGCTGGTGGATGTCGATAAGTTCATGCTGATCGGGTGATATTGGCTTGCCCGGTTCTTCGCTTTACCATGGAGCCGAAAGGCTAAATCGATGACCAAACTTGAACATATCGAAAAATCTGTTTCCGAACTGGCTCCCGATGAGTTTCGGCGATTTGCCGATTGGTTCGAGAAGCTTCAGACCGCGCGTTGGGATGAGCAGATACGTTTGGACGACGAGCGTGGCGCGCTGGATCAGCTTGCTGCCGAAGCGCTTTCTGATTTTCAGGCAGGGCGAAGCCGAAAACTGTGAAACATCACGCCACGGATCGTTTCTGGCAGTGTTATGAGGCGCTTCCTGCCGATATCCGGGATTTGGCCGATCGTAATTTCGAGAAGCTGAAACGCGATCCCGAGCATCCCTCGCTGCACTTCAAGAAGATTGGCCGTTTCTGGTCGGTTCGTGTCGGAAAGTCGTGGCGTGCCCTCGCCATAAGCAATGGCGAAGACATGATCTGGTTCTGGATCGGCTCGCATGCCGACTATGATAAGCTGTTAAAGTGACAGCTTTCCGCAAAACACATCCAGCGCATCAAGCTCGATATCCCGGCCGTTCAATCGGGATTCGAAGCCCGGCATAGACAGGACTTCCGCGACTTTTACATCCTTCGGCAAATGCACGGTTTGCGGGCCACGATGGAGATTGAAGACGAAAAACAGCCGCTCGCCGTCTTTCTCACGAATGAAGGCGAGAATATCCTGATTTGTCTCGATAAACCGCATGGACCCGTCGCGCAGCGCCGGGTGCTCTTTTCGGAAGGCAAGGGTCTGGCGGTAATGCGCCAGCACGGAATCATCGACCTTTTCCTGCGCATCGGCGGCCAACGCCTTGTGAACATCCGGCACCGGCAGCCATGGCTTGCTCCTGGAGAAACCGGCATTCTGCGACTTCGCCTCCCAGGGCATCGGCGTGCGGCATCCGTCGCGCCCCTTGAAGGAAGGCCAGAAACGAATGCCATAGGGATCGCGCAGATCCTCGAAGGCAAGCTCCGCTTCCGGCAGGGACAATTCCTCGCCTTGATAGAGGCAGATCGAGCCACGCAAAGCCGAAAGCACGGAGATGGCAAGCTTTGCGATCCGTTCCCGCTCATCGGCCTTTTCGATGAACCGGCTGACATGGCGGGTGACATCGTGATTGGAGAAAGCCCAGCAGACCCAGCCATCCGTCACGGCATTCTGAAACGCCGTCACGCAGCGGCGAATATGGGTCGCGGTAAAATCCGGTCCGAGAAGATCGAAGGTGTAGCACATATGCAGCTTGTCGCCGCCGCCCGTATAGGCGGCCACGGTCTTCAGCGAGCGTGCGCCATCGCCAACCTCGCCTACCGAGGAGCGATCCCCGAATTCATCCAGCAGGGCGCGGAAGCGTTGCAGGAAGCCGATATTTTCCGGCTGGGTCTTGTCGTAGAGATGGTTCTGCATCCCGTAGGGGTTCACGTCAGGGGCATCGAGGCCGATGGCGTCCTCATCGTAGACCAGCGGCGGATTGTCCCGCAGCTCCTTGTCGTGGAAATAGAAATTGACGGTATCGAGCCGGAAGCCATCGACACCGCGCTTCAGCCAGAAACGCACGGTTTCGAGGAGAGCGTCCTGCACATCCGGATTGTGGAAGTTGAGATCCGGCTGTGAGCCGAGGAAGTTGTGCATGTAATATTGCTTGCGCACGCCGTCCCATTCCCAACCCGGCCCGCCGAAGATCGACATCCAGTTGTTGGGCGCCGTGCCATCCGGCTTCGGGTCGGCCCAGACATACCAGTCGGCCTTGTCGTTCGTCCGGCTGGAGCGGCTTTCCTTGAACCATGGATGCTGATCGGATGTGTGGGAAATGACCTGATCGATGATCACCTTCAGGCCGAGGTCGTGGGCCTTTTTCAGAAGCGCATCGAAATCCTTGAGCGTGCCGAAGATCGGATCGACATCACAATAATCCGAGACGTCATAGCCCATGTCCGCCATCGGCGAGGTGAAGAACGGCGACAGCCAGATCGCGTCGACGCCGAGGCTGGCGATATAGGGTAGCCGCTCGGTTACGCCGTTGAGATCGCCCAGACCATCCCCCGTCGTGTCCTGAAAGGATCGCGGATAGACCTGATAGATCACCGCACCACGCCACCAATCGGGATTGGACTTCACGGGAGACGCCATCGGAAACTCCATGGCTGGAGGGATATGATGACAAGATGTATCGCCCTGATGCGGCAGAGTAAACGGCAGTGAGCGCGCTTTTATTGCATTGCGATAGTGGGGTCGCCGCGGCAATCAACCGGACGAAATCCTTTGCGAAACGCCTTGCCTTCCGTCGTCCTTCCCCCTATCCGGGAAAATGGGACTTTGGAGGAGAGGTTTATGGCGGGAAAACTGCTTTCAATCGGCGAATGCATGGTGGAACTCATGCAGGCCGAGGGTGATCTGCTGCGCAAGGGCTATGCGGGCGACAGTTTTAATACCGCATACTATGCCCGTCGTTTTTTAGCCGCCGACTGGTCCGTGGATTACCTGACGGCCGTTGGAACGGATACGGTGTCCGACGACATGCTTGCCTTCATTGAGACCACCGGCGTCGGCACCGGCCACATTCGTCGCGTCGAGGGTCGTTCGCCGGGTCTCTATATGATCCATCTCAAGGATGGCGAACGCAGCTTTTCCTACTGGCGCTCGGTTTCCGCGGCAAAGACACTAGCCGATGATGCCGACCACCTGCGCAGCGCGATCGAAACCGCTGATATCATCGTCTTTTCCGGCATAACCCTCGCCATCCTGGCGCCGGATGCCGTGGAGACCCTGCTTTCCGAGCTGCGACGCGCCAAGGCAACGGGCAAGCTCGTGGTATTCGACCCCAACATCCGCCCGCGCCTGTGGGACGATCGTCAACGCATGCTGGATACCATCTCCGATGGTGCCCGCGCGGCGAGCCTCGTGATGCCGAGCTTCGATGACGAGGCAACCCATTTCGGCGACGACGATATCGCCGCG
>JAVBSF010000079.1:0-4134 GCA_031556925.1 Pararhizobium sp.
CTCGATCAGCATCTTGCGCAGGCCGATCGTTTCGACATTCTGGTCGAGCTTCGCCGCATAGCTGGTGGAAAGCGAGCTGACCGAATAACCGCGCTTCATGAAGAAATCGACGGCCGCCGTGTTGCGGGCGTGGGTGCCGAGTTCGGCGGATTCGATATCCATTGCGGCGATGCGATTTTCCATCTGCTCGAGCAGCGCCGATCCGAGTCCCTGCCGCTGCATCTCCGACGCGACCCAGAGATCGGTGATCGTGCCGTCGCCGCGCTCCGACGCGACCCAACCGGCGAGAGTGCCGTCGATCTCACCGACCAGCACCCGCTCCCAGCTGTTGCGCAGAAAGGAGAGAAACGCGACTTCCACCATATGGCGCATCTTCACGGGATCGACGAGCCCCTGCACAGCCGTTTGCCAGGCGGAAAGCCCGATGGCCGTCAGGGGAATAACGTCGTTTTCGCTGGCAATACGGATAGCAATCATCGGGCCGCCTTTCAGCGGCAATAAAACCATCGGTCGCGACGTTTGGCCAGCCTGTTCAGCCGATCACCACCATTTTGCCGGGGTGAAGCGGCCAGCGGCCTGCTCGATGACATGCGCCGTCCTGAACAGGGTTTCCTCCTCGAAGGGCTTGCCGATCAGCTGCAGGCCGAGCGGCAGGCCCTTGTGGTCGAGGCCGGCGGGTACGGCGATGCCCGGCAGGCCCGCCATGTTTACCGTCACCGTGAAGATGTCGTTCAGGTACATCTTCACCGGATCGGAGGCCAGATCCTCGTCGGCGATGCCGAAGGCGGACGACGGGGTTGCCGGCGTCAGGATCGCATCGACGCCCGCGTGGAAGGCAAGCTCGAAGTCGCGTTTGATCAGCGTGCGCACCTTCTGCGCCTGCAGGTAATAGGCATCGTAGTAACCGGCCGAGAGAACATAAGTGCCGATCATGATACGGCGCTTGACCTCGGTGCCGAAGCCGGCAGCGCGGGTCTTCTCATACATATCGGCGATATCCTTGCCATCGACGCGCAGGCCGTAGCGAACGCCGTCATAGCGGGCAAGGTTGGACGAGGCTTCCGCCGGGGCGACGATGTAATAGGCCGGAAGCGCGTATTTCGTATGCGGCAGGCTGATATCGACGATCTCGGCGCCGGCGTCGCGCAGCCAGGCGATGCCTTGCTGCCAGAGCGTCTCGATCTCTTCCGGCATGCCGTCGACGCGGTATTCCTTGGGAATGCCGATCTTCATGCCCTTCAGCGACTGGCCGAGCGAGGCCTCGTAATCCGGAATCGGCAGATCAACCGAGGTCGTGTCCTTGGCATCGACGGATGCCATCGACTTCAGGAGGATGGCGGCATCGCGCACGTCGCGAGCGATCGGACCGGCCTGATCGAGCGACGAGGCGAATGCGACGGTGCCCCAGCGCGAGCAGCGGCCGTAGGTCGGCTTGATGCCGACGGTGCCGGTGAAGGCGGCCGGCTGGCGGATCGAGCCGCCGGTGTCGGTGGCGGTCGCGCCGGCGCAGAGGAAGGCGGCCACGGCGGCGGCGGAGCCGCCCGAAGAGCCGCCGGGAACGAGGTCCAGGTTCGAGCCGTTTGCCCGCCAGGGGTTCTTGACGACGCCGTAATGGGAGGTCTCGTTGGAGGAGCCCATGGCGAACTCGTCCATGTTGAGCTTGCCGAGCATGACCGCGCCGTCGTCCCAGAGGTTCTGGGTCACGGTCGATTCGTAGCGCGGCTTGAAGCCGTCGAGAATATGGCTGCAGGCCTGCGTGTGCACGCCTTCGGTCGCGAACAGATCCTTGATGCCGAGCGGGATGCCTTCGAGCGCGCCGGCCTTGCCGGCGACGATGCGCTGATCCGAAGCCTTCGCCATGTCCCGCGCCTTTTCCGGCGTCACGACGACATAGGCGTTGATCGCCTCGTTCGCTGCCTCGATCGCACCGAGATAGGCTTCCGTCAGTTCAACGGCGGTGATTTCCTTGGCGGCGAGCTTCGTGCGGGCTTCTGCGATGGTCAGGCGGGTCAGGTCGGTCATGGCAACGGGACTTTCAAAAAATGGGATCGGCGCGGCAGGCTCAGGTCGATTATTCGACGACCTTGGGCACCAGGAAGAAGTTGCGATCGGTGACCGGCGCGTTGGCGACAACATCATCCGCCTTGTTGCCGTCGGTGACGACGTCCTCGCGCTTCTTCATCGCCATCGGCGTAACCGAGGTCATCGGCTCGATGCCGGCAACGTCGACTTCCGAAAGCTGCTCGACGAAACCGAGAATGCCGTTCAGCTCGCCCATCATGCGCTGCGCCTCGTCTTCGCTGACGGCGATGCGGGCAAGACGCGCGACGCGCTTCACGGTGGCAAGATCTACGGACATGGAAAAGCTCCGGCATAAAGGGATATTTCCCCCGCTATAATGGCCGCAGGGCGGCCGTGCAACGGGGGAATCGGCGCAAGCGGCGATCAGAGGGCGAGGCTGGCGCCGATCGCGGGCGTTTCCACCTTGGCGGAGGCTCCGTCCATGGCGCTGACGAACGTATCCGGGGTCTGGTCGACGATCGGGAAACTGCCATAGTGGCAGGGAATGACTGTGCCGAACTTGAAATAGCGCTGGCAGGCAAGTGCCGCCACGGCACCGCCCATGGTGAACCGGTCGCCGATCGGCACGAGGCCGATTTCCGGCTGGTGCAGTTCGTTGATCAGCGCCATGTCGGAGAAGATGTCGGTATCGCCCATGTGATAGAGCGTCGGCTCGTCTTCAAAGTGCAGCACGAGGCCGTTGGCATTGCCGAGTGCATGGGAAACGCCGTCTTCGGTGATCTGCGCGGAAGAATGCAACGCATTGACGAAGGTGGTGGAAAAGCCGCCGAGATGGATGGTGCCGCCGGTATTACCCATTTCCAGCGCGGAGACGCCCTTGGTTGCGAGCCAGGAGGCGAGATCGGCATTGGCAACGACGGTGGCGCCGGTTTCCTTGGCAATCGCAATCGTATCGCCGACATGGTCGCCATGGCCGTGGGTCAGAAGGATATGAGTGAGACCGGCGGTCGCATCCTTGCGGGTTTCGTCACGGAAGGATGGGTTGCCCGTGAAAAAGGGATCGATCAGAATTTTCGCCTTGGCCGTTTCGATGCGAAAAGCCGAATGGCCGAGCCATGTGATCTTCATGATGGAACTCCTGTCGATTTTACGGTGCGGGAAGCATATGGATCAGGAGACAATCAATAGAAGATCGAATCGGCAAATCAAATGGCTGTTCTGACTATCGAAGACCTCGCCGCACAGCTATCCCCCGGACAGGCTATCGCCGGGCTGGACCTCGGCACGAAAACCATCGGCATTTCCGTTTCCGATCTCGGCAGGCGCTTCGCCACGCCGCGCGATGTCATCAAGCGGGTGAAATTCGGCGTCGATGCCGAGGCGCTGCTGGCGATCATCGAGAAGGAAAAGATCGCCGCCCTGGTGATCGGCCTGCCGGTCAACATGGACGGCACCGAAGGCCCCCGCGTTCAGGCGACCCGCGCCTTCGTGCGCAACATGGCGCAGAAGACGGATGTGCCCTTCGTCTTTTGGGACGAGCGGCTATCGACCGTCGCGGCCGAGCGGGTTCTGATCGAGATGGACGTTTCGCGCCGCAAGCGCGCCGAACGCATCGATTCGGCGGCTGCGTCCTTCATTCTTCAGGGCGCGCTGGACAGGCTCGTCTCGCTTGCGAGGGCCGCGTCCTCCGAAGAAGACGGCTGAGCGGCACCGTGGCGGCGCCGATACCATGCGCTGATCTCGCGGCGCTTGCGCCAGCCGATGATCGCAAAGACGATCAGGCTGTCGAAAGCGATGGCGCGGGCGACGAGCGGCGGAATGGTTTCCGGCGGCACGCCCAGAACGTGGCCATAGATGGCGAAGACCAGATCATGCGCCTGACGCGTCAGCATGAAGATACCGAAGCTCATGTCGTAATAGGAAAGGCCGTACCAGCCCGTCAGCAGCGTAACGGGCGCGGCCCAGAGGATCAGAAGCCACTTCACGCGGTTTCCTCCATGCCGGCAAACCGGGGCCGATAGCCGCGCGCCAGGGTGCGCCCCGCCGCATCCAGCAGCATGGCGCCGCCGAGAATGACGGCGGGCACGGTCAGATCGAGCGCACGGCCCGCAA
>JAVBSF010000350.1:0-3283 GCA_031556925.1 Pararhizobium sp.
GTTTTGAATTTTTTAAATTTAGCAATTCGCTTTATAAGCATGACATTTTATGATTGTAATTTCACTGGAAATACCTTACAATCTGCACCCGATCTACACAGAATACAAGGTATTTGACATGCTAACCATTAGCAATTCTAATTCAGCACTCGATTTAAGAGTGTTTTATGATAACTCATTAGCAGAGTTTGATTTGGCAAAAAAGAGTCTGCTGGCAGCCATAAAAAATGATGCCGCTAAAAATGACTTATCAACATATGTGCATGTTCTTAGCCAGCAATTTTTTCAACATCTAGAGCTGATTAACCAGGCGAATCTGTTCTTTGAAGATAGCCCTTTTCGCGACAAAGTCTTTGCCTGTATCAACCATGAAAAACAAATCGTTAGCCGCCAGATTAAAAGCTTAAAGGATTTAACAGAGCTAATCTCCACTACAGATATTGAAATCAATCAAGCTAAGCGAAATTCATTCAACTTGTTAAGGGACATTGAAAGGATTAATAAATCTTTACAGAAAAACGCAAAGAACGTCGGCACTCCAAACTACCAAAAGCAGCAAGCATTTATAGAAGAAAAGCACAAGCTGCTAGCTGAACAGCAGGAGATAATAAAAGTTCTTCAGCAGAAAATCCCTAAAGCGATCCCAAAGAAGTTAAATAGCGTTCTCTCTAAGCCGATTGAATCTTTAACAATTGATTACTTCCCTCAGCGCAGCATCCATTGGAAAGTTCAAAATGTCGACAAAACAGGCCTTGCCCAGGATCTTCGACCACTCAATGCCGACATGGGAGCTTTTATCCATGAGCAAAAGAGAATCGCATGTTTTCATATCGTCGCCAAGCTCCTGCAGAATAATCGTAGAGTTTTGAAGGGCTGCAACATACAAGAAGCCATGAAGGCGCATATGGTTTACGGTGCTAAGATTGCGCGCAAGGATTCTAAATGTGAAAACGCTCATATTTCGATGCTTCCTCAGATTGTGATACTTGATCACAATCGGCGCTCTCTAATGGCTAAGACCAATGCTGAGATTAATAGCGAAATAAACCTTGGGGAAATAAACAAAAACTTCGCTCACCGAAAAGCTAACCTCAATCAGATTTTAAATGCTGCTGATTATGCCCATTGGATATTAAATGCTGTCGATGAGGTTTCTGAGGCCCATGACCGCAAATTTGTTGTCAGAGTCTTGCAAGCAATTATTGATGGCTTGCCGATAGATGTTGCCGAAAATGCTTTTCGCTTGAAAGTTATCAGTACGCTGGACATCTTAGCAAAGCGCCTCTTAGAATTTACTAAAGTCGATAATACTGAAGAGTTGACAGCAAGTTACAATGATGAGGAAATTTCCTGGAGAGAGCCCGAGTTACTCGAAGCTTGTAAAAAATCCCCTGAAATTGCGGATATCACCTTAAAAACGATTACGGGCATACGTGCAGCTTTGACCAATAGTAAGCTAAACAAGCTCCCGTCATAAGAGATTTGAGGGCAAAAGTTGCTCCATCATTAGCCGAAATATCTGAACCCACCTGTAAATTATACCTTGGCACTTGGCTGGCAGTTATGAGCAGGGTATGATTTCAACATGGCATTGCTATTATCTCAATGCTCACCGACAAAGAAGAATCAAAATTCGACCAAAAAGCCCGGAGGGGCTGAGTCCTTTTATAGCCCAGGCCGAGTGCGAGGGAGCTTGCGACCAAGACACGGCCTGGGGGTGGAGCACCCAGATTTCTAAGGCCTAAAGGGCCGACTCTCTCCGAGCATGACATAGACCATTCACTAAGATCCATGGCAGCCTTAAAGGATGAAAAATGGTTTGATTATTTGTCGAATTGTTACCAGAAAATACTAAACGACCCCGATTTTTTAGATCATCAAAACCTTTTAGTGTTTCTGTTTGTCCTAGTGCACGAAATAGGATTTGTTGGCTCTGAAGAGGCAAGTAAAACAACCACCATGCCCCCTATTTGGAAGTTTGACAAAACCATAGAAGAGAGATTTGCCAAAAAAATGGGTAGAGTTGAGTATGATGACTCCTTCGTTGAAATGCTCAGCAAGGTAGCTAAACCAGATATTGTTTTAGAAAAAGGCCAAGAGGACGTCTATGTTCGAAAGGTGCTAAAAGATATGTACGTTGATTTTGACAGGTTTTTTAACATTTCTAAGATCAATAAGGCTTTTGCAAGCAATTAGAACGACTATCCACCCCTGAAATCGACATCCCAGGGGTGGATATTATTCAAGGCTATATCGAAGCCAATCATGTAGCCCTTCTCCACCTAAGATAAAATGTGACATATGAACCTATTAGGGAGTGTCCTTATTTGCTAATAAATCACTATTCAAGTTCCTTCCAAGCGGATGGCAAGATTAGCGCATCAAAATTTCCCTGACACGCTCTGTATGGCAACAAGCGTCTGAGCGATGCACTTCTTTATTTTTCCACCCTTATTTGATGATTCAGCCCTTATTAGTTCTTAGAGTGTGTGTCTCCAAAGTTCCGAGCCGGATGCTTTGAAACACACTCTTATAGCTAATTTTAGCACACAAATCATCTTAATGATATTTCGAATAGATCTTCTTATGCGTTAGGTTAATAATACATATAAAAATATTGGCAGTTTCCTTAAATTTGCTGGTGGTTTAATATCTCATCTTTAGCATTTTTGAAGAGAGAAGGAAATGAACGCAAAGAAGTTATTTGTTTGTCTGATGGCTATGTGCATTTTAGCTGCTATGCCATGCTTCGCCGGAGAAACTAACCGTGAAAAAAAGGCACAAGAGAATCTAATTGAAAGCCATATTGTGCATTTTAAAGTTTGCGTCATCGAAAAGAAAATAAAGCAATGCAGGAAGAAAATCCGAGCGCTTCAAAATCATCTTTTGAATTTGCAGAGATACTACAGCGAGAAAGATAGCGACTATTTTGCTTTCCAGGAAGCGAAAATAGTCCGCCGAATAGAGAAAGTCCAAGAGCGCGAGGAAATGTTGCAGACAATTAAGTTTGCTCTAGACTTCATTCAGCTAAAGAGAGCCGAATAGCTTGCGTACATCCAACTCAGCACAATTTGTCATAATGAGTAATCTTTTTTAACGAGTAATTTTAGAAGAGAGTTTTATAATGAATACAAAGAAAGTGATGGTTTTTTTGGCTGCCGTATGCATGCTATCTGGAGCGCTATCTGCCGATGAAGCTAATCAGCAAGGGATCTCACAAAAAAATCTTATCAATAGCCATGTGGCCTTTGCGAAGTGCTGCGTAGTCGAGACGCAAATAAAG
>JAVBSF010000211.1:0-2654 GCA_031556925.1 Pararhizobium sp.
CTCGAACCAAGAACAAAGGTACCAGAAACCTCCGTGTTGCCAATTACACCATACCCCAATGGGGGCTTCTTTCGCGGCCCTGACGCCCGACTGTACGGGGGATCAATCTCCCTCCGTCGAGGGGATTTACTCCGTATTGGAAACAGGCTTCGGATAATCTCTCGAGCGATGCTCCGATCTTTGTAACCTAGTGTTCTCCCAAGGGGTCGAACCCTACTTCCGACTTTCCGCCGGCGTGCTACCATAGTCCCCATCACTGGGGTCATTACACTAAAGAGACCTACAAGTTGCCACTTGTAGTTGCACGAAAATAACGATTTCGTCAGCACGCTTAGTCCCTGGCTACAGCGTGGCAACGCTGCAACTTCTCTAAGGTAGCGCCGAGTGGGGGATTCGAACCCACGACTTGGGTTAATTAGGCCCTGTCGATTTCCTTCACCAGCTTGTTTCCAGTGTTTTGCTTCGCGGTTTTGAGCCGCACGGCTTTCCCTTTGTAAACTAACTCGACTGGCAGGAGAGCACCCTTGTGAATAAAGGCTTTCCGCTCTTCACAAATGATCAGTATGTTTCAAGCATGAGCCTAAATCCAGGCGGTAGTGGGTGTGGACGCCACTACAAGCTCCACAGCATCTCTCCTGAACTCCATAGCGGTAGCGAACCGCATTATCGGCCGAAGCCTATGGAGCCTTTATTGTCTCCTACGAGATTCGAACTCGCACAGTTAGCATGTTGACATCGTTTCCTAATTCAACCACTAGCCGGCCGGCTTTCACCTTAGCTTGCGCCTTAGGCTACTCCCCAGCCGTGTCTGCCAATTCCACCAAGAAGACAAGCGGTAAGGCGGATCCCCGTCACGAGATTCTCTTACTAGACCGCGCTAAGCGCAACTGTCGCCTGCGCCCCCGGAGAGATTCGAACTCCCGACCCCTTCATCCGTAGTGAAGTGCTCTTCCTCTGAGCTACGAAGGCATACGCCTAAATGGTCACTGCCGAAGCTGCATTTAGGACTTGTTTGAGGAGGACTTTGTGAATCTACGCTGCTTTCGCTGACGGCTCCTCCTTCTCGTCCGCCGAAACGGAAAAAGATCCAAGGACCCTCTCATCTCGAGAAAATCCAAGGACGTGTTGTCGGGATGACAGGATTTGAACCTGCGACCCCCGCTCCCCCAGAGCGGTGCGCTACCAAGCTGCGCCACATCCCGATACCCTGGCACTATCCACAGCCTACTGTAGCTCCGGGTCAGAGCAGAGTATCTCGCCACGATGGATACCCCAAATGCAGAAGTCACCCTCGTAGGGGCTGGTACCCGACCACCGCTAGTTTATTGGCTTCTGGCTCGTAACACATTGAGTGTCCAACGAGATGATACCCAGTCGCCTCAGTCCTTGCTTTTACTCCGGTAGGACTTCGCCATGCTAACAATTACACCTCGCAACCTGCATGGTCAGCGCGAGGAATAAGAAGGAAACGGGTGGGCTCTCGACTTCCCGAATCCCCTGCCGGGGCACACGCCCTCCTGTGGGATTCGAACCCGGGCTACTCCTTGTTTCCTAGTGACCCCAGCGGGATTCGAACCCGCGTTACCGCCGTGAGAGGGCGACGTACTAGGCCTCTATACGATGGGGCCATGTTGTCTTGAGAAGGGGACCCTCCTTAGCGGGAGGCTTCTTTCAGACTCAAGTATTTTTGATCCCGTCCCAGGGGATTAGCGATACTTCGCTTTGACTCCTAAAAGTCAAGTACGCCCGGAGGGAATTGAACCCTCTGTCACAATTTTATAAGAATTGCTGCAAGACCAAAGTAGCATTCAGGCGCAAGCGAGCTTTTTTGTCAGGAGCTCTTACCCTATTCGAGAATTACTCCTCGAAGATGCCCTATTGCTAGGAACATTTAAACTATACCACAAGCATAAATATCTCGCAAAGTTTCTGCAAAATCAAGCCAGCTTATAGTTATTTCTTTAACCCCACCTTTTACAGTGGGATACTTGATTTTTGCTTTACAGCTTGGCGATTCCGCGAAGCTGCAGTAGCAATTTGGATCACTTCCGCCGCAGCAGGAGTAACCCTCATCTAGGATGAAATCAACAGTTATTAACTTTTCTACAGCGATTTCCTTCTGGACTCCGCTGTAGTGCTTTAGCTGTTTTCTTCCCCAGCGGTCAACTGCTTCTTCGTAGGTGAGCATTATTCCTCCTCTTGTTTAACTGCCAAAAGAGTTTCATTGAGAAGGTTGTCACTGAAGAAGCTTGAGCGCTTCGTTACGGAGGCGGGATTTGAACCACTTATATTGTTGCGACCTCTAGCTTATGAGGCTAGCGAGCTACCGAGCTGCTCTACTCCGTGGAGCGAAAGACGAGGATCGAACTCGCGACCTCCACCATGGCAAGGTGGCGCTCTACCAGCTGAGCTACTTTCGCATGTGAGAGGCTCAGATACTACCCTCTCTTGGCGCCATTGTTCCCTCCAATAATCGGAGTCGCGCTATTTTGCGGAGCGAGAGGGATTTGAACCCTCGATACCTTTAGGGGTATACCACCTTAGCAGGGTGGCGCACTAGGCCGGACTATGCGACCGCTCCATGGAAGTGAGGTCTCTCAAATATCTCTGCGCAGTGACATTTGAGAATTCGAGTTTTCAGCTGATGCCTCACC
>JAVBSF010000146.1:0-5009 GCA_031556925.1 Pararhizobium sp.
CTAACAAAGGCATGCAAGAAATCCTCTTTGAATTGTTCTCTGTAAGTGGAATCAGAGGAAACCAATTTTTCAAATGTCGCCTCGGGATCGAGGATGCTGTTTGAGTTGCTTTGCTTGTACACCAGCACATCATCAATAAGACCTTTTGAAAAGGCCTCTCTAATCGATTGACTGATGGCTTCTAAATAGCTCCTTGCTCCTACAAGATCGCGCCCTTGGTATCCCAACTTTTGCGCTTGTTGAATAAGTCTAGACTGTACAGAAGTTTGCTCTTGTCGACAAGTAGCACCCAAAGTTGCCAGGCCAGCTCCTGACAGATATTTAAAAATTTCCGATCGCATATCAGTGGAAATATCCGCCAAATAAGGGGAGGTAAGAATATGAATGCGTTTACACACATCTTCGATTTCCTTTTCCTGCTGAGACACCTTGCCAAAAAATCTGCGAATGAAGCATAGGCTCGTTGATTTTGCCATAAAGCCCTTTTTAATGAACTCTGCCTGCTCTACAAGCAAAATTGTGCGCTCTCGATCCGTGAGATTGGCAAAGGCTACCGACGAACCATGGTGCTCTTCGTAGCAAAGATTTCGCCGAATAATGATTTCGATTTTTTTTAATGTGGCAAGAGCACATCCCCTTTTCTGAGGCTTAATGTGAGAGTTAACTGCCGAAAAGAAATGAGAGTCATTAATTTCTGGAGCAAAATAATTATATAAATCCATAGAAACCTAAATATTGAAAATTAACGCCAACAACTTGAACACAATCAATTTTCGCTGATTAATTCTTTAATTGAATCCGTAATTTTTACGGATTCAATTAAAGAATCGATTGACGAGAATGGATTGCAGTCAAATTGTTGGCGTTTAAGCGATTCTAAGTTAAGTTTTTGAAAAAAATACAAGGAGTATTACTTATGGCATTCGATCCAAAAGTAAGTTTAGATATAAGTTCACCTTTAATGGGGCCTATTTCAGTTCCAGCTCAGAATAGTGCTTCGTCTCTTTGTGGGAGAACCGTAGTGCATCTTCCCGCTGATGATAAATACAGAAAAGGATGGGAAATTCTAGGTGTCACCTGGATAGAATCTCTTGATGAAAAGTCTTTTTTAGCTCAAGCCCTTCTTCCAGAAGGATGGAAAGCTGAAAGACTCTCTACACTTTACTCTGACCACAATGATATCACGATAATTGATAGTACAGGCCAAGAGCAGGTGAAAATGTGGATACAATCGGCCTTTTATGATCAGCGGGCCAATGTTTCTTTTCTTAAGATAGACGAGAAATTACTTACTGAAAAAAAAGAATCAGAAGCTATTAAGGACGATTTCCAGCCCGTCTGCTACCCAGGATATTACGGTAAATTTTATTGTTCTTATGATGAGATCGTTGGGGCTATTGAAAGTTGGGGGAAAGTTGAAGCAATTGTAGCGAGTGATAATGGAATTAACCATACTTTTATTGTCAGTTTTAAAAATCCCATTAGGCTATCGAGTTATGGAAAAGGGATTAAGGTAAACCTAACAGGTGGTCATGGAATAATACATACCCCATTTTTTCTTCGAACAATGTCTGGTAAAGGCTCATCTTGTAGCAATGTCATTTTGTCTGATCATATGATGGCCTTTGATATTCGCTATCTTCACACCGGTTCTTTTTATGCATCAGCCCTATGGGAAAGTCAAGGGGTGCTTATTGATGAGAGATTAAGTCAAATTAAAGAAGAAGTCGGAGAACACGCGAATTGGAAAAAGAAAGAGAGAAGAATTGATTCCACTTTTAGCGAATCTGACAAAGCGAAAAAGCTATTAGAATGGATAAAGCAATCAGGTTTATCCATTTTGGAAAAGGGCTTATATAAAATAGGAAGAGATCCTATTGGTCAATATCCTGTTGATGAGATTGTTGAAAATTACACTTCTTTAAACAGATCTTCGCCTTGGCAAGTAGTAATGAGAGCGGAAAAATAAGACATTCTATTTGAGTTATTTTTTAAAAAACTCTCCCAAACATCTTGAGAGAATTTTTTGTGTTGTAATGACCAAGCAATATCTTAACATCTAAACTTAAAATCGCTTCGCGATTTAGCAACTACCCTGAATATATCCTCCTTAAGAGTCTAACTTCGCCATTTACGCTACACGAGAGTTTTTCATACGACCCGGGTTGTAACTCTATTGAAATGCAAAAAATAATCTACAAGCATGTGTAATGCTGGGTAGTCCTAAACAAGTAGTGATTTCAACATGGCATTGCTATTATCTCAATGCTGACCGACAACGAAGAATCAAAATTCGACCAAAAAGCCCGGAAGGGCTGAGTCCTTTTATAGCCCAGGCCGAGTGCGAAGGAGCTTGCGGCCAAGACACTTAAGGCCTGGGGGTGGAGCAACAAAATTTCTAAGGCCGGAAGAGGCCGACTCTCTCCTTCAACCCGGACTTTGAAGACTCACTCTTAGCGCAGCAGTGGCAGATGGCCAAGCAAAGCTAAAATTAGCAAGATCACTAACAATAGTCCAATCAGGCTTACCGGCTGATAGCCCCATCCACGGCTGTAGGGCCAAGCTGGCAAAGCTCCCACCAACAACAAGATCAATACAATTAAAAGTATGGTTCCTAAGTCCATAGAATCCTCCATTTAGATCCTGCTTGCAACCCATGAACACAGCCTTGGCTTGCAAACAAGATCTTTAATATGACTATAGCAACTACTAACCATTAGCCTTTTGGTTGACGCCAGTGCTGAAAAATCCCCCCTCAGCAATTTTTGTCAGCTTTTTATCTGCTGACGCTTCTTCCTCTAGAGTATCTTGCAAAAGATCTGAAACCTCTGGCAGATCGAGATGATCGGCAAAAGTCCTCAAAGCTCCGTAGGTGGCAATCTCATAATGCTCAATGCGCTGAGCTTTGGTGATCAGAGCGGCATCGAGCACAAATGAGCGCTTGAAGGCCGAAATTGCCTCATCGGCCTCGCGAAGCAACCCTTCCATAGCCAAACATCTCTTTTCCTTGGCGGGCTCACCAATCAAGGCAAAAATATCTTTCAGCCTATCGACTTGGCCACGGGTTTCTTTTAGGTGAGCTTCAAAAGCTTCACGCAGCTCTGGAGACTCTGCCGCGGCGATCATTTTTGGGAGCCCTTGAATAATCTGCACCTCAGCGCTGTAGATATCTTGTAGTTCATCGACAAAAAACTTTTTAAATTCATTATGCATGACAATGCTCCTTTTAAGAAGATTGAAATATTAATAGGGAATGACCCCTTACTCTTCAGATAACATATTCAAACTGATATTAAAAACTATTTATACAAAACACCTATCCCATTATATATAGGATTAATCACCTGAGATTCAGAAAACTTGCTGCAGCAAAGCATCTTGATATAATTTACGGATAGGTTCTTAGGTTGTTAGGAATAAGGCCTTAAAAATTTAGGAGGCTATATGGCAAAGTATGGGCCAAAAGCGCAAGCTTCAGTTGAAAAGGCTATGCATAAGATGAAGGAAGGCACATTAGAGTCTGGCAAAAGTCATCAGAAGGTGACCAATCCCAAGCAGGCCATTGCCATCGGCTTGTCTGAGGCGCGAAAAAAAGGCGCAAAAGTTCCCAAGCGGAAAACAGGCTGAGAAGCTGCTCTAAAGCCAGAATGATTTAGCACAGTTTTCTCAGGAAGATATCAGCAGTCATTTACCATTGCTGCGCAGCGTTGTTTTGCACTGTCTCTTGAGGCCATCTATGCTCCTGATCCGCCTGTCTGTAGTCACCTGTAGATTGATTCTCAGCTATAGAGGCCTTCTTGCGAACCATCACTTCAAAGCAAATCGCCGCAATAGCATCCACTACAAACAGCGCTGGACCGAGGAAGATGGTGCAAATGGAGCGATCTCTAAGAAATTTAGCATCAGTTCGGACTTTGTGAACACAAATCTAAAGGGGGAAGGGACATGGGCAGATATAATTTACAGATAGATTCATAGGATTTGCTGGGAAAGTGAGGTTTTTCCCCCCAATTAGAGGCACAATGCCCCTCACACATCTCTCAGCACAACCAGCTCTCGCTCTGTAAGCGCAAGAACTGGCTGTACTTTACAGCTTTTAATCAAAAGCCCTCAGAAAGACCCACGCAGGAGCTCTTCTCGACATCGGCCATCCACGACCAAGAGACAGGTCGCACAATTGTTAAACCATCGAGCTGATCAATGCTTTTAATCGCGGCCGAAATTATAGAGCTGGCTGGCTAAAAAATTCTAACCCTCTGGATTATAAGCCCGGTAGCTTTGAATAATCTACGTCTTCTGGATTGTAAGTCTGATATCCTTCTGAGTGTGAACCTGAATAGAGTTGCCCATTCTTCCGAACTTCATTGCGTATCATCACCTCATGGCAAATTGTCGCAATAGCATCCACCACAAACAACAAAGGCCCGAGGAAGATGGTGCAAAAACCGCGATCGCGAAGCATTTGGCAGACTGCCAGCTCCTCCACATCCTGAGCGTTCAAAACGTGATAAAGCGCAAATGCCACCGCTGCAATCCCAACAATTAAATTTACACCTGGGATATAGCAGGTAAATTTTATGGCGTTGACATTATGCAGCTTATTCCACTCCTTTTGAGATAGGGGAGCGTCTAAGGTCCTTTCATTCTGAAAATTCAAGATAGATTGAGTTGTCCAACCCACAGGAGAACTAGTATAGGTATTCATAATATCACAGCTCTGACAATTAATTTAGCAATTAAACAAAAGATAGTGTGACTATTTTTTTATAAATAGTCAACCCCTTAAAATATAAAAAAAAGATTAAATCAGAGCGCCCAACCAACAACCCTTATTTACAGCTGGGTGGAGTTGAGTGGCCAACTCAAATATCAAGCAAATTCTTTATTCGGCGCCTGCTCCAGACTATAAACTTTTGGGTAAACAATACTTGACCATTATACAAAAAAATCGAAAAATGCTGAATTTAAATATTTAGGGAGAAAAAGTCTATGCAACCTCTTGCTCAATT
>JAVBSF010000533.1:0-11023 GCA_031556925.1 Pararhizobium sp.
GGCTCGGGGCGAGTGCGGGGCGTTGGGGACCATGGCGTCGAAGCCACGGGGGCCGGCCGCGCCGGCGATCAGATCGAAGCTGTCCGGGTCGAGGTCGGCGAACAGGTCGGTGTAGTTGGTGCCGGTCTCGTCGCTGATGCGGATGTGGCGGAGCGCGAAGGTCATGGCGGGTCTCCTGGGGCGGGTCATCGGGCGCTCGGGCAGCGGGTGAGAGCGTCATCGAGGGCGCTGCGATCGGCTGCGGAGATCTCGAGGGCGTAATCGACGGCGACCTCGAGGTAGCGGGTGGAGTAGGTGCAGGCGGCGGCGTCGCCGGCGGGAAGCCATTTGCTCGGGGTGCTGTCGCCCTTGCTCTGGTTGGCCGTGGTGGCTTGCAGGTTGGCCGGGTCGTTGGCGAACCGCGCGCGCTGCTCGGCGGTCCAGGAGTCGGCTCCCGATAACCAGGCGACGGCGAGGGGGATGATGTGGTCGATCTGCACGGGCTGGTAGCCCTCGCTGATCCGCGTGAAGGTGACCGTCTTGCCGGTGAACGGGTCGTGCAGGATGCCGGTCAGCACGACGCAGTCGTTTGTGCCCGGCTTGTAGACGACGTCGATGAGATCGCGGCTGAGGATGTCGTTGCGGGTGTCGCATCCGTTGCGGTCGACGTCGACCCAGCGGGGGCCGAAGTGGTCGCGGGAGTAGTCCGCGGCCACGGTGGCTGCCGGCGACGGCTGCGGGCTCGTCGACGTCGCCGGCGGGAGCGTGACAGGGGATGCGCCGGAGTCGGCGCCGAGGATGGGCAGCAGCAGCGCGGCAGATGCTGCGACGGCGATGACGCCGGCTGCTGCGCCTGCGGTGCGGGTGAGCTTCATTCGGTGACCTCCCGGGGTCTCACTGCATATAGGCCGGTCTCCCGGCCGTTCGCGGACGGCGAGTTGGAGCGGCCACGAGCCGGGGCCAGTGCCGGCCGGCTCGCGGTCGCGTGTCACTCGGGAGAGTGCTCGCCGCGTCGACGAGAACTTCCCGACGACCTATGTTGTGTATCTGACATGCACAACACTAGTCGGATGAGTGTGTGGAGTCAAGCCCCGATCGGGATGCGCTGCAGGAGATCTCGCGCGGCTTTGGGGTAGGGCGTCTGCTCGAGCGCGATCAGCTGCCGGCGTCGTTGGCGGGCGGTGCCCAGCGCCCAGGCGTAGCGGTGGTTGCCGGGGTGGCGGATCTTCTGCGTCCCGATCTCCTCGAGCGCTGTGCGCAGCCAGCTGCGGGCGTCCTCGTGCGCCCGGCGGGCTCGTGCGCCGAGGGTCACCAGGTGGCGCTCTGCGGCTTCGCAGCCCTGCTCGCCGGTGCGGATCTTCGAGAGCGTGCGTTCGGGCAGGACGAGCCCAGCGGAGGGAACGTAGTTGATCGTGCGAGCGGTGGAGCGGCCGAGGCTGACGGCGTTGGTGGCCTGGTAGATCACCCCGACGTGGCCGGGGGTGATCGTCTCGACGCGGGTGGCCGGTTGACCGTCCTCGTCGACGTCGGCGATTGTGCGCTGCCGTTGCAGAGGGTCGGCGAAGGTGACGACCCCGCGGAGGCCAGCCGCGGCCGCCTGGCGCCAGACCTGTGCGAGAAACCACGATTCGGCGTTCGCCGGCACGTCGTCGGTGAGCACGAAGCGGCCGAGCTCGAGCGATTCGGTGAACGGCTCGAGCTCGGGGAAGACGTTGGTGAGGACGGATGCGCGCATGGGCACCGACAGGACGGCGACGCCAACCAGAGGGCCGTCGTCGACGAGGGCCTCGTCGTTGGTGAATAGGCCCCAGGCCAGGCGGGCGGCCGGGTAGGAGGCGCTGTAGTGATGGCGACACACGAACGCTCGCGCGACTGCCTCGGGGATCACTTCGACGGTGAACCGCCGACGATTGAACCCGCCTTCGGAGGCATGGCGCCAGGAGTGCCGGCCGAGCGTCCACCGCTGGCAGGCGGTGGACGTCGGCGAGGCCGGCTGGGGCATCACGCGCTGAACGTGCGGCGGATGCTGTCGACGATCGAGTCATCGACGTCGACGAAATCGCCCGAGGCGTCGTCGAACCCGACGATCACGACGTCGCCGACGAGCGGGCGCTTCGCGATCGCGCTGGCGAGGAGGTTCATCGGGAGGCGCTGGATCAGCCCCTCCTCGTTGGCGATGAGGTCATGGCGGTCGTCGAGGCTGACGGTCTCGATGTAGCCGCCGACTGCGCGCTGGTAGTCCTCGAGCTCGGCGAACGCCGCGATGGCGAGCTCGCCGGCCGTCGTGATCAGCAGGCCCTTGGTGCCGGGAGCCTCGGTGGGTGCCGTGTACGTGTGGTTGTGCGGGCAGTCCGCCGTGGTGGTGGCGACCGTGCAGGTCGCGCCGTCGCTGTGGGTGGCGATCCAGGCCGTGATGGTCATTGCATCCTCCATATATGTGTTGTGTATCTGACATGCACAACACTAACAGTCGGGTCGGACATTGGCAAGGACCT
Source organism: Pararhizobium sp. (assembly GCA_031556925.1). Lineage (GTDB taxonomy): Bacteria > Pseudomonadota > Alphaproteobacteria > Rhizobiales > Rhizobiaceae > Pararhizobium. The sequence continues at coordinate 2,475 of JAVBSF010000533.1, forward strand.
GCGGCGTCGGATCGGTGGCGTGAGACGATGCCGCGGTGACCACCACTCAGCACATCGGCGCAGCGGGCGAGCTGCTCGTGCAGTACCGGCTTCTCAAGCTCGGCATCGACTCGGCGAGGATGACGACGGACTCCGGTATCGACCTGGTGGTCTACCCGCCGCTGCAGGCGGAGGCTGTCACCGTCCAGGTCAAGACACAGACGGCACCCTCTCCCTCGGGTGGCAAGGGTGCGCTGTCGGTCGGGTTCTACTTCCCGGATGATCTGCGCGCGGAGATCCTCGCGTTGGCATTGCTGTCCACCGACCAGGTGTGGCTGTTCACTCGAGACGAGGCCCGCGAGCTCGCGCAGCAGCACAACGCGAAAGGCAACCGGCAGCTGTACTGGTACATGCAGCATCGGCCGGCGCGTGGCGTCGGCCAGGCGCCGCTGCACGGCGGCGACGTCGAGCACCATCTGCTCGAGCGCCGCACGGCTGCTCTGTTCGGAGTGCCGGCGCCCGCGCCGGTGCCGGCGGCCGATGAGGATCTCTCGTGAGCTCGCTCGCGTTGCCGGCCGCGTGGACGCGCGAGGGGCTGGAAGGCGCCGGGTTCGCCGGCTTCGCGACCTTCGCCGAGATCCCGACCGCTGACATCCCTCCGCGGCCCGGGATCTATGTCGTGCTTCGCGCCGCCACGACGCCGCCGGCGATCCTCGAGGTCTCCGCCGCCCGCGCCGGGTCGGTGTACGCCCTCGACGACCTGCAGGGGCGCTGGATCACCGGGACTCCGGTCGTCTACATCGGCAAGGCCGACGCGAAGAGCGGCGGCCTGCGCACGAGGCTGCGGCAGTACGCCCGGCGAGGTTCCAGCCACAAGGGCGGCCGGTCGATCTGGCAGCTGGCCGATCACGGCGATCTGCTGGTGGCGTGGGTTGAGACGCCCGGGAAGGTCGCCGAGGATGTCGAGATCGCCTACCGGGCGGCGTTTGCCGAGCGGTTCGGGGGGTGGCCGTTCGCGAACAGACGCCGCTGATCGGCGCGGCCCGCCCGGTACTCTGCGGCTATGCCGGATGCCATCAGCGGACGATTGCGGGGAGTGTTCCGGGATCTCGCGTCGTCGATCGTTCTCCGCGACATCGAACGGCTGTGGGAAGGCGAGGGGTTCGCCCACGGCTTCTACGACGAGGTCGGAGGCCAGCGGGTCTCGCTCTGGCGTGCGTATGAAGCCAGCGTGCAGTGGTCCGACGTTGACCACGTCCGCCGCGTGCTGAGGGTCTACGAGGTCGTGCTGTCCGATCATGCGGACGCGGCGACGCAGGAGCGGCTGAAAGTGGCGCTGCAGCGCGATGGCTACCGTTACGGCGAGGACCACCGGATCGTCCCGGCCGCGCCGGCGGCGGTGCCGCTGTCGGGCCTGTCGGCGCTGCGAAGCGCCGAGGGGATCGAGGAGGCGTTCAATCGGATCTCATTGCTGATCGACGGTGACCCCGCTGGGGTGGTGTCGGCGTCGAAAGAGTTGATCGAGGCGACCGCCAAGACGGTCCTGCAGGAGCTCGGCGTCGACTACACCGATCGCGAAGACTTCTCGGCGCTGGTCCCTCGTGCTCAACAGTCGTTGGGGCTCGGTGCCGGCGGGGTCGACGGGTCGGTTGATGGCGCGCCTTCTATCCGTCGCATCCTGGGGGGCCTGGCTTCGATCGCGCAGGGAATCGACGAGCTCCGGAACGCGGAGGGCGGAGGACACGGGCGACCGAGGAGCACCCGGCTGGGCGCTCGTCACGCGCGGTTGGCGTTCAACGGCGCCCGCACCTGGTGCGAGATCGCGCTCGAGACGCTGTCTGATCCGGCTGCGCCGTGGCGCTCACGTCCGTCGTGATTGCTCACCACCCCCGGATGCGGTCTTCGACGTACCGGGCGAACGCTGCGCGCTGAGGGCCGCTGAGGTTGCGTGCGGCCGCGGTGAGCGCCTCGATGTGGTGCTCCATGTGGGCAGCTTGCTTCGCGGCCCGGTTGCTCGCATCCGCGTCGGATTTGGCTTGGTAGACGGCTCGATCGGCGACCTGCCACCGGGTGAGGGTGTCGCGGTCGATCGTCTCGTCGAACCCGGTGACGCGGGGGGCTCGCGGACCCTTCGAGTAGTACACGTCGGGCTCATCGACCGGGCTTTCCATGGTGATGCGCTGCCCGATCTGCGCGCCGGTCACGAGGGCGGCTTTGTAGTACCGGGGCGAGCCGTCCTCGCCGGTGTAGGCGTAGCCGATTTTGCCGGTGCTCAGCTGCCTGCGGCCCATGTACGTGACGTCGGAGGATCGGGTGTCGACGGGCTCCGGGGTGGTGCTCATGGCGGTCTCCTGGATCTACTCAGCGTCGGTACGGGCCGCTCATCGCAAGCGGTCCGATCGGTGCAGCTGCGATCGGAGTGGGCCGGCTGAGCGGTGAGCGGGTGGATTGAGCGGGCCGGACGGCATTCTCGGCGGGGCCTTCGATCTCGAACCCGCACTCGCAGCTGTACAGGCCGACGTCAGGGACGTCGGTGGAGGGAAGGTACGTGACCTTCGGCTGGCCGCAGATCAGACAACGCATGATGATCCTCCTTGAACTAGTTGTGTATCTGACATACACAACAATAGCAGATCAAGCGAGCGAGGGGAAGCGGATCTGGCATTCGATCGAGACGCTGTCGGAGATCCGCTGCGCCGTGCGGTTCTCGCCGTCGTGAGCGCGGCGGGGGTCTTCTCGGAGGGCGGATGCGGAATGGGCGGGGGCGGCGGTGTCAGGGGCGCCGCCCCCGCCGGCAGCGGGCCGGGAGGAGGACGAAAAGGCCGGCTGCCATCGACGGGCGAGCGGCGAGCGGCGAGCGCTCGTCAGGCTGCGTGTTGATGCCCGTCCTGCCGAGGGAGACGGCTTTGCGGCACTGTCCCCTCGGGGTCTTTGGGTTGCGAGTCGGTCTCGCAATGTTCGGTTGTGTATCTGACATACACAACAGTAGACCATGAGGGGGCGTCGTGCAACCCCCTCGTCGTCGTCGACGTCGGATGCAGCTGCTCAGCGGTCCGGGGCGTCGACGGCGAGCTCGTCGGCGAGATCGGGGCAGTGCTCGTCGATCCAGCGGCAGATGGTGGCCCAGTCGTCGGCGCTGTGGGGGTAGCTGGCGAGAGTGGGCATGTGCGGGGGCTATCCGGTGAAGACGGGGAGGAACACTGCCACGAGGAGGGCGACGAGGGACGCGATCGCGAGGCCGAGAACGGCGTAGGTGTCGAACGTTGTGGCCTGGGATGTGGAGATCTCGGCGGTGTCGCCGGCATCGCCGTTGGCCAGCGCACGTCGACGAGTGCGAAGGAGGATGCGCACGACGAAGATCTGCATGAGTGCGAGCGTGATCATGGGGATGACGAAGAGCAGCTTGCCCTCAACGATGGCGACGATCAGGAATCCGAAGCCGCTGATCGTCACTCCGGCGACCGCGATCGCGAGGGTCGTGGTGATCGTGCGCGGGGTTGCGCCGCCGCGGTAGGTGGCGATCACGAACGGCAGCACCGAGGCAATCAGGATTGCGAAGAGGATGTATTGCAGCGCGTCCAAGGGGAGCCTCTCTCTTGTCGAGTCTCAGAGTAGGTGAGGGGTCCGACTGTCCCCGGGTTTACCGGTTGAGCTCGATCGGTGTCCGGGTGGTGTTGACGGTGTCTTCGTCGAAGGTGCTTTTGGCGTTGCTGGGTAGTCCCAGCAGGTTCGCGAGACCTCCTCGCCTGGGGGTGGGTGCCGTGCTCGAGCAGCTGAGGGTGACGACTGTCGACAGGTCGTCTGGGACATCGCAGGTGAGGGTCTGGGGGTTGCCCTCTGTGCCGATGTAGCGGTCGACGTCGCTTCCGTCGACCAGGAGCAGCAACTGGGGGTGCTCTTGGAGGCGGATGCCGAGTTCTCGGGGGCCGGCGTCCGATTCGCTGATCGTCGCCATGACCGAGACGCTCGAGACGGTGCCGCCGACCTCGAGGTAGCGCAGCGACTTCTGCTGAGTCTCGTGGCCGTTGGTCGACAGTGCGATTAGTCCCGTGATGGACGCGGCCGCGCAGATGACCGCGGCGAGGCCGGCGAGCGTTCCGCGTGCGAGTCGTGACATGCCGCGCTTGCTGCCAAGCACGCCGACCGTGCCTGCAGCGATCGGGGTGGCGAGGGTGCCAGCGAAGATGAGGATGACGATCGCGGCGGCTCGCCAGGCGGGAAGTGCTTCGATCTCCCAGGTCACGGTGATCAGGTCGAGGGTGTTCATGGCTGCGTCCTCTCTGGGGCTGCGGTGCGGGGGCCGGTGGATGGCCGGCCCCCGCGCTCCTCAGCGTCCGAGCAGTTCGTAGGCCTCGTCGGCGCTGGTGACCAGGTGGGCGTCGGCCTCGCGGAGGAGGCGGTGGCATCCGGTGGATGCGGCGGACGTGACCGGGCCGGGGACGGCGCCGATGGTGCGGCCGAGGGCGGCGGCGTGGTTCGCGGTGGTGAGCGACCCTGACCGGATGCCGGCCTCGACGACGACCGTTGCGGCGGTGGTCGCGGCGATCAGTCGGTTGCGTGCGAGGAAGCGCCAGCGGGTGGGTGCCGAGCCGGGGGCGACCTCGCTGGCGATCGCGCCGCCGCGGTCGGCGATCCGGGCGATCAGTTCGCTGTTTCCAGCGGGGTAGGGGCGGTCGGCCCCGCCGGCCAGCCAGGCGACGGTGGACCCGCCCGCGGCGAGCGCTGCGCGGTGTGCGGCGCCGTCGATGCCGTAGGCGGCTCCGCTGACGATGACGATGCCGCGGCCGGCGAGGTCGGCGGAGATCTCGGCGGTGACGTGCTCGCCGTAGCTGGTGGCGGCGCGGGCTCCGATCAGGGCGATCCGGTCGGTGAGGTTTCGCGTGAGCGGGGTGAGGGTGCCGCGTGCCCAGATGACGTGCGGGGCGGTGTCGCCGAGGTCGCTGAGGCCGGGGATGGTGGCCGGGTCGATCAGGGTGATGCTGTGGCGGGCGGCGAGCGCGAGGGCCTCGTCGATGTAGCGGGGGTTGTGGCGGGGCAGCCAGCGGGCGGCGGCTTGCGTGGCCTCGTCGGCGTCGATGTCTGCCGCGGCGAGGGCGGCGAGGAGGGTGTCGCGGCCTGAGGCGAGCGCCTCGAGGGCGGCGGTGTGGCCGGCGTGGCGGGTGAGGGCTCCGGCGGTGGCGTCACCGGGCTCGGTGATGGTTGACCAGGCGGCGCGGGCCTCGAGGGCGGTGGCGGTGGTGAGTGTGGTGTTCATGTCGTCCTCCCGAACGTGTTGTGTATCTGACATACATAACAATAGCAGACGGAGCGGACATTGGGAAGCGAATCTCGCGAGGGCCTCACGCTCGAGCTCGATCGGGGGGGGGGCGCCCGCCGTGCTTCGGCGAGCGCCCGCCTGTCTAGTCGTCGGTCTCGGTGGTCCGGGCGAGGGTGTCGATGATCAGGGTGCCGTCGCAGGTGGGGGCGGTGACGGTCGAGATCAGAGCGAAGCCGCGACGGCCGTAGTCGTCGAGATCCTGCATCCGGTAGGAGATGTTGTTGTTGTTGGCCGGCTGACCCTCTTCGGTGTCGTAGATCCGGGTGGAGATCGACTCGTAGGTGACCTTCGTGGTCATGGCTCCTCCTAGTGGCTGTGTTGTGTATCTGACATACATAACAGTAGCACTCACCGCCGACATTGGCGAGCACCGGGATAGGGGTGCTGCTCATATAGGCCGCAGCTGGTGCCCTTCCCGGACACGGGAGGTTCCGGCGCGGGCGGGTGGGGTCCGCCCGCACCGGTGTCACGCGGCGAGCGCAGCGTGACAGTCGGTGCAGACCTCGGTTCGCGTGTGCTCGGGGTCGGCGGTGTCGAGGATGGTCACGACGTAGCCGGTTGCGTCCTCAGCGCCGCATTCGGCGCAGAACAGGGGGCCGGCGGCTGTGAGGGCCTCGAGGGCGTCGGTTGGCACTGTGGGACTCCTTCCGGGCCGGGTGGCCCTGGCGGGGCGCTGTGGCCCCGCCAGGGGCGGGTTAGACCCGCTCGGTGCTGATGATCGAGACGTCGAAGCTCTCGTGCCCGTTGTCGCGGTATGCGGCGAGCACGTCGTCGAAGTCGATGCCCTCGCGGGCGTTGTCGTCAGCGTCCTCCTCGGTGGTCGCGCTGGTGGAGTAGGTGACCCGGACGGTCACGGTGACCTCGGCCTCCACTTCCCAGTCGCGGCATCGGGGGGTGCCGTTCATTGCCTCGGCGAGCCGGTCGTACTCCTGGCAGAAGTCGGCGTGATCGGCGATCCGGCCCGCTTTCTCCCAGAAGTCGATCAGGCGGGGGTCCGACCCGTCGGTGATCTGCGCGGTGCGAAGCCGCTCGATCTCCCGCTCGCGCTCGGCGACCTGCGCGCGCGCCAGCTCGAGCTCGGAGTGAGCTCGAGCCAGCTCGCCGGCGAACGCGCCGCGGCGGTCGGTGACCGGCGGGGTTCCCGGGAAGGTCAGGGGGCCTTCCGCGATCCCGCTGGCCGGGGCGGTGATGGTGATGTCAGTCATATCGTCCTCCCTTGAACGTGTTGTGTATCTGACATACACAACATTAGTAGGGGGGTCGGACATTCGCAACCCTCGATCTCGCGCGGGCACCGATCGGGCGTGGGTGCCCGCGCGAGGGTCAGCGCATGCCGCTGTCCACGCTGTCGGCCAGCCACGCGGCGGCGTTGAGCATGTCGTGCGCGGCCTCGATCTCGGCGTCGTTGCTGTCACCCTCGGCCGCGGCGTTCAGGTTCCTGATGCCCTCGCGGACGTCCGCCACCTGCACGCTGAGGGTGCCGAACGCTGCGCGTGCGGCTTTGGCCATGAGGGCGCGCACGGTGTGCGCGTCGATCGGCTGCGCCCGCAGGGCGAGGGCGAATGTTTCGGCGTCGCCGTACCCGGCGGCGATCACGGCATCGGCGATCTGCTGCGCGGACTCGGGCGCGCTCTGCACCAGGATCGAGTCGGGCGCGGACGGGCCGCGAAACGCTCCGGGCGCGTCGTGCTGCTCGGGGTCGCCGTCGTACAGGGGCGGGCCGTCGTTGAGGTTCACGCGCAGCCATCCGGCATCCTGCGCGGTGTCGATCTGCACCACCGGCACGCCGTCGCGCTGGCCTCGGTAGTGGGTCACGGTGATGCCCTCGGCGGGCGTCAGCTGGTCGGTCATGGTGTCCTCCGGTGAGGTCCGGGCCGCACCCTCCCGGGGGAGGGTGCGGCGGTCAGGTCAGCGCGAGAACGCGAACTCGGGCAGGTGACCGGCATCCACGAACGTCCGCACGATCTGCGACAGTCCGTGCTCGGAGTCGATCGCCAGCGCGCGACGCGCGTAGGCGTCGGCGTGGGTGGAGCGTCCCAGCGCCCAGGACAGCCACGCGGCCGCCGCCAGCGGCCCCACCTGCGCCTCCTCGGGCGAGAGGGCTGCGACGTACCGGCAGGCCGTCAGAGCGGCGTCCAGGCGCTTCGGGTCCGGGCGCGGGCCCTCGCCCCACATGACCCGCGCCAGGTGCGCCGGGTACTCCTCGCCCTGCTCCCAGCGGATCTGCGCGTCCAGCGCGCTCTCACCGGCGGCGAAACCGTGCGCCCACTGCACCAGGGCGATATCGCGCGTCGCGGGCCGGTTCAGCATCCCCGACAGCAGCGCCACCGCGCCCGCCTCGAGGTCGGCACCATCCCACGACAGCGCCCGCTCGATCACGTCCAGCGTGTCCCCGCCAGCCAGCGCCAGCGCCACCGGCAGGTCGGTCGGCAGCGCCTCCGCAACCTCACGCGCCAGCGCCTCGTCCACGACCGGGAGGGCCGCCCCGGCGTGCTGGTCCGAAGCGGTCAGCATCGCCGCCAGGTGCGCGGGAGTCTCCGGCAGAGCCTCGGTCGCGTCCTCGCCGATCACGCCCCAGGCGTCCCCGGCGACGTATAGCCGGTCGATCAGCTGCAACCCGCACACGGCGGCCTGAGCGACGATCTGCGCACCGACCGCCTCGGCGCGCTCGCGCTCGCCGTAGACGACCAGGGCCAGGCCGGTGACGTTCTCGACCTTGCAGATCAGCCCCGTCGCCACCCGGGCGAGCTCGGCGGCCTTGTCGGCCTCGGGGAGATCGAAGCGCATGGCGCCGATCGTGCGAGTGCCAGCGAACGGCACCGCGACGACCGACTCGGTAGGGCGGTAGCCCAGCATCGCCGGGAGCACTGCGAGGAAGTCGCCGGCTCCGGTTGCCTTGTGAATGGTGGTCATCTCGTCCTCCTAGACGTGTTGTGTATCTGACATACACAACACTAGTCGATGCGAAGAACGATTGCAACCCCTGCCGCCGCTTAGGCGGGATACTTCTATGTATTGCAAGTTAGATACGTCTATGCGATACTTCTATCTATGAGCGCATATCCCTGGGTATTTGAACCGAACGATCTTGTCCTCTTCGTCTGGCCCCGTCAGCACGAGACGCTCCGCCGAGCCGGCGGGTCGGTGGTCTCGCCACAAGAGGCCGCGAGCGAAGCGTGGGCAATGGACGCAGCGAAGGCAGAGCGTGTGCGCATCCTCGTGTCCGTCTTCGAGGGAACGATCGTCGGCGCAT
>JAVBSF010000265.1:0-27196 GCA_031556925.1 Pararhizobium sp.
TCTTCTTCCCGTGACATCCAGAGCAATCCGATATGTGCGGGAGCCGAGATGGCCGAGCGCGAGATTCGGTCCATCGCCTATCGTATGAAGGCTGCCCGCTTCCCGGCCTACAAGGACATCTCCGGATACGACTTCGCCGCCAGCGAGATCAACGAAGCGACGGTGCGCCAATTGCACAGATGCGAGTTCATCGACGGGGCACAGAATATCGTGCTTGTCGGCGGACCGGGTACAGGCAAAACACATGTGGCGACCGCCCTCGGCATCCAGGCTATAGAGCATCATCGCCGCAAGGTCCGCTTCTTCTCGACCATCGAACTGGTCAATGCGCTGGAGCAGGAGAAGGCTAAAGGCAAGGCAGGTCAGATCGCTGAGACGCTGGTTCGTCTCGATCTGCTGATCCTCGATGAACTCGGATACCTTCCGTTCAGTGCCTCAGGCGGAGCGCTGCTCCTCCACCTGTTGAGCAAGCTTTACGAGCGCACCAGCGTCGTCATCACCAATCTCAGCTTCAGCGAATGGGCAACCGTCTTCGGCGATGCCAAGATGACAACAGCTCTACTCGACCGCCTGACCCATCGTTGCCATATCCTGGAAACCCGGGACGACAGCTTCCGCTTCAAGGCCAGCTCGGCTGCAGTCGCACAGAAGAGAGGAGAAAAAGCCAATCCCTTGACCAAAGCCTGATCAGAAAACCATACTTAGAGGTGGCTCAATTCTCGGTGGAAAAACCGGCTCAGTTCCGCGTGGAAACCAACAATCATAGTGCCAGAAACATACCAGGGTGGCGTCAATGGCGGGGCAGCAAGATACTCTGATATCGATCGAGCTATCTGGTAGATGGGGCGCGCTGAGGCCGCTTGCTATTGGTCGAGACAGCGCCAACATCTACGAACTGTCTCACGATAGTTCTTGTGACGTCACTTGGCGCCAAATGAAGGTTGGACCATTCCCGAACCTTACTGCGTTCGACGACCACGTTAAGGAGCTGGTGTCCGACCCGAACCGCGCGTTCTTTGTCGTCGTGACACCGGACGATCGGGCTGTCGGCTGGCTTTGCCTCATGGATGGCCAAGCAGCGCATAAATCCATTGAACTCGGGTATGTACTCTATACGTCGGGATTGCAGCGCACCACGCTGGCAACGGAAGCCCTTTACTTGGTCATGCGACATGCTTTCGGACTTGGATACGAGCGGCTGGAGTGGACCTGTACCGCGGAGAATGAGCGGTCTCGTCGAGCAGCGGATCGCTTAGGCTTCACGTTCGAGGGCGTCTTGCGCAAGAAGTGGACGCTGAAGGGCGTGCCGCGCGACATCGCGATGTATTCTCTTCTGAAAAGCGAGTGGTCGGCGCGTGAAGCTGAACTTGAGGCTTGGTTGGCTCCAAGTAATTTTGTGGATGGCCGGCAACTTTCGGCATTACGGCAAGCGTCGCTGCCGCCCGCGCGCCCGATCTGACCATAGAGGAGCGCCAGCACCACGTGGTCAGTCGCTGAGCCTCTCATTGGGGATTTCGACGGCCGCGACGAGACCCGTCGGCTTCCAATCCCGTTGGATCGTTGCATTCAGAGCGCTTGCCAGACCCTTTTCCAGCCGGCTCCCAAAACCGGTGCTCTTCCCGAGCGACGGCTTCGGCCCGCCTGTCTCTGTCCACAGGATGGACGTTCGGCCATTCTCGTCTTGCACATGCAGATGGAGACGACCATCCGCGACCGACAACGCCCCGTATTTAGCGGCATTGGTCGCGAGCTCATGCAGTAGCAGCGCGATATGCGTCATCGCCTTGCCACCCACGGCAGGATCGCTCCCCGTGACGGTGATCCGGTCCTGCGCGCCGTGAGGATCAAGGATCGCCGTGATCAGGGCGTGCAGCGATGTGACCTGCGCGCCGTTGAGATCATCCTGCGGGTCCGACATTGTGAGTTCGTGAGCGCGAGCGAGCGATGAGAGACGTGCCTGGATCGTCGCCAGAAGCCCCTCCATGTCGGTTGCGGAGCGACCGCTGATCGAGACGATCGCTGTCGCGAGCGCGAAGAGGTTCTTCACGCGATGGCGCATCTCTCCCATGAGAAGCTGCTGCTGTTCCTGCGCGAGACGGCGTTCAGTGATGTCCCTGGCGATCTTGGACGCGCCGACGATGACGCCATCGGCATTGCGGATTGGCGAGATTGTCAGCGAGATATCGATCAGCGAGCCATCCTTGCGCCGGCGCACCGTCTCGAAATGTTCGACCCGTAGGCCGCGCTGGATCGTGGCGATGATCGCCGGCTCCTCGCCCAGTCTATCGTCCGGGATCAGGATGGTGATGGGCTGTCCGACGATCTCCTGCGCTTCATAGCCGAATAGCCGCGTCGCGCTGGCGTTCCACGTCTGGACGATGCCCTTCAGATCCTTGCTGATGATCGCATCATCAGAACCTTCGATGATCGCGGCCAACCAGTCGCGCGGGTCGGGAGCGTCCGCCGGACGCTTGGTCGGGAAGACCAAAGCCGTATCGCGGGATGTCGCCGCACGTTCGCTAACCCGGAATGGGTTGGCTGAAGCCGACACCGATGCGCCGAATGACGGGTGATCCCCCGATTTTTCCATGCCGCGTCTCCTCAAGCACGTCCGTCGCCGCGGAAGGCCGACTGGACACGGGAACTCGCGCGGAACGTTTTTCTATAGCAGGCCCGACCGCCCGGAACATGGCCGCTCCGATGGCGTCGCGGCCGCTTGGGCATAGGCAGAACGGGGTTTGCTCAAGAGCGAATCTATCATCGATGCATAGGCATTTCCTCAGAAAAGAGCCCGAGGAATTGGGGTGACATCTCTGGTACCATCGCTCAACGGCGGTGCGCATCAACAACTCATGCGCCATGATCGACGCCGCGGTGAGCGGCTACGTCTCTACGACGCGATCGAAGCCGGCCTTACCGATCTCAATGACGAGGCGCTGAAAGAGCGCATGACGGGCCTGAAGGCGATTCGCGATCAGGCGAAAGCCGAGGCCGAGCGGTTGCAGATGACGCTTGATAGCTCCGGCAATCAGACGATCACCGTCGATATGCTCAATTCGCTTGCCAGCGTTGCGCGTGAAGGACTTCGGCTCGAAAAGGGCGGCTATCGGCGGGATCAGCTTCGCACCCTGGCGCAGCGCGTTGAGGTCGCTGACGACGAAGTTCGCATCACGGGATCGAAGTCTGAACTGCTGCGAACGCTTGCGGCCGCTTCTAGCGGGCAAACGGCGGCGTTCGGCGTTAGTGGTTCTGTACTGAAATGGCGCACCCGACAGGATTCGAACCTGTGACCTTTGGAATCGGAATCCAACACTCTATCCAGCTGAGCTACGGGTGCATCCGCGGCGTTTCCGCCGAAGCAGGCTGTGCCCGGTTCATAGCCCAGGTTGAACGCCGCTTCAATGGTCAATGCGCGGGGATAACAAGGAAATTCGAGGGGAGCTTCCGACAGGGCAACCCCCGCAGCCGATCTCAGGCAGGCACAGCCGTCCTGCGGACGAAGCCCTTGCTTGCCGCCATCAGGTTCTGCGTATAGGCCTCGGCGATGCGGCCCGCCACCAGATCGGGCGCCGTCAGGCGCTCGACGACGCGGCCGGTCTTCATGACGGCAAGACGCTCGCACATATGAGTGACGACACCAAGGTCGTGGCTGACCATGATGAAGGTCAGCTTGCGGTCGCGGCGGATTTGTTCCAGCAGGTTCAACACCTCCGCCTGCACCGAAGCATCGAGCGCCGAGGTCGGCTCGTCTAGCAGCAGCACCGACGGCTCGACGATCAGCGCACGGGCGATCGCGATGCGCTGGCGCTGGCCGCCGGAAAGCTGATGGGCATAGCGAAAACGGAAGCTCGGGCCGAGGCCGACCTCGTCCAGCGCCCGGACAATGCGGCTCTCGGCATCGGCGACACCATGGATGGCAAGCGGCTCCTGCAGCAGACGGTCGATGGTCTGGCGCGGGTGCAGCGAGCCATAGGGATCCTGAAAGACCATTTGCACCTGACGATAGAAAGCCTTGTCGCGCTTGCGGCGCGGCAGGGTTTTTCCGCCGATGACGATCTGGCCGTCGGAAACCGGTGCGAGACCTGCGATGGCGCGCAGCAGGGTGGATTTGCCGGAACCGGATTCGCCGACGAGACCGTAGGATTCTCCCGGCTCGACGCTGATCGACACGTCGTTCAGCGCCAGGAAATCGTCATAGGTGACGACGAGGTTTTCCACTGAGATGGAAGATGTCATAGCGCCCACTCCGGTTTGCGGTCGAGCACCGGCAGCGGATGCCGGTCGGAGCCGATGGTCGGCATGCAGTTGAGCAAGCCTTGCGTATAGGGATGTTTGGCATTGGCGAGATCGCCGGCCGCCAGTTCCTCGACAATCTTGCCGGCATACATGACAATTACCCGGTCGCAGAACGACGAAACGAGCCTGAGATCGTGGGAGATGAAAATCAACCCCATGCCGCGCTCTGCGACCAGCTTGTCGAGAACCGACAGAACCTCGAGCTGCACGGTCACATCGAGCGCCGAGGTCGGCTCGTCGGCGATCAGCATTTCCGGACCGGCAACCAGCATCATCGCGATCATCGCCCGCTGGCCCATGCCGCCGGAGACTTCATGCGGATGAAGATCGAAAACACGGGCCGCATCGCGAATCTGCACCGCCTCCAGCATGGCGATCGCCCGGTCGCGGGCCTCACGCTTCGAGACGTTTTCATGTGTGCGCAGCGTCTCGACGATCTGCCGGCCGATGCTCATGACAGGGTTCAGCGAGTATTTCGGATCCTGCAGGATCATGGCGACGCGGTTGCCGCGCAGGTCGCGCTTTTGCTTCTTCGAGGCCGCCACCAGGTCTATACCGTCGAAATTCAGTGTTTTCGCCGAAATCTCTGCATGGGGCGGCGTCAGCCCCATGATCGCCCTGCCCGTCTGTGATTTGCCCGAACCGCTTTCGCCAACGATACCGAGACGCTCGCGGCCAAGCGTGAAGGACACGCCGCGCACGGCGTTCACCATGCCGGTGCGCGTCGGGAAGGAGACGCGCAGATCGTCGACCGTCAGGAGCGCGCTCATTGGCCGGCCTCCCGCGGATCGAGCGCGTCACGCAGGCCGTCGCCCAGAAGATTGAAGCCGAGGCTGACAACGAGGATGGCAATGCCGGGCATGGTCGCAACCCACCACTGATCGAGGATGAAGCGGCGACCCGACGCGATCATCGCGCCCCATTCCGGCAGCGGCGGCTGCGCGCCAAGGCCGAGGAAGCCGAGACCGGCGGCCGTCAGGATGATGCCGGCCATATCGAGCGTCACGCGCACGATCAGCGACGACATGCACATGGGCATGACATGGCGCAGCACGATGCGGAAAGGCGATGCGCCCATCAGCCGGACGGCGGCGATATAATCCGAATTGCGCACCGTCAGCGTTTCCGCGCGGGCAATGCGGGCGTAAGGCGGCCAGGAGGTGATGGCGATGGCAAGGATGGCGTTTTCAATGCCCGGCCCCAGCGCTGCGACGAACGCGAGCGCCAACACCAGCTTCGGGAAAGCGAGGAAGATATCGGTGATGCGCATCAACACGGCATCGACCCAGCCGCCGACATAGCCGGAGACCGCCCCGACCAGCAGACCGACGGGTGCCGCGATGATCGCGACCAGCACGATGACCAGCAGCGTCAGCCGCGAGCCGTGCAACAGGCGCGAGAGAATGTCGCGGCCCTGATCGTCGGTGCCGAGCAGGTAGCCGGGCGAGCCCGGCGGCAGCAGGCGTGCGCCGGCGAGATTGCCGATAACCGGATCGTGCGGCGCCAGCACATCGGCGAAGATCGCGATGAGGACGAGAGCGACGATGATCAGAAGGCCTAGCACGGCGAGCCGGTTGGAGGAGAACCGCAGCCAGGTCATATAAGCCCGGCCAAGCCGCGCCTGCATGCGCGATTGCGGCCGGTCGGAGAGCAGCCACTCGCGGCGGCTCATCGGATTTTGCGGGGACGGGGCGGTGCTCATCGGGCGCGCGTCCTTGGGTCAAGCGTCCGATAAAGAAGATCGGACAGGATGTTGATGGCGATGAAGACCGAACCGATGACGATCGTGCCGCCAAGCACGGCGTTCATATCGGCGTTCTGCAGCGAATTGGTGATGTAAAGGCCAAGCCCCGGCCAGGAGAACACGGTTTCCGTCAGGACCGAACCTTCGAGCAGGCCAGCATAGGACAGCGCGATCACCGTCACCAGCGGCACCGCCGCATTGCGCAGCGCGTGGCCCCAGATGATCCGGGTTTCGGAAAGCCCCTTGGCGCGCGCCGCGACGATATATTCCTGCGACAGCTCGTTCAGCATGAAGCTGCGGGTCATGCGGCTGATATAGGCAAGCGAGAAATAACCCAGCAGGCTGGCCGGCAGGATGATGTGGCGGAAGACGTCGACGAAGACATCCCACTGCCCCTGCCAGGCGGAATCGAGCAGATAGAAGCCGGTGACCGGCGTGAAGCTGTATTCATAGACGATATCGATGCGGCCCGGAAAAGCCACCCATTGCAGCTTGGCATAGAACAGGAGCAGCGAGAGCAGCGCCAGCCAGAAGATCGGCACGGAATAGCCGATAAGGCCGACGACACGCACGATCTGGTCGGCGATGCTGCCGCGCTTGACGGCGGCGAGAACGCCAAGCGGCACGCCGAAGAGACTGCCGATCAGGGTGCCGACGGTGGCAAGCTCCATCGTCGCCGGGAACACACGGCGGATATCGACCATGACGGGATTGGTGGTCAGCACCGAGATGCCGAAATTACCGGTCAGCGCATCGCGCAGGTAATAATAGAACTGGATATAGAGCGGTCTGTTGAGCCCCATTTCCTCGCGCACGCGCTCCACGACATGGGCAGGCGCCCGGTCGCCGAGAACGGCCAGCACCGGATCGATCGGCACGACGCGACCGATGAAGAAGGTGACGGCCAGAAGGCCGAGATAGGTCGTGACCATCACGACGAGAAAGCGTGCGATGGTCGCGGCCCAGCCTTTGGCGCGGGCGCGTTTGCGCCCGCCCAGTTGCGATGTTTCGGAAATGCTCAACGGACTACCCTTGAACGCCGGTTATTTGCTGATCGTGCCGACATAGTTGGTGTCGAAGCTCGGGCCTAGCTTGAAGCCCTTGAGCTTGGCGCTGTAGCCGGCCACTTCCGTCTGCTGGAAGATGATCACGAACGGACCCTTTTCCAGAACGGCCTTCTGAAGCGACTGGTACATCTCGGCGCGCTTGGCGGCGTCCTTCTCCAAGAGAGCCGCCTTCGAGGTGTCCGAAAGCTCCTTCGGAACATCCCAGGCATTGCGCCATGCGAGCGTCTTGTTCTTGCCCTCGTCCGAGTTGTCCGGATTGATGGTGAAGGTTTCCGAGTTCGAGTTCGGATCGAAGTAATCCTGGCCCCACTGGCCGATGTACATATCGTGGGTGCGGGCGCGGTACTTGGTCAGCGTCTGCTTGCCATCGCCGGGGATGATTTCGAGCTTCACGCCGGCCTGGGCCAGGGACTGCTGGAAGGATTCGGCGATGCCGGTCACCGGCTGGGTGTTGCGGGTATCCATGGAGACGCTGAAACCGTCGGCAAGACCGGCCTTGGCCAGCAGTTCCTTAGCCTTGGCGACGTCGAGCTTGTAGGGGTTCTCATCGAGTTCGCCCAGAACGCCCTTCGGCAGGAAGGTCTGGTGGATCTCGCCGATGCCCTTGATCAGGGTCGAGCCGATCGCATCGTAGTCGACCAGATACTTGAAGGCTTCCACGACTTCAGGCTTCGCCAGGTTCGGGTTTTTCTGGTTGAGGCTGATGTAGTAGACGGTGCCCTTCGGCGCGGCCGTGGTCGCGAGGTCGGCATTCTTGGAGACCGCGTCGAGATCGCCCGGCTCCAGGTTGCGAGCCACATCGATATCGCCGGCTTCAAGCGCCAGACGCTGGCCGGCGCTTTCCTTCATGTGGCGATAGATGACGCGGGCGAGCGGCGCCTTTTCGCCATGGTAGTTGTCGTTGCGTTCCATCACAACGACTTCGTTGGCGCGCCATTCGCGCATCTTGAAGGCGCCCGAGCCGGCATAACCGGTCTTCAGCCAGCCATTGCCGAAGTCGTTGTCGTACTTGTATTCATCCGATGGGGTGACGGCGGCGACATGCTCGAGAACGAGCTTCTTGTCGACGACGGAAGCGACGGTTGCCGTGAGGCAGTTCAGGACGAAGCTCGGCGCATAGGACTTGTCGACCGTGAAGACGAAGGTGCTCTCATCGGCAGCCTTTGCCTTTTCGGTCACGTTGTCACCGGTAAGGCCGAACTGGGTAAGGATGAATGCGGGGCTCTTGTCGAGCTTGACGGCGCGTTCGAAGGAGAAGGCAACGTCTTCGGCGGTGATCGGGTTGCCGGAGGCGAACTTCAGGCCCTGCTTCAGCTTGAAGGTATAGGTCAGGCCGTCGTCGGAAATCGTCCAGCTGTCGGCGAGGTCGCCGACGATCTTGGAGGTGTCGCTGGGATCGAGGCGCACCAGCAGGTCATAGGTGTTCGCGGTGACTTCGGCCGTCGAAAGCTCGAAAGCTTCGCCCGGATCCATGGTGATGATGTCGTCGATGGCGAAGCCTTCGACCAGCGTATCGGCCGGGGTGACGGCATAGGCCGGAGCAGCGGCCACAAGCGCCAGCGCCATGGCGGCACCGGTTGTCAGCATACGCATGTGACGGCTGAAAATCTGCATCTGCATGTTCGTTCCCTCTTGTTTCAAGTCTTTGATGATTCTTCTCTTGGATCAGGCGGCTTCGTGCCAGGCCTGACCCAAAACGCGCAGCCAGTTCTCCCGGCAAATCTTTGTGAGCTCGGCGTCACCATATCCGGCGGCGGAAAGGGCGGCAATCAGGTTCTGGTTGCCGGCCGCATCGCTGATGTCTTCCGGGATTGTTGCGCCGTCGAAGTCCGATCCGAGCGCCACGCAATCGATTCCCATCCGCTCCACGAGATAATCGACATGGCGCACCATGTCGGAAAGCGGTGTCCTGGCATTTTCCTGCCCATCCGGCCGCAGCATCGTCGTCGCATAGTTCAGGCCAACCAGCCCCTTGCCTTCCCTGATGGCGTCGAGCTGCCTGTCGGTGAGATTGCGGGCAACGGGCGTCAGGGCGTGAGCGTTGGAATGGCTCGCGATCAAAGGCTGATCGGAGGTCTTGGCGACATCCCAGAACCCCTTTTCCGTGATGTGGGCGAGATCGATGAGAATACCGAGGCGATTGCATTCCTTCACCAGCGCGAAGCCGGCATCGGTGAGGCCCGGGCCGGTGTCCGGGTCCATCGGATAGGCGAAGGGCACGCCATGGCCGAAGATGTTGTGGCGACTCCAGACCGGACCAAGCGAACGCAGGCCGGCGGCATAGAAGGTTTCGAGCGCGGCAAGATCCGCGCCGATCGCCTCGCAGCCCTCCATATGCATCACGGCGGCGAAAACACCGTCGGCCATCGCCTTGCGGATATCGGCCGTCGACCGGCAGAGCCGCCAGGCCCCTGCCCGGTCAAGACGCAACGCGATCGCGGCAAATTCCAGCGCGATGTCGAGGGAAGGCTGGCGCTCCAGCGGCTCGGAAAGCGGCGTGGAATAGTGACCATTTTCATCCGGCGTCTTCAGTACCAGACCATCGGACGGGATATAGATCGCACATAGGCCACCGGCCAGCCCGCCCTTGCGGGCACGGGGGCCATCGATATGGCCGCTGTCGATCCCACCGACGAATTCCGCTATCGGATCGGCCCCTTTCGCAGCATTGGCCCAGAGCCGCAGCAGCACATCGTTGTGACCGTCGAAAACCGCCTGCATATTAAATAATTCCCTGAATTATCAGAACCTTGAACGGAACCCCGCCGCCCTTTCGCGATTGCGAAGAGACGGATGCTAGACAATCCTTTCAAGTATGACAATTGCACGATCCTGTTTTTATACATTTGATCAACAACGTTCGGGCAACGTCTGAACCACAGGTTGTCACCTCGCCGTCACAATGGTGTCCTAGCGGCAACGCGCCCCGAAATAGCGCTTTCTCCACACATAAGAGCTGAAATAGCGGTTGCATCCGAAACGATTTTGGCAATGCTGCGGCAGGAATTGCGTAAGGGGTGCCATGATGGCTGTCGCATGGGTGGGATATATGGGACGCAAAGTGCGGCCCGCTGCGCGGATGTCCGTTTGCATCCTGATGTGCCTGACAATTGTCGCCTGCGCCAGCCGCCCCGTCGGCGTCCTTGTTCCATCCGGCACCTCAAACGATGCGACGGAAGTGGATTTGCTCGTCGCGACAACCCGCGCGCCTTCCAGCGAGCCGGGCGTCCTGTTCGGCGGCGAGCGCGCCGAGCAGGTCTCCGCAGCCGAGATTGTCATTTCCATCCCACCGGAAAAGAACCGCAAGGTTGGCGAGGTGCAGTGGCCGAAGAAACTGCCCGCCAATCCGGAAACCGATTTTTCCACCGTCAGCATCAAGCCGCTCGCCACATTGGCAGACGCCAAGCCGTGGTTGAAGCGCACGATGCCAAAGAGCCGCCGGGTTCTGCTCTTCGTTCACGGCTTCAACAACAAGTATGAAGATGCGGTCTATCGCTTCGCCCAGATCGTTCACGATTCGCATACGGACGTCGCACCTGTGATCTTCACCTGGCCGTCGCGCGCCAGCATCTGGGATTACAACTACGACAAGGAAAGCACCAACTATTCCCGCGACGCTCTCGAGCAACTGATGAAGGCCCTGTCGGACGACAGCCATGTCGGCGAAATCACCGTCATGGCGCATTCCATGGGTTCATGGCTCACGGTCGAGGCCTTGCGCCAGATGGCGCTCCGCGATGGACACGTCAACCCGAAGATCAAGGACGTCATCCTTGCGTCGCCGGATCTCGACGTGGATGTGTTCAAGCAGCAGTGGCTGGCCATGGGGCCGAACAAGCCGAAATTCACGATCTTCGTTTCCCAGGATGACCGCGCGCTGGCGCTCTCGCGCCGCATCTCCGGCAATGTGGATCGCGTCGGCCAGATCGATCCTTCCAAGGAGCCTTATCGCACCGCTCTTGAACGCTCCGGCATCACGGTTATCGACCTTACCGCTGTCAAAACCGGCGACAAGCTCAATCACGGCAAATTTGCGGAAAGCCCCGAAGTCGTGCGCCTGCTAGGCGACCGCCTGATCGCCGGCCAGACCGTGACGGATTCCAACATCGGCCTGGGTGACCGGCTGGGTGCCGTTGCCCTCGGCACGGCACAGACCGTCGGCAGCGCCGCGAGTATCGCCGTCAGCACGCCGATCCTGATCTTCGACCCGAATACAAGACAGAACTACAAGGGTCAGGTCGATCGCTTCAACACGTCGGTCGGCAACACGCTGACGACGGCTGCGGGCCAGTAAAACGATGGCCGGGAGGTCCGGATGGACCTTCCGCGCGCTGGCGCTGCGCGCCCTGCACGTCGTCCTGCTGCTGACCGTTGCGGGCGCCGGCCTCTGGGGCGCCCTCGCGCTGTATTACCGGTTTCCCGGAGGGAGCCTCGCGGCCGCGGTCTGGGCCCTGCTCACGCTTGCGACCCTCGTCCTCCTGTTCCTGAACCGCCGCTCCCTTTGGGCGCTCGGCCTGTACGGCCTGCTGCTTGCAGCGCTGCTGGCGTGGTGGAACACCGTCTTGCCGCGCAATGACCGCATCTGGGCCGACGAGGTGGCCGAGATGACGATGGGCGTCATTGCCGGCGATCAGGTGAGGCTTCACAACGTCCGGAATTTCGAGTGGCGCGGCCTGACGGACTATACGATCCGCTGGGAGGATCGGACCTACGATCTCAGCCGGTTGGAATCCGTCGATCTTCTGCTTTCCTACTGGTCAAGCCCGGCCATAGCGCACACGCTCGTCTCCTTCGGCTTTGCCGATGGCCGGTTCGTGACCTTCTCCGTGGAAATCCGCAAGGAAAGGAACGAGGCCTTTTCGGAAATCGGTGGCTTCTTCAAGGAGTTCGAGACCAGCGTCGTCGCCGCCGACGAGCGCGATATCGTTCTGTTGCGCACCAATATCCGCAAGGAGGACGTCTACCTCTACCGAATCCGCATGCCTGCCGCCGCCATCCGCTCCCTGTTCCTAGCCTATGTCGAGCAGGCGAACGACCTCGCTGCGGAGCCGCGTTTCTACAATACCGTCACCGCCAATTGCACGACGATCGTCTACCAGATGATGGCCCGCATCGTGCAGGGCCTGCCGCTCGACTATCGCCTGCTGTTTTCCGGTTATCTGCCGGATTACATCGCCGGGATCGGCGGCTTCACGCCGGGCGTTCCGCTGGATGAATTGAAGAGGCGCGGCGCCATCAGCCGCAGAGGCCAGGAAGCCGGCGACACCGCAGGTTTTTCCACCGAGATCCGCGCCGGGGTGCCGGGCATCGACGGCTGACGTGGCGAAACGACGTTCCGGACCCGATGATTCTGCGCTACAGTCGCAAGGAGAAATCGGAAATTCACACATGAACCTCAAGGAGTTCGCCAGCCGGCTGGAACTTTCGCAGACCACGGTCAGCCGTGCGCTCTCGGGCTATCCGGAGGTCAAGCAATCGACGCGGGAACGGGTTTTGCGCGCCGCCGTCGAATTCGGCTATCGGCCGAATACCAGCGCGCTCGGCCTTGCGACCGGTCGCGTCGGAGCGATCGGCATCGTACTGAAGGGGGGTGGAGAATTCGGCCCCCATACCAGCGAATTCATGGGCGGGCTCGGTAACCGGCTGCAGAAGGAAGAAATCGACATTCTCGTCTCGACGGTCGAATCCACCGAGACGGAGCTTTTGACCTATCGCCGACTGGCGGCCAGCAAGCGGGTCGATGCAGTCGTCCTGCATTCCCCTCACCTCGACGATCCCCGGATCGCGCTCCTGAACGAACTGCGGCTCCCCTT
Source organism: Pararhizobium sp. (assembly GCA_031556925.1). Taxonomy (GTDB): domain Bacteria; phylum Pseudomonadota; class Alphaproteobacteria; order Rhizobiales; family Rhizobiaceae; genus Pararhizobium. The sequence continues at coordinate 12,921 of JAVBSF010000265.1, forward strand.
CATCGTTCACGGACGCCCGCAGGCGCAGGGTGATTTCGCCTGGCTCGACATCGACAATTTCGGCGCAGTGCATCAGGCGACGCGCCATATGCTCGATCTCGGCCACAGGCGGATCGGCTTCCTGAACGGCTTCCCCGGCCGCATCTTCGCCGAACACCGGCAGGACGGCTACCGGACCGCGCTTGCCGGAAACGGAATTCCGCTCGACCCGGCGCTTGTCGGCAACGGGGAGTTCACCGATGAAATGGGTTTCCGGCTGACGCAGGGCTTCCTGAAGCTGGAGGACAAGCCGACCGCCGTTGTCGCGGGCTCGATGATGTCGGCGCTTGGCGCGATGCGCGCCATCCGCATCGCCGGGCTGACCGTGGGCGAGGATATCTCGCTGATCGCCCATGACGACGTTTTCCCCTATATCAGCCCGGAAAACCTCATGCCGACCCTTTCGACCACCCGATCCTCCATCCGCGCCGCCGGCGCCCGGATCGCGGAAATGCTGCTGGAGCTTTTGCAGGGAACTTCGGCGGAAAAGCTGCGTGAAGTCTGGCCGGTGGAACTGGTGCTGCGCCGTTCGACAGCACCACCGAAAGCCGGACGCTAGAGCATTTCCAGGAAAAGTGCGAAGCGGTTTTCCGTCCGGAAATGCGTAAAAACAAATTGTTAGGGTGTTTGGCGGCTTGAGAAAAAGCGGAAACTCTCTGAAGCCTTCCCCCCGCTGGCGGGGAGAAGAATGATTGGAGCTTCGGGTTTGCCCGCTTAGACGGAAAGCTCGCGCCGTTCCTTTTCCGTCTCCATGGCAAGGTCCAGCACCTTCTGCAACTCGGCAGCGTGGCGGAAGCCCGGCTCGACCGTCTTGCCGGCGCGCACCGCATCGATGAAGCGCTGGTAGTTGGTCAGGACAGTACCGGCATCGATATCCCTCCAGATGCCTTTCTCGATATCTTCGCCGATGCAGGCGCGGAGCGTCGAACCGTCCGGCGTGTGGATGACCTCGATTGCGCCCTTGTCACCATGCATGCGCAGGCGAAGCTCGTTGAGGTGACCGACAGCCCAGCGGCTGGCATGGATGACCCCCATGGCGCCATTGGCGAATTCCGCCGTCATGGCGAAACTGTCATTGGCATCGAGATCGTACTCACCGATGCGGTTGCCCGGTGCCTTGTCGAAGGTCTTCAGCCTCGCGAAGACATGCTCGACATCGCTACCCGCGCCATAACCCGCGAAATCCAGAATATGGATACCGACATCGCCGAGCACGCCGTTTGACCCATGCTTCGTCGACAGCCGCCAGAGCCATTGGGATTCGCTGGACCAGTCGCCCCAGGCCTTGGAAACGAGCCAGCTCTGCAGATAGGAGGCCTCGATATGCCTGACCTTACCGATTTCGCCGGCCAGCACCATCTGCCGCGCCTTCTGCACCTCCGCGACATTGCGATAGGTGAGGTTGACCATGGTCACCAGACCGGACGCCTCGGCCGCGCTGGCCATTTCGTCGGCCTTGGCATAATCCTCGGCAAGCGGCTTTTCGCACAGCACATGCTTGCCGGCAGCGAGAAGCTTCAACGTCGTCGGATAATGGATCTTGTCGGGGGTGACGTTGGTCACCGCATCGAATGCTCCCCAGGCGATCGCCTCGTCCAGCGAGGTGAAGCGGTTCTCGATCTTGTGGCGGGCGGCAAAGGCCTCGACGCGAGCCGGATCGACATCGACGGCGGCGACCAGTTCGACACCGGCCATCGTCGCGAAATTCATGGCATGGGTATTGGCCATGCCGCCGGTGCCGAGAACGAGAAGGCGGACGGTTTTCACTTGTAGCCCTCCTCGCCGTCCTGATGCAGACGCGGGCCGCGTTCGACAATCGGCTCAAGCGCATTCTCCACCGGGACGTTCGGCGCGTCGTGGATCGCCGTATAGGTTCCCTGCGGATTGTACGCCCACTTCACCGAGTTGCGCAGAACGGTGTGCACATTGGCGTCATGATAGGTCGGATAGGTTTCATGGCCGGGACGGAAATAGAAGATGTTGCCCGCGCCGCGGCGCCAGGTCAGGCCCGAACGGAAAACCTCACCGCCAGCGAACCAGGAGATGAACACGGTTTCGAGCGGCTCCGGCACGGAAAACTGCTCGCCATACATCTCTTCGTTTTCAAGCACGAAGTTCTCATCCAGTCCGGCTGCGATCGGATGGCGGGGGTTGATGACCCACAAACGCTCGCGCTCGCCAGCCTCGCGCCATTTCAGCGCGCAGGGCGTGCCCATCAGCCGTTTGAACGGCTTGGAGAAATGGCCGGAATGCAGCACGATCAGACCCATGCCTTCCCAGACGCGCCTGGCCACGCGCTCGACCACCTCGTCGCTGACTGCGCCGTGATCCTTGTGCCCCCACCAGAGGAGAACATCGGTGTTGGCCAGCCGCTCCACCGTCAGGCCATGGTCGGGCTCCTGCAATGTCGCCGTCGTCGCCTCGATCGCCGGGTCGGCATTGAGTGCTGCCGCAATCGTGTTGTGCATGCCATTCGGATAAATGCCGCGCACGATCGCATTCGTCTGCTCGTGGATATTCTCCCCCCAGACGACCGCCTTGATAGTCATGTCCTGTCCTTCCTCGACATCGAAAGCCGCCTGCCTTTCAGGTTCGCCTTCAAAATTTGAAACCGCTTTCAAATCGAAGCGATAAGCTCTGGCCGCTTTTTTGGCAAGGGTCGCCGGCGGCAATCCTTCAGGTTTGCACCGTCGAATTGTCGCAGCTTTGAGCCGTCTCATTCAGGTTAGAGCAGACGGGCTCCAGCTTTCTTTGTTTTCGTTTGTCTTTTTGGGAAAACCGGTTCCCACTTTTGCCTGACAAACGCTAGTGAAGCGTGGATTTGGACAGGAGATTGAGGACAAGCACGCCGGCAATGATCAGCCCCAGACCGACGACGGCTGCAAGATCGAGCTTCTGTCCGAAGACGAAATAACCCACCAGCGAGATCAAAACGATGCCGAGCCCGCTCCAGATCGCGTAGGCGATACCGACCGGGATGCTCTTCAGCGTGTAGGAGAGGCAGAAGAAGGCGATGGCATAGCAGACGATCATGGTCGCGGTCGGCACGGCCTTTGTAAAATGCTGTGCCGCCTGCATCGCAGACGTCCCAAGCACCTCAAAGACGATGGCCACCACAAGCACGAGATACAGCATCGGCAAACTCATTGACGTCTCGCAATCTACTGGAAGGAAAGGGCCTTCAGGCTGGAAAACAGCGCAGCGCGCTCTTGCCCGCCGAGGTCGTGGCTCTCAAGCAGGTCTGCGAGCCACAAGCCGTCCGCGGCCATGCGGACGAGAAGGCAGTTTGTCGATGAATCCGTGCCCACGAATTCATCCGCCCGCTCGGTCACCCATTGGCGCCATCGGTTCCTGAGGGTCGGCTCCGCCAGCAGCGCCATGGTCAACACCTGCCAGCCCTGCGCCTCCGCATGATCCCGCCCTTCTTCGCCAAGCGAAAGGACGGCGGAAAGATAGGCACGGCTGAAGCGTCCGTGGGCGACGGGATCACCACGCATCTCCTCGTCTATCGCCTGATCGAATTTCAGCGTGAGATCGTCGAAAAGCCCGTCAAGCAACGCCATCTTATTGGGAAAATGGTGCAGCAGCCCGCCCTTGCTCACCCCCGCGGCCTGGGAAACAGCATCAAGCGTCACGCCGGCCACGCCGTTTTCGAGGGAAAGGCGCGCCGCGACGTCCAGCAGTTGCTGACGAACGAGCTCCGGGCGCTTGCGTCTGTGGTGTGCGATGGACATATAGCCATAAAGATACCGTCTGGACGGTTTGTCAACAATTGAAATCATTCCCTGGCGCGATCGCGATGAATTGCCGCAACGCCGCCGTCAAACCGGAATCCGGATTGGTTGATCCCGATCTTCAGAGTAGAGAAGGAAAAACTTGGAGCGCCCATCGCGCTCCCTTAAGGATATCCCGGCAGGAAAATGACCGAACCGCGCACAGAAACGCTCTATGAGGCCATCGGCGGCGACCAGACGGTGCGCGCCCTGACCCGGCGTTTCTACGAGCTGATGGACACCCTGCCGGGCGCTGCGCGCTGCCGGGCAATCCATCCCGCCGATCTCAGCGGCAGCGAGGAGAAATTTTACGAATATCTGACCGGCTATCTGGGCGGCCCGCCGCTTTATACCGACAAGCGCGGCCACCCCATGCTGCGCCGTCGCCATTTCGTAGCCGAGATTGGCCCCGCCGAGCGCGACGAATGGCTGATGTGCTTCACGCTTGCGATCGAGGAAACGGTCCCTCACCCGCAATTACGCGCGATCATTCTGGAGCCGGTGACGCGGCTCGCCTATCACATGCAGAACAAGGAAGACGATTGATGGCCGAATTTCGCCGCGTGGTACCGCTCATTGCCGGACTGATGGGAGTGTTCGGCGTTGCCGCTGCCGCTGCCGCGTCCCACGGCGCCGATCCCCGTCTGCTGGGCGGCGCTTCGGCCATGTGTCTGGCGCACGCCCCTGCCCTCATCGCCCTCGTCGCCGCCTGGGACCGGCTGCGCCTGGCCACGGTGTCCGCGCTGCTGCTGTCGCTTGGAACCGCCCTGTTCGCCGCCGACCTGACCCTGCGCCATTTTGCCGGCCACGGCCTGTTTCCCATGTCCGCCCCGACCGGCGGAACATTGATGATGCTCGGCTGGCTCACGCTCGCCTTCGGAACGTTTCTGCCGCAAAAGGCGGCCTGAGCGGAGGCGATCAGGCGCCTTCGACGACGGAAAACCCTTCGAACTTCGGCGGGCCGAGATACATTGCGCGGTTATCCGATGCGCTCTTGTGGGCTGCGCGAAAATTCTCGGATTTTGTCCATGCGATGAAGGCGTCGCGGTCTTTCCACGTCGAGTTGGAAACGAAAAGCGTATAGCCCTCCTCCGGCACGCTATCGCCGCGCAGCAGCCGGAATTCTACAAAACCCGGCACATCGGAAAGGCTGGAATCGCGGTTCTTCCAGACGGCTTCGAAAGCTTCTTCCTGCCCGATTGCGATCCGGAAGCGGTTCATAGCAAAATACATCGTCAAATCTCCCAGCCAAAGGCCGACGCTGAATGTCAGCCCTGCTTCTTGCGCCGTTCGTCCCGCGCAGCTTCCGAGACCGGAAACGGCAGAACCTCTCCGCCCCGCGCATGCGCAATCGTGGAAATCGCATGGGGAGAACGCCGAGGCAAGCGCACACGATCGGCGGGAAACGGCATGACGTTGATTGCATCGATGTCCTCTGCGGCAAGATGCGGGCTCAACAGCTCATAAAGCGCTGGCAGCATTCCGCCGCCAATCTCGTCGGCAAGCTTGTGCAGGCCGATCATGGTCATCTGATCGGGACGATCATCATTCATTTCCGGGGGACTCCCTGTTGCGCCTGCCGTGTCAGTTGGCGCGTTTTTCGCTCATTTCCTGAAGTGCGCGCTCGAAGCTCGATTTCGAGCCGTTGCGCAGCGGAACAAAGGCCTTGCCCCACTTCTTGCAGCCGCTTTTCACGCGCAGACACGCATCATGGCTGATGCAGTCGATCGGGCAGAACACGCAATCGACGGAGGGAAGCACATTGTCGATGCGCGACACCGCTTCGCGCAGGCCGCCGTCGTGATGAATAAGCTCGGCGCCGAAATTGCTGACGATCTGACGCAGATGCGCCACCTGACAATCACGGCCGCCGACATACAGGAAGCTGCGGCCTTCAAGCGTGGGCTTGGAAAGATCCACGGCGGCCACGGGCGTGACCGACCGGGCGCTGTCGTGCTGCTTGCCCTTGCCGCGCTGCTGCCTGCGCTTGTCACCCATCTGCAACTCCCGATCTGTCGTGGCGGCAAACGCCGTCCGTTTCGTTGAGCGCGACCCTAGTAAACTTGATAAAAGGAGTAAAGTATAAACATGAGTTTTTTTATCATATTTTTTTAGAAAATTTTGCTCCTGCGAAAACGCCGCCCTCCCGGTGGAAGAGCGGCGTAAAACAAAATCAATACAAAAACTTATGCCCCATTCCTATTTGAATACCAGCTGCATCGTGAATTCCCACCGGCTTCGGCCGTCCGGCAATTTGGGGAAGGGAGCGGCCCTGTGGACCGCGTTGACAAGCGCCGAATCCACCTCCGCCGAACCCACGCTGCGACTCATACCGACGCCCGTGACGGAGCCGTCCGCCAGAATCGTGAAGCGTATCCAGCCGACGCCGTTGTCGGCCCCTCTTGGCTTCTTGAAGCGCCGCGTCACCTTGCTGCGCACTTTGCCGGCATAGTTCGACATCGCGGCATTGCCGGCCTGCTGGCTGACATTGCCTTTCTTGCCGCTGCTCATATTGCTGGCGGCGTTCGTGGCGCCGTCGGCCTGCCCCTTCACATTCGAGGCAACGCTCTGGCCCTTCTCGCCAGCCTGCTTCTTGACCGGCTTTGGCTCGACCTTCTTCGGCTTGTCTTCCGGCGGCTTTTCCTTGGGCTTTTCGACCTTCTCGGGCTCCGGCTTGATGTCCGGCTTTTCTTCCGGGATCACCGTTTCGACCGGGGCGACCGTCGCCGTCACTTCGGCCTCGGCAACCACGGTCGGCGGAATATCCTCCGCCGGCAGCACGACATCGGCTTCGACAGGCTGGAGATCGGTCGGCGTTTCGGCCCGCACTTCGGTTTCGATCGGAGGAATTTCCGCGGCCTGCGTTTCCTCGACAGGCTGAACGTCTTCCGGCTGCGTTTCCAGCGGATCGATGGCCAGATCCGGTTCACCCGCCTGCAGCGTCTCCTCGAAAGCATTGCCGAGAAGCGTGACTTCCATAGCTTCGCCGCCGGCCACCTGCTCGGTTATTTCTTCCTGCTCCGGCTGGAAAAACGCCGCCGCTCCCGCATGCACGAGCACCGAGAGCGCGACCGCAGCCGTCCATTTCATAAATGTCTTCATGACAGTTACCGATGCGAAACCCGCATCAGCCCTTCAGTTCCACGGAGGCCTTGGAGCCAGCGGCAAGACCCTTCATGCAGGCGCCCTTGTCGACACCTTCTCCGGCGCAGACCGGTGCATCGTTGATCAGCATGCTTTTGACCGCCTCGCATTTCGTGCCCGGCAGATCGAACTGGCGCACCTTCATCTTGCCCGACGGCAGATCCCGGAAATCGAGAACCGCCATCCGCTCTACCAGCCCCTTCTCATCGAAGAGGACGAATTCGAAGGAAGCCTTGTCCAGCGACTGCACAAAACCATTCGTCGCGATGAAGGTCAGTTTGCAGCCTTTTTCGGAGGGTGCAAGCTCGTTGAGCTCGATGGAAAGCTTATCGCCGGAAACCGCCTCCTGGGCCAGAAGATGGCCGGGCAGTGCCGTCATCGCCAGCGTGGCAAGAGTGAGTGCGCGCGTCATCGTGATCATGTTGCCCATTCCTAAAAACCAGCCTGAAGTTGCGGGTTACCTCGAGCCCGAGGGCATTCAAGAAGCGCCTTTTTCAGCGGCGCGGAAAATACTTAACTCGCAAAATCATATATTGCGTCCATAATAAAAGGTGAGTATGCAAGTCAAGATACGAACGCAAGGAATGGCCGGAAAACTGGCAAATATGCCTCCGCAATGTTCCGTCAGGACAACAGACTTTGACACCGAATGAAGCAGAACCAAAGATTGCGCCTGTGCCAGCCGGGACCGTGCCGCGCATCATAGAAAGCCGCGATCTTTTTCGTGGCGAGACAGAGATCCAGATTGCCCATGACGGCGCGATCTACCGCATGAAAATCACCCGTCAGGGTAAACTTATTTTGAACAAGTAGGCGAACATGACCACCAGCACCCGTCCGACCCCGTCCGAAATCCGCGCCTTCCGCGCTGAAAACATGAAGATGCGCGAGCGCGACATCGCCGCCCAGCTCGGCGTTTCCGAAGCCGCTCTGGTCGCTGCCGAATGTGGGCTGACCGCCATCCGCATCGATGGCAGCGCCAACCGCTTCCTGGAGCGCGCGCCGGAACTGGGAACCGTCATGGCGCTGACCCGCAACGAAAGCGCCGTGCACGAAAAGATCGGCCCGTTCGAAAAGGCTTCACAGGGCGAGCAGGCTTCCATCGTGCTCGGCGAACAAATCGACCTGCGCGTCTTCCCGCGCGCCTGGGCGCACGGCTTTGCCGTGACCAAGACGGACGGCGAGAATGTGCGCCGCAGCTTGCAGTTCTTCGACCGTCAGGGTGTTGCCATCCACAAGGTCCATCTGCGCCCTGAATCCAACCTCGATGCCTATCACGCCATCATCGCCGACTTCCGTCTGGACGACCAGTCGCAGGACTTCGTCGAGGAAGCCTCCACCGCTCCCGTCGAAACCGACAATCCCAACCTCGACGTCGCCGACCTGCGCGACCGCTGGAGCAAGATGACGGATACGCACCAGTTCTTCGGCCTGCTGCGCAGCCTCAAGGTCAGCCGCCGCCAGGCGCTGCATGCGGTCGGCGAGGAATATGCCTGGCTGCTCGCCCCCAGCGCCGTCGAGCAGATGATGCGCGACAGCGCCGCCGAGGGCCTGCCGATCATGTGCTTCGTCGGCAATCACGGCATGATCCAGATCCATTCCGGCCCGGTCGAGAAGATCGATCAGATGGGCCCGTGGATCAACATCTTCGATCCGACCTTCCATCTGCATCTGCGTGCCGATCATCTGGCGGAAGTCTGGGCCGTGCGCAAGCCGACCGCAGACGGTCATGTCACCTCGCTCGAAGCCCTCGACGCCAAGGGCGAGATGGTCATCCAGTTCTTCGGCAAGCGCAAGGAAGGTTTTGCCGAGCGACCGGAATGGCGCGCCATCATGGAAGGCCTTGCCAAGCTCGACACCACGGCAGCGGCCTGAGAGGAACTGTCATGAGCAAGCTTCACGATCCGCGCGGTCTCCGCTCCTGGAGACTGCCGCTCGCGGCATTGGCAATGGCGGCTCCCTTCGTGCTGACGGTTGTCATGCCGCAGGCTCCGGCCTTCGTGCGCAGCGCCGCCGCGCAAGACACGCAGGCGGCCGATACGTCGCGCCTCGTCTCCATCGGCGGCGCCGTCACCGAGATCGTCTATGCTCTGGGTGAGGAAAAGCGACTGGTCGGCCGCGATTCGACCAGCATGTATCCCGAAGCGGTCCTCAAGATTCCCGATGTCGGCTATATGCGCCAGCTTTCCCCGGAAGGCATGATCGCCACCAACCCGACCGCGATCATCTCCATCGAAGGCAGTGGCCCGCCGGAGGCGCTGGCCGTCATCAAGCAGTCGAACATTCCCTTCGAGACCGTGCCCGAGACCTTCGACGCGGACGGCATCCTTACGAAGATCAAGACGGTCGGCGATTTCCTCGGCGTGCCGGACAAGGCGGCAGCGCTCGGCGCGACCGTCAAGGCCGATCTCGACGCGGCCGTTGCCGACGCTGAAAAGCGCCCGGAAGCCGAGCGCAAGCGCGTGCTCTTCATCCTCAGTACCCAGGGCGGCAAGATCATGGCGTCCGGCAGCGGCACCGCCGCCGACGGTATCATCCGCCTGTCCGGCGCGCTCAACGCCACCGGCACCTATCCCGGTTACAAGCCGCTGACGGACGAGGCGATCATCGAAGCCAGGCCCGACGTCATCCTGATGATGACGCGCGGCGGCAGCCATGGCGCAAGCGACGATGAGCTACTGGCCCATCCGGCGCTGAGCCTGACGCCGGCGGCGAAGGACAAGGCCGTGATCCGCATGGACGGCCTGCACCTGCTCGGCTTCGGTCCCCGCACGGCCAGCGCCGTGCGCGAGCTGAACGCCGCGATCTACGGAAAAAAGCCGAATGCCTCCCAGTGATATGGCCGCGAACAACGGCCATAGCGCCCCGGCGCATATGAAGGAAAGCTGGCGTGCCGGCGATCGCTCCCGCACGGCGCGGGTGCTGATCGCCGTGCTTGCCGTTGTGGCGGTCTTCACCTTCATGACCTCGATCATGACGGGCGCCGCCGATGCCTCTCTCGGCAACCTGCTACGCTGGCTGACGGGGACGGAAACGGCCGAGCAGGCGCTCAGCATCCGCGACCGCATCATCATTCTCGACATCCGCCTGCCGCGCGCCGTGCTCGGCATGCTGGTCGGGGCGGCGCTTGCCGTTTCCGGCGCCGTCATGCAGGGCCTGTTCCGCAATCCGCTGGCCGATCCGGGTCTTGTCGGCGTGTCCTCGGGCGCCAGCCTTGGCGCGGTGCTGATCATCGTGCTCGGCAGCACATTCTTCGGCCCCGTCTACTCGCTTTTCGGCTTCTACTCCCTCCCGGTCGCGGCCTTCCTGGGTGGCCTCGGCACGACGTTGCTGCTCTACCGCATCGCAACCCGCAGCGGCCAGACCTCCGTTGCCACCATGCTGCTCGCCGGTATCGCCATTGCCGCCCTTGCCGGTGCCATCACCGGCGTCCTGATCTTCGTCGCCGACGACCAGCAGCTGCGCGATCTCACCTTCTGGGGTCTCGGCTCGCTTGCCGGCGCCAGCTGGACGAAAGTTCTTGCCGCAGGGCCGATCATTCTGCTGTCGCTCGCGGTCGTCCCCTTCCTGTCGCGCGGGCTGAACGCCCTGACGCTGGGCGAAGCCGCGGCCTTCCACATGGGCGTGCCGGTGCAGCGGCTGAAGAATGTGGCGATCGTCAGCGTGGCGGCCGCGACGGGCGCATCGGTCGCCGTCAGCGGCGGCATCGGCTTCGTGGGCATCGTCGTGCCGCATGTGCTGCGCCTCGTCATCGGGCCGGATCACCGCTTCCTGCTGCCGGCCTCGGCGCTGCTCGGGGGCACGCTTTTGATCTTCGCCGACATGATCGCCCGCACCATCGTACCGCCGGCCGAACTTCCGATCGGCATCATCACGGCCTTTGCCGGCGCGCCCTTCTTCCTGTGGATCCTGCTGCGCGGGCGCTCCCACATGGGGCTTTGAGGACCAGTCATGATCAAGGCCAGCAATGTCTCCGTCCGCCTGTCGGGCAAGCAAGTCCTTCACGGCGTCAGCCTCGAAGCTCCCGCGGGAAAGCTGACAGCCATCGTCGGCCCGAACGGCTCCGGCAAGACCACCGCCATGCGGGCGCTGGCCGGCGAGGCTCGCTATGACGGCACCGTGACCATCAACGGCCATAACCTCGCCACTCTGAAACCGTGGGAACTGGCGTTGAAACGAGCCGTTCTGCCGCTGGCGACTGTCATTTCCTTTCCCTTCACGGTGCGCGAGATTGTCCGCATGGGCCTTTCCGTCGGCGGCGCGACACAGGCAGACGAAATCGACCGGATCGCCCGCGAGGCGCTCGAAGCCGTCGATCTCGCCGGCTTTGCCGGTCGTTTCTACCAGGAACTTTCCGGCGGCGAGCAGCAGCGTGTGCAGCTTGCCCGCGCGCTCTGCCAGATCTGGGATCCGTTGAAGGACGCCGAACCCGCCTTTCTGCTGCTCGATGAGCCGGTCTCCAGCCTCGACATCCGCCACCAGCTGACGATCATGCGGCTGGCGCGCGATTTCTGCCGCCGAGGCGGAGGCGTGGTCGCCATCATGCACGACCTCAATCTCACGGCCATGTTCGCCGATCATATGGTGATGATGCGCGGCGGGCGCGTCCACGCGGCCGGCGCCCCGGCCGAGGTGATGACCGATGCCATGATGGAAAACGTCTTCGGCTGCCCGATGCGCGTCAATGCCACCCCGGCGGACGCCATTCCCTTTGTCCTGCCCCATACGGCCGGCGCATAGTCGCGCTTGCGGGAACCAAACCTCGTTTGCCGCGTTAGGAAACGAACCTCCGGCATACCCGCCGCGGGGAGAGCCGAACCCGCGGCATGAAAGGAGTTTCCCCATGGCGACAGGCCTGTTTTCAAATTCCGCCAAGAAGCGCGATGGCGCATTCCTCAAGGCATCCGTCGAAAATCAGCTCAGCGAGATCCGCGACGATATCGCCGCCTTGAGCACCATCCTGTCGAAACGTGGCGCACAGGCATCCAAGGACGTGCGCGCCAAGGCCCATGACATTCGCGACCATGCCGAAACCGGATTCGGCGAGTTGCGCGATCAAAGCGAGGTTCTGCTTGCCGACCTGCGCGACCGCTACTCGGTTCTCGAGCGGCAGGTGCGCCACGGCGTTCGCGAGCATCCCGTCGCCACGATCGGCGCGGCGGCGGCAATCGGCCTGCTGCTGGCCGTCATGCTTCGCCGCTAACGGGCGCAACAAATGCATCGCTCGAATCTGGGCGATGCAACATCTTGTTTTTCCGTATCATCTTTTGCTTTTGACGTTTCCGGTCTATGACAGGCTACGCAAGTTTGCAGACTGATGCGGAACATCCATCCGGCAACGCGCCGTTCGATCTGGAGATGAAGTATGGGCTCTCTGGGGGCACTCCTCTCGACGCTGATCATGACCGATGTCGGCGCCACCGTTTCCCGTTACAAACGCAACGGCGTCTACTGGCTTATCGCTGGTTTTCTCTTTCTCAATGCCTATATTTTCGCGGTGGTCGCCGGTGCGCTCTATCTTGCGACGCTTTACCCCCCGGTGGTCGCCGCCCTGCTGGTCGCCGGCGCCTTCGTTCTCCTCGGGATCATCGTTCTGTGCGTTCTCGCCTATGTTCGCGCCCGTGACCGCCGGCTGCTTCTGGAGCGCCGCCGGCAATCGCAGCTGCAAAGCGGCCTGATCGCCGCAACCGCCCTCTCGCTGGTTCGCCAGCAGCCGCTGCTCGCGGCCGGCGTGGCCGTCGCGCTGGGGGCTTTTCTCGGCCTTACCAGCAAAAGGGGCGCGGGTGACGACTGAGCGGATATTTGGGTTTCAGGTCTTCGGCGCGGCGGCAGACGGGCTCAAAGCGGCAGGCGAATGAGGGCAGTCACCCCTGCGGGCAGGTATTCCACCTTCACCGAGCTTCCCATCACCTTGTCGAGACTGCGCTCGATCAGGATCGAACCGAAGCCCTTGCGGTCCGGCTCGGCGACAGCTGGTCCCCCCACTTCGGTCCATGTCATGCGCAGCACATCCATGCCGTCCTCCTCGACCCTTCGGGCGACAATGATGACCTTGCCGTCTGCGCGGGTCAGCGCGCCGTATTTGGCGGCATTGGTCGCGAGTTCGTGGAGAACCAGCCCAAGCCCGACCGCCTGGTCCGGCCCGAGCAGAATCTCGTCCTTGTGGATTTCGACCTGCCGGCCGTAATCGCGAACATGGGGAGCAAGCTGCTTGACGAGCAGGGCCGAAAGATGGATGGCGCCCCATTCATGATCCGACAGCAACCCATGCGCTTCCGAGATCGCCTGGAGTCGGCCGGCAAAAGCCGTCATGAACTGTCTGGGATCGCTGGTGGTGCGCAGCGTCTGGCGTGCGAGCGATTGCAGCATCGCCAGCGTATTCTTCACGCGATGATTAAGCTCCCGCAGCAGCAGCCGGGTACGCTGGTTCGATATCTGCTCGTCCGTGACGTCGATGTTGATGCCAAGAAACACGCTCGGCCTTCCCGCCGCATCGCGCTCATGCACGCGCCCGCGGCTCAAAAGCCAGCGGCCGCCGTTTACGATGCGGAACAGGCCGTCATATTCCTCGCCATGCGCCATCGACATGCGAAGCTTCGAAAGCGCGGCCAGTCTGTCGTCCGGATGAATGGCCGCGAAAATATCCTTTGCCTGCAGCGTGGCGGACGGCTCCATGCCGAACATGCGGGTCATCGCATTGTTGCACGAGACCTCGCCGGTACGGATATTCCACAGCCAGCTGCCGATGTTGGCGGCATCCAGCGCCATTTCGTGGCGCTGCTCCTCGCGGGAGATCTCCGCTTCCTTCAAGGCCCGCTGGCGGCTTTCATTCTTGACCCGCAGAAGCGAGGAGGCCATGTCCGCCAACCGATGCAACTGAGCAAGCAGCGCCGGGTCGGCTTCCGCGCGGGGCGTTTGATCGAAGACGCAGACCGTCCCCACCGCCTCATCCTCGATCAGTATCGGAACGCCGGCGTAGAAACGAACGAAGGGCTCCCCCGTCACGAAGGGCTGGGCCATGAAGCGCGGATCCCTTGCGGCATCCAGCACAACCAACTCGCCCCGTAGCTCTCGGTCCAGAAGATGCGCGCAGAACGAAGAGCCAGCCGGTGCGCTTATCCGGTCCGTGCCGACGGTCGATTTAAACCATTGATCGCTCGCATCCAAAAGGGTCACCAGCGCGATCGGCGCCTGGAAAAGCGCCGCCGCCATCGCCGTTAAGGCGTCGAAATCGGAATCCGGAACCGCCATGTCGGGCACAAAGCTTCGCAAGGCTTCCAACCGTGACGGCGAAGCAAGGGCGGGGTGCTCGTCCGCCAG
>JAVBSF010000317.1:0-4280 GCA_031556925.1 Pararhizobium sp.
ACGACGCGCTGGCGCCTTCCGCCGGAGACCTGATGCGGATAACGATCGCCAAACGTGTCCGGGTTTGGCAGGCCGAGCACGCGGAAGAGATAGAGCGCCCGCTTTTCGGCCTCCTGCCGGCTCATGATCCTGTGACGCAGCGAGGCCTCGATCACCTGTTCGCCGAGCTTGTGGGCCGGGTTGAAGGCGGCAGCGGCCGATTGCGCGACATAGCAGACCTTGCAGCCGCGCACCGAGCGGATGCCGCCGCGCCCGAGCTTCAGGATATCCTTGCCGTTCAGCAGCACTTCGCCGCCGACGATAGACGCACCGCCACGGCCATAAGCCAAAGCGGAGAGACCAATGGTCGATTTGCCGGCGCCGGATTCGCCGATGAGGCCGAGCACCTTGCCCTTTTCGACGGAGAAGGAGACGCCATCGACCAGCGTCACCGTCTTCGGCGGTTCGCCCGGCGGATAGCTGGTGGCTTCGATCTTCAGGTTCTTGACGGTCAATAGATCAGGCATCGCCACGGCCTCCCTTCAGGCTGGAGGTTCGTTTCATCAGCCAGTCGACGACGAGGTTGACGCAGATTGCAAGGGCCGCGATCGCGCCGCCCGGAATGAGGGCGGCGTTGATGCCGAAGATGATGCCGTCCTTGTTGTCCTTGACCATGCCGCCCCAGTCCGCCGCCGGCGGCTGGATGCCGAGGCCGAGGAAGGAGAGGGTGGAGAGGAACAGGATCGAGAAGGCGAAGCGCAGGCCGAATTCGGCAAGTAGCGGCGACAGCGTGTTTGGCAGGATCTCGCGAAAGATGATCCAGCCGGTGCCTTCGCCGCGCAAGCGGGCCGCCTCGACGAATTCCATGACCGCCACATCGAGCGCCACGGCGCGGCCGATGCGGTAGACGCGGGTACTGTCGAGGATCGCCATGACGAGGATCAGGATCCACAGGTGCTGTGGCAGTACGGCGAGTACGACGAGGGCGAAGATCAGGGTCGGGATCGCCATCATCAGGTCGTTGAAGCGGGAAAACAGCTGGTCGATGAAGCCGCCGGTGACGGCGGCCGTGAACGACAGGAGCATGCCGAGCGAAAACGAGATGACGGTTGCCGCCAGCGCCACGAAGATGGTGGTGCGGGCGCCGTAGATCAGGCGCGACAGCAGATCGCGGCCGAGATTGTCGGTGCCGAGCAGGAAGTCGCCGCCGCCCGGCAGCCAGATGTCGCCCACCACCTGGCTTTCGCCATAGGGAGCAATGAAGGGGGCGAAAAGCGCGCAGATCACGGCAACGGCGATGCCGATGAAACCGACCCAGGCGCTCAAGGGTATGGCTCTCAGGTTCATCGCGGGTGCCTCAGTCTTGGATTGGCAAGAATGGCGAGGATATCGGCCGCCATGTTGAGGAAGATGTAGAAGGCGGCGAAGATCAGGCCGCAGGCCTGAACGACCGGCATATCGCGCACGGTCACGGCGTCCACCATATATTGTCCCATGCCCGGATAGACGAAGACGACCTCGACGACGACGACGCCGACGACGAGATAAGCGAGGTTGAGAGCCACCACATTGATGACCGGCGCGACCGCGTTGGGAGCCGCGTGGCGGGCGATGATGCGAAAGGCGCCGAGGCCTTTGAGTTCCGCCGTCTCGACATAGGCGGACGACATCACGTTGAGGATTGCCGCCCGCGTCATGCGCATCATATGGGCGAGAACGACCAGTACCAGTGTCGCGACGGGAAGGGCAATCGCCGACAGGCGCTCCAGGAAGCCCATGCTGTCATAGACGGTGGCCGGAAAGGTCGCGACGCCCCATTTCACGGCAAAAAGCACGATCAGGATATAGCCGACGAAAAACTCCGGCAGCGAAATCGCGGCCAGCGACACGATGTTGATGAGCTTGTCGGGCAGGCGGTTGCGGTATTGTACGGCGAGCATGCCGAGCCCGATCGCAAGCGGGATCGAGACGATCGCGGCGAAGAAGGCGAGGAACAGCGAATTGCCGAGCCGCTTGCCTATCTGTTCGCTCACGGAATTGCGGCTGGCCCAGGAGGTGCCGAAATCGCCCTGCAATGCATTGCCGAGCCAGGAGAAATAACGCTCCGTCACCGGCCGGTCGAGGCCGAGATCCTTGCGGATGTTTTCAACCGCCTGCGGCGTTGCGGACTGGCCGAGATAGGTGGTGGCGAAATCGCCGGGCAGGGCTTCGACGCCGCCAAAGATCATCAGCGACACGGCAAAGAGCAATCCGACGCTGAGGCCCAGACGCTGGATGACGAGCGCGGCCAGGGGGCGACGCAGGGTGAAGCGGCGCCAGAAGGTTCCCCCGACGACACCGGTGTTCATGGTGGCGATCACGCCCGATCCGGCAACGGCTGCGACCTGCGGCTGGAGGGCTCCAGCCGCAGGCGTTTCAGTCGTCGGTGCCGGACCATCGCCTGGTCCGAGCGCCGCCATTACGCGTCGAGCCAGACGCGGGTTGCGACGTAGCCGTTCGACATATCGTTGCCGATGTCGTGGACATAGCCCTTCACGTTCTTGCCGCAGGCGTTCACGAAGTCGTTGAACATCGGCAAGATCAGGCCGCCTTCGTCACGCACCATCGTTGCCATGGTGCGGTACATGTCCTTGCGCTTGTTCTCGTCGAGTTCCGAACGGGCTTCGAGCAGGATCTTGTCGAAGTCCGGGCGCAGGAAGCGGGTGTCGTTCCAGTCGGCCGTCGAGAGATAGGCGGTGGAATACATCTGGTCCTGGGTCGGGCGGCCGCCCCAGTAGGAGGTGGAGAAGGGCTGCACGTTCCAGACGTTCGACCAGTAGCCGTCGCCGGGTTCGCGCTTCACTTCGATTTCGATGCCGGCCTTCTTGGCGCTTTCCTGATAGAGCACGGCCGCATCGACAGCGCCGGGGAAGGCGACATCGGAGGTACGCAGCAGCACCGAGCCGCTGTGGCCCGACTTCTTGTAGTGGAAGGCGGCCTTGTCCGGATCGTAAGCACGCTGCTCGATGCCTTCGGGAAAGAGGGCATAGGTCGAGTTGATCGGGAAGTCGTTGCCGATCTTGCCGTAGCCGCCGAGGATCTTGTCGACCATGGTTTCGCGGTCCATGGCGTATTTCAGGGCAAGCCGCAGGTCGTTGTTGTCGAACGGCGCGGTGTTGCAATGCATGATGAAGACATAGTGGCCGCGGCCCGAGGTCGAGAGGATTTCGACGTTCGGCGCCTTCTTCAAGAGGTTCACGGTCTTCGGATCGACGCGGTTGATGTAGTGCACCTGACCGGACGACAGCGCCGCGATACGCGCCGTCGCGTCGTTCATGTTGATGATTTCGATCGTATCGACAAAGCCGCGATCCGTGCGCCAGTCGTCGGCGTTCTTTTCGAAAGTGGCGCGAACGCCCGGCTCGAAGCTAGAAAGCTTGTACGGACCGGTGCCGATGCCGGCGCCCGGATTGTCATAGCCGCCGCCCGGCTGGATGACGAGGTGGTAGTCGGTCAAGAGCAGCGGCAGGTCGGCATTGCCTTCGGTCAAGACGAGCACGAGGTTATCGCCATCGGTCTTGATTTCCTTGATCGACTTCATGACGCCGAGAGCGCCGGATTCCGACTTCTCGTCGGTGTGGCGCTGCAGGGTCTTCACGACGTCGTCGATGGTCAGATCCTTGCCGTCATGGAACTTGACGCCCTTGCGGATCTTGAAGGTCCAGGTGGCGGCGTCGGCGGACGGCTCCCAGGATTCGGCCAGTGCCGGAACCGGCGAACCCGTCAGCGGCTCAGATTCGACCAGCATATCGCCCCAGCAACGGCCGATGCAGAACATGACCTGCGACAGAAACTTCGCCGGATCGTTCGAGTCGGTGGCAGATCCGCCTTCGAGGCCGAGCTTCAGATGGCCGCCGCGCTTGGGCTCCTGCGCCATGGCGCTTGTCGAAAACAGCGTGCCGGCCGTGGTGGCGGCGATACCGAAGGCCGCCGCGCGGCCCATGAACTCGCGGCGGTTCATTTTGCCAAGCGTGACCTGGCGTGTCAGAAAATTCTTGTAATCGCTCATTCCCCTGTTCCCTTTGTCTGTTCGCCGGCGTGATGCCGATCGGTTTTCTTTATCCGACGAGGTCCCTGCCCATGATGTATGGCAACGGCCCCAACTACCAGTGGTTTTCGCAGCCTTTTTGGCCGTTGATTTTTTGATTGCGGGTCCTCCGACCAGGCCGATACCCGTTTTCTTTCATGCTATTTTCAAAAATCTCCCTTGTATTCATATGAAAATTCGTTCCACTGCATAAATTCAGCTTATGCAAGAAGAT
>JAVBSF010000436.1:0-14372 GCA_031556925.1 Pararhizobium sp.
CCTTCTGTTTTGCGCGCGCCGTGTGGGGGGCCCGCGCGCGGGGGTGGCCCGCCCCGGTTGACCCCCCCCCCCGCGGGGGGGCTAGGGGGGCCCCCCCCGGGGGGTGGCGGCCCCCAAGCCTCGACGTTCTCGAGGATGAAAGTTCTGCCCCTCACCCTGGCCCTCTCCCCGCAGGCGGGGAGAAGGGACAAGCGGCGGGCTCAAAGCGCCAGCTTGTACCCCACATGGCTCGCGACAAATCCGAGCTTTTCGTAAAATCGATGCGCATCTGGCCGTGCCTTGTCGGTGGTGAGTTGCACCAGCTTGCAGCCCCGCGCCCGGCATTCTTCGATGGCTCGTTCAATCATCTTTCCCCCCAGACCTTCGCTGCGCCGATGGCCGGCGATGCGGACGGCCTCGATCTGGCCGCGCCACGAACCTTTGCGTGAAAGTCCGGGAATGAAGCTGAGCTGCAGGGTGCCGATGATGCCGCTTTCATCTTCCGCCACGGCGAGAAACTGGTTGGGGTCGGCATCGATCGCCTCGAAGGCTGCCCGATAATCGTCGGTAACGACACCGTCCGCCGCCTCGCGATTGCGCCCCAGAGGGTCATCCGCGAGCAAGGCGAGGATTGTCGGCAGGTCTTTGATGGTCGCCCGGCGAAAGATCATGATGATGCGGCTATAAAAGGCGATCGCCCGGCTGGGCCGGGCGATCAAGCGATGTGTTCAGAGCTGTTCGAGCATGGCGGCGGCGGCGGAGACCGTCGCCTGGCCGGGGCTTTCCTCGATGTTCAGCGACTTCACCACACCGTCTTCCACCAACATCGAATAGCGCTTGGAGCGCACGCCGAGCGTGCCGGCGGAAAGGTCGATGTCGAGGCCGAGCGCCTTGGTGAAGGCGGCATTCCAGTCGGAGAGGAAGTGGATCTTGCCCATGCCGCCCGATGCGGTCGCCCAGGCGCCCATGACATGCAGGTCGTTGACGGCGATGACGGCGATATCATCGACGCCGCGGGCGAGGATCGCGTCGCGGTTTTCGAGATAGCCGGGCAGATGGTTCAGCGAGCAGGTGGGCGTGAAGGCGCCGGGAACGGCAAACAGCACGACCTTCTTGCCGCCGAACAGCTGCTCGGTGGTGATTTCGACCGGGCCGTCGGCGGTCTTCTCCTTGAAGGTCGCGGCGGGCAGCTTGTCTCCGACGGAAATGGTCACGGGGTTTCTCCCTTTGAGGATGGTCTGGATGGAGGGCGTCGGCGTGGCGACGGATGGTTGCGAATATAGTTTTGCCTCAGTCAAAGGCAAGCGGGCTTTCCATGCTGCGCGTGTCGGCGCGCACGGTGACGAGCACCGCGCCGCTTTTCAGAACACCGCCTTTCGCGGGCGGGCGAACCGGGATTTCGGCGCGTGCCATCCCGTTTTCGTCCATGGAGACCTGCGCCTTGCCGAAGCCGAAACCCGGCGGGCCGGCCACGAAGATTTCGGGGGATTGCTGGCGTCGGTCCGCCGGCAGGTCGATCGAGAAGGCAAGTTTCCTCGCGTCGGGATCGTAGCTTGCCGAAACGATCCTGAACGTCTCGTCGGGTGCGGCCGGCAGGGCCTCGACCGCCCTGTCGATGCGGGCCTTTTCCAGCGGGTTTTCGACGGTCTCGTCCTTGAGCGCCAGTGTCAGCTTCGCCTGCACGGGAATGCAGATATCCTTGCAGATGCCGAGGAAAACCGAGGCATCGATGCTAAGATCGCCGGGCCGGTTGCGTTTCAGGTCGAGCGGCAGCGCCACGGATGCGTCATAGCCGACATACTGCACGATGCCGTCGTCGAAATTTTTCGGCGCGGGAAAGCGGATGCCCGAGAAATCGATGCCGCCGGCGCTGTCGATCGTCACCTCGGGCGGAATGCCGCTGGCGCCGGGCTCGCGCCAGTAGGTCTTCCAGCCGGGCTCCAGACGGATATCGAGAATGGCCGGGATAGAGCCATCCGCCTGCGGCTTGGCGGCCACGATCCGGACCTCGCCGCCCTGCACGGCGACCCATTCGCTGCTCGCCGCCCGGACGGGCAGCGCAAAAAAATATCCGGCAAGGCTTGCCAGCGCCAGGAAATGCGTCACATTCTGTAGGGGATATCGGCGTTTCATGGCGGTGACGAATACCGGTTTTATGAAGCGGATGAAAGGTGCCGGCTTTTCCTTGAAATCACATTGTGGAGAAGCGTTCAGCGGCGGCGTGCGGGACGGCAAGTGCGAGAGCAGCGATACGTCTGATTTGGGCTCTGACCGGATAGGCTGACACCATGTTGAAGACATTCCAGAGCAAGCGCGAACGGGGCCAGCTTGACGGGCAGTTTCTGATTGCCATGCCGGGCATGATGGACAGCAATTTCTCCCGCACCGTCATCTATGTCTGCGCCCATTCGAGTGACGGCGCCATGGGCTTCATTCTCAATCGCCCGCAGTCCCTGACCTTCCCCGACGTGCTGCAGCATCTGGAAATCGTCGGCGAGGAGGAAGCGATCCGCCTGCCGGAACAGGCGCGCCGCTTCCAGATCCAGACGGGGGGGCCTGTTGAAACCGGGCGCGGCTTCGTGCTGCATTCGGACGATTATCTCAGCACCTCCAGCATTCCCGTCAGCGACGATATCTGCCTGACGGCGACGCTCGATATCGTCAGGGCGATTTCGCGCGGCGAGGGGCCGAGCCGGGCGACGATGATGCTCGGCTATGCCGGCTGGGGCGCGGGCCAGCTTGAAAACGAGATCGCCAACAATGGCTGGCTGAACTGCCCTGCCAGCGAGGATCTGATCTTCGATCGCGATCTCGGCGACAAATACGACCGCGCGCTGGCGCTGATGGGCGTCGCGCCCGCCATGCTTTCGATGGATGCCGGCCACGCCTGAGCCGGCCCGCCTGGGCATTGTCTTCACGACAGGTTTCTTTTCGGGAAAGCCGGAACATTTTCCGCGTCCCTCCGTTTTCCCGTGGCAGGACATGACGATGCGAGCATGTCGAAACCATCGAGGAGAATGAGTATGGGCAGCACGTCCGACAAGATTTCCGGTGCGGCAAACAAGGCGGCCGGCAAGACCAAACAGGCCGTCGGCAAGGCCACCGGCAACGATAGGCTGCGCGCCGAAGGCAAGGGCCAGGAGATCAAGGGCAAGGTCCAGACGGCCTCCGGCAAGGCCAAGAGCGCCGTCAAGGACGCGGTTGATCGTATGTAATACGTTTTGCCCCGGCTTTCCCCACCGGGCCGGCGGCAATGAGGTGCGCAACCTGCTTCTGTCCTGACGGGTTCAACTGGATGGGAGTTTATGCGCCGATGCCCGCTGCGCCTTTGTGCCAGCGGGCATTTTCCCGTGTCTGAACCTGATGTGGATCTTCTCTCAAGCCGACGCTCCATCGCGCCGCAACGGACCCTTCTCCATGAGACTCTTTGCCTGTGAGAATTGTGGCAATCCCATCCATTTCGACAATCGCACCTGCATTGCCTGCGGGTCGCGCCTCGGGTTTTCCTCGGAAGACCTTGCTCTGCATGCGCTTCAGCCGGTCGATGACGGCTGGAAGACCATGACGTCGCTGCCGCAGAGCGTGATCTTCTGCGCCAATGCGGCCCATGATATCTGCAACTGGCTGGTCGCAGCCGGTGATGGCAATGCCTATTGCGTCGCCTGCCGCTATAACCGCATCGTGCCGGTCACCGACAATCTGGAAGGTCTGGAGCGCTGGCAGAGGATCGGGCAGGCGCAACGCCACCTGTTTTACTCCCTCCTGCGCTGGCGGCTTCCCATTCCGGGCCGCGATGCGGATCCGCAGGGCGGGCTGGTGTTCGATTTTCTGGCCGATGAGGTCGATGCCGACGGCAATGTCATTCCCGCCATGACCGGGCACGAAGACGGCTTGATCAGCCTTCGCGCGGCCGAAGCCAATGATGCGACCCGCGAGAGCGTGCGGGTTTCGATGGGCGAGCCTTACCGGACGCTGCTTGGCCATTTCCGCCACGAGAGCGGTCATTTCTATTGGGCGCAACTGGTCCGCGATGATGATACGCTGGCGCTTGCACGCCAGCTGTTCGGGGATGAGCGAGAGGATTACGCCGCCGCCCTGCAGCGCAACTACGAGCAGGGGCCGCCAGTGGACTGGCAAACCCGCTTCATCAGCACCTATGCCGGCTGCCATCCGGCGGAAGATTTTGCCGAGTGCTGGGCGCATTTCTTCCATATCGTCGATACGCTGGAGACGGCACGCGCCTTCGGCCTTTCCACCGATCCGCGCCGTCACGAGGGCATGGCCGCGGAGGTCGATTTCGACCCCTATAATGTCCAGGATGCGCAGATACTGGTGGATGCCTGGATTCCGCTCAGCGTTGCTCTCAACAGCCTGCAACGCAGCATGGGGCAGGCGGACAGCTACCCCTTCATCCTGTCGCCCGCTGTGGTGCAAAAGCTGAATTTCATCAATGCGCTGATACAGCGGGCGGGAAGCAGGCAGTATTTGCTGGGGAATAGGCAGTAGGCATTAGGCAAAATATCTCTACTGCCTACTGCCTAAAAATCACGCCCGTTTCATCAAAGGAAACCGCTCCTTGAGCAGTCTCTGGATGGAATCCGTGCCGATCGGCGGGCCGAAGAGGAAGCTCTGACCGAAGTCGCAGCCCATCTGGGCGAGTTGGACGGCATCCTCTTCCGACTCGATGCCTTCCGCCACGACCTGCATGTCCAGTTCCCGCGCCATGGTGATGACGGAGCGCAGGAGGATGGTGCGCTTGTCGCTCGAATCCTTGACCAGCGCCTTGTCGATCTTGATCGTATCGAAGGGGAAGCGGGTGAGATAGGCGAGCGAGGAGTGGCCCGTGCCGAAGTCATCCAGCGCCAGTTTCAGCCCGGCGTCGCGCAGCTTTTCGAGAACGAGGCGCGCCTGCTCCGGATTCTCCATGACGAGCGATTCCGTCAGCTCGATCCTGATCTTTTCGGGATCGCAGCGGTTCTTGTTCAGGATCGCGCGGATGTCGTCATAGAGATCGTTGTTGAGAAGCTGCGCGCTCGACAGGTTGACGGAGACGAAGATCGGCAGATCACCGGTCTGCAGCTGCCATTCTGTCAGGTCGCTGGTGGCGCGCTCGAAGGCAAAGAGGCCGAGTTCGCTGATCAGGTCGCAGCTTTCCGCGATCGGGATGAATTCCGAAGGCGAGATATTGCCGCGCTTGGGATGATCCCAGCGCATCAGCGCCTCGAAGCCGGCGATCTCGGCATCGTTGAGGCGCACGATCGGCTGGTAGACGAGGCTCAGTTCCTTGCGCTCGATCGCGCGCTTCAGGTCGTGTTCCAGCTGCAGGCGGTCGGTGCCGGAGGTTCGGAAAGATGGGCGGAAAGGCTCGACGCGGTTGCCACCAGCCTTCTTTGCGCGGAACATCGCAAGCTCGGCATCGTCCAGAAGCAGGGCGGCGTTGTCCTGCTGATCGACCCATGAGACGAGACCGATGGAAGCCGTGAGGTTGATTTCGCGGTTGCCGAAGGAGAGCGGCACCATGATCGCCTTGGACACGGCATCGGCGAAATCGGCGACTTTGGCCGGGTCGCGCTCCGACATCAGGATCAGGCCGAAGGCGTCACCGCCGAGACGCGACAGCGTGTCCTGCGGCTTCATCAGCCGCCGCAGACGGCGCGTCAGCGCAATGAGGATATTGTCACCGGCGGCGATACCCAGCGTGTCGTTCACATGCTTGTAGCGGTCGATGTCGATGGTGATGACCGTCGGGCGAACCGAGTTCGACCCGGAGGCCAGCGACAGGATCGATTGCAGCCGGTCGAGGAACACCTGACGGTTCGGAAGCCCTGTCAGATTGTCGTGCATGGCGTTGTGCAGGAGGCGGTCGATCGAATTCTTCTGTTCGGTGATATCGACGATGGTGCCGACGCAGCGGATGATTTCGCCATTGGCCCCCAGCACCGGCCGGGCGCGGATCGATAGCCAGTGATAATGCCCATCCTCGGCGCGGATGCGGAATTCATGGTTCAGCCGGCCGCGGCGATGCTCCAGCAGCACGTCGAGCGTGGCGCGGAAACGGTCGCGGTCGTCGGGGTGAAGCCGCGGCAGCCAGTTGCGGACCGGGCCGCTCATGCTGCCCGGCGAAAGACCGAGCTGGGCGGAAATATCGGGGATGGTCACCACCCGGTCGCGCGCCACATCCCAGTCCCAGACGGTGTCGCCGGAGCCGGTCAATGCCAGCGACTGGCGTTCCAGATCGGAGAACAGGCCCTGGCTGTAAGCGCCGCCGGCAAAGGCATGCTGCATGACCGTGAAGCCGATCAGAAGCACGATGAGCACGAGGCCGCCGCCGAGCGCGGGCTGAACAATATCGTTGGCAAGCTGGCCCGTGACCGTCAGCCACGCGCCGAACAGCCAGACGAGGATCAGGAGCCATGCGGGCACGAGCAGGATGGCGCGGTCGTAGCGGTTGAAGCCGAGATAGGCGATCAGGATGATGCCGGCGGTGCCGGTCAGCGCGAAGGAGAGGCGGGCGATACCGGCGGCAATCGCTGGATCGTAGATCGCGACGCCGAACAGCAGGCCGAGGCCGAGGATCCAGGCAAGCGTCGCATAGGACAGATGCTGGTGCCAGCGGTTGAGGTTCAGGTAGGTGAACAGGAAGATCACAAGGCCCGCCGCGAGGAACACTTCCGTTCCCGCCCGCCATATCCGGTCATCGCCTGCAGTCACGCTGATAAGCTTCGACAGAAAGCCGAAATCGACGCAGATATAGGCAAGCACCGCCCAGGCGAGCGCCGCCGTCGCCGGCAGCATCGAGGTGCCCTTGACGACGAAGAGGATGGTCAGGAACACGGCGAGCAGGCCGGCGATGCCGAGAACGATGCCGCGATAGAGCGTAAACGCGTTGACCGTATCCTTGTAGGCGTCCGGCTCCCAGAGATAGAGCTGCGGCAGCTCCGGGGTCGCCAGTTCAGCGACGAAGGTGATGACCGAGCCCGGATTGAGCGTGATGCGGAAGACGTCGGCTTCATCGCTCGCCTGCCGGTCGAGCGCGAAGCCTTCGCTCGGCGTGATCGAGAGAATGCGCTGCGAGCCGAGATCGGGCCAGAAAATCTTCGAGTTCACGAGGCGGAAATGCGGCGCCACGATGACGCGGTCGATCTGCTCTTCCGAAACATTGGCGAGCGCGAAGACGGCCCAGTCGCCCTGATGATTTTCGGCGCTGGAGCGAACCTCGATGCGGCGCACGATGCCGTCGGTGCCGGGAGCGGTGGAAACCTGAAAGGCTTCGCCGCGGCCGGTGTAAATCTCGGTCGTCGCCGTCAGGTCGAGCGCGGTGTCCTCGCGGGAGATCTTCACGGGCTCGATCGCCAGCGCCTGCCCGGCGGTTACCCACAGCATCGCGACCATGGCAAGAACGAGCGCCATGATCCTCTGGGCCGGCTTGATCCACCCAACCGGTTGGGGGCGGGGCGAACGGGTGAACGTCATCAACTACTCAAATTCCTGGCTGGCGGGCTTTCCTGCGAGAGAAGGGAGAACATCAGATGATCCCGCCATTGTCCATTGATCTTCAGATATTCCCGCAGATAGCCTTCGCGCTGAAACCCGACCTTTTCAAGAAGCCTTATGCTTCTCTGGTTCTCGGGAATACAGGCTGCCTCGACCCGGTGCAACTGAAGGCTGGAAAAGATATAGGGAAGAGCGAGCCGCAGCGCCTGTTCCATATGCCCCTTGCCGGCATAGCGCTCGCCCATCCAGTAGCCGATCATGCAGCATTGGGCGACGCCGCGGCGGATATAGCCGATGGTGAGCCCGCCCATCAGCTGGTTGTCGGCGCGGGAGACGAGAAACAGCGGCACGGCCTGACCGGAGGAAAATTCCTGCTCGTTGCGGATGACGCGGGTGCGAAACGCGCTCTCGGTCATTTCATCGGCGCGCCAGGTCGGCTCCCATGGTTCGAGGAAGGCGCGGCTTTCATTGCGCAGCAGAAACCATTGCCGGTAGTCGGAGACCTTCGGCAGCCGCAGCAGATGCGTGGCGTTGGCAATCTCGACCGGGTCCGGCTGCCGTGACAGAAACCGAAAGACCGATCGTGTCATATAAGCCTCCGGGGCGGGTCGGGTGCGGCGTGCGGCGGCCTTAGCCGGCGGCCGCGCGGGGGTGGCGGGCGCCGTTCGACAGCGCTCCCAGAATGTCGTCCATCGGCGCGAGCTTGTCTACGGGGCCGATGGCCGAAAGGGTGGGCGTGGTGTCGAAGAACAACCGGCCGGCGAGATCCTTGAGGCGCTCGACGGTGATGCCCTGCAGGCGCTCCATCAGTTCCTCGTTGGGGATCGGGCGGCCGTAGAGCATCATCTGGCGGGCGATCTGGCCGGCGCGGGCGGCGGGGCTTTCCTGCCCCATCAACAGCTGGGCGCGGATCTGGGCGCGGGCGCGGTCGATTTCCTGCTGCTCGATCTGCATGGAGGACTTGCGCAGTTCCTCGATGATGACCGGCATCAGTTCCGGCAGGTTTTCGCCGCCGGTCGCCGCATGCACGCCGAAGATGCCGGTGTCGGAAAAGCCCCAGTGAAAGGCATAGACCGAATAGCAGAGGCCGCGATGCTCGCGCACTTCCTGGAAGAGACGGGACGACATGCCGCCGCCAAGGATGTTGGCGAGGATCTGCGAACAGTAGAAATCGCGGGCGTGATAGGCCTTGCCCTCGAAGCCGAGTAGAACCTGGGCATCCATCAGGTCGCGCTCTTCGCGCACCTCGCCGCCGATATAGCGGGCGGGTTCTGCGGCCTGCTTGCCGGTGGCGATTTCCGGCAGGCTGGCGAAACGTTCTTCAGCCTGTCGCACGAAGCTGTCATGATCGATCGCGCCGGCGCCGACGACGAACATGCGGTCGGTCGTGTAGTTGCGGGCGAGATAGGCGCGGATCTGGTCCGGCGTGAAGGACTGCACCGTTTCCGGCGTGCCGAGGATCGGGCGGCCGATGGTCTGGCCGGCGAAGGCGGTTTCGGCGAAGCGGTCGAAGACGACATCGTCGGGCGTGTCGTTGGCGGCGCCGATTTCCTGCAGGATCACCTGCTGCTCGCGCTCCAGTTCTTCGTGATCGAAGGACGATTCGGTGAGGATGTCGGCAAGGATATCGACGGCGAGCGGCACGTCGTCCTTGAGGATGCGGGCGTAATAGGACGTGGTTTCGGTCGATGTCGCGGCGTTGACCTCGCCCCCGACATTTTCGATCTGCTCGGCGATATCGCGTGCCGAGCGCCGGGCCGTGCCCTTGAAGGCCATGTGTTCGAGAAGATGGGCTATGCCATGCTCTTCGGTGGTTTCGTCCCGCGAACCAGACTTGATCCACACACCGAGCGCGACACTTTCGAGGTGCGGCATGTTCTCGGTTACGACCGTCAACCCGGATTTGAGCCGAGTGCACTCAACTTTCATCGTCTGTCTTTCTGCGTCCTATTTCCGGATGCGCGCATGCTCGTTGACGAAAGTTTCAACGATCTTAAGCTCGGGCTCCAGGATATCGAAACGCTCCTCCCTGACCATCAGGTCAGCAAGCCACGTTGGAAGCGCCGGGTCAATACCGCTGGCCGATTTTACTGCGGCCGGGAATTTGGCCGGATGGGCGGTCGCGAGCGTCACCATCGGCGAGCCGGGTTTTGCGTTC
The DNA here is from genome assembly GCA_031556925.1 of Pararhizobium sp. Lineage (GTDB taxonomy): Bacteria > Pseudomonadota > Alphaproteobacteria > Rhizobiales > Rhizobiaceae > Pararhizobium. The sequence continues at coordinate 9,632 of JAVBSF010000436.1, forward strand.
TTCTCCGCGACGAAGACGCCGATGGCGCTGTGCGGATCGAGCAGATAGCCGGTCTCCGCCAGCACGGACTTGATCGTGCGGGCCACTTCCTTCTCCGTCGCGCGGCCGGCGCGGAATTCTTTCTTGATCGCCTTCAGCGCCTTTTCCTCGATCTCGAAAGCGCCGGATTGCTTCAAGCCCGCCATGGCGGCGCGCACCTTGGAAGCGTCGCGGTCAAAGGCTTCGAACAGCAGCCGTTCGAAGTTGGACGAGATCTGGATATCCATCGAAGGCGAGGTGGTCGCCTTCACGGCACGCATTTCATAGCGCCCGGTCTTCAGCGTGCGGGAGAGGATGTCGTTGTCGTTGGTGGCGACGACCAGCCTGTCGATCGGCAGGCCCATCTTCTTGGCGACGTAACCGGCGAAGATATCGCCGAAATTGCCGGTCGGGACGGTGAAGGAGATTTTCCGGTCCGGGCCGCCGAGCGCGATGGCCGTCGTGAAGTAATAGACGACCTGGGCCATGATCCGGCCCCAGTTGATCGAGTTGACGCCGGAAAGCGCCACGCCATCACGGAAAGCGGTATCGTTGAACATCTCTTTGACGAGGGTCTGGCAGTCGTCGAAATTGCCCTTGATCGCCAGCGCATGCACGTTGGAAGCGGTAGACGTGGTCATCTGGCGCTGCTGCACCGGCGAGACCTTGCCTTCCGGGAACAGGATGAAGATATCGGTACGGTCACGGCCGGCAAAGGCATCGATGGCGGCGCCGCCGGTATCGCCCGACGTCGCGCCGACGATTGTTGCGCGCTCGCCGCGTTCGGCGAGAACGTGATCCATCAACCGCGCCAGGAGTTGCATGGCGACGTCCTTGAAGGCGAGCGTCGTGCCGTGGAAGAGTTCGAGCACGAAGCTGTTCGGGCCGGTCTGCACCAGCGGCGTCACGGCCGGATGGCGGAAAGTGGCATAGGCCTCGTCGATCATGGCGCGGAACTTGTCGTCGGCAATTTCGCCATCGACGAAGGGTGTCAGGACCGCGAAGGCTATCTCCTGATAGGATTTGCCGCGCAGTGCCCGGATTTCCTTCTTCGTCAGCGTCGGCCATGCTTCGGGAACATAGAGGCCGCCGTCACGGGCGAGGCCCGCCATGAGCGCATCGCAGAAACCGAGGGAAGGGGCTTCGCCCCGCGTCGAGACATACTTCACCGTTACCATCCTTCGTCATGCCTTCACCGCTTCACGACCGAAGCAGCCGGGTCGGGGGCAAGCTAGGCGAATAACGCGAAAACAGCGGTTCTCTTTGCGTCAAGCCATGGCGAAGCCGCCGGAATTCTGCAGTGAAAGTTCTCGTGATGTGGCGATCCCACGCATTTCGACGCTCGCCGAATTTTTGGGAGGCCCGCGGATTCACCAATCGATTTTTCAATGCGCCGCTGCTATAGACCATCGCCAAGGGTCTTGAAAGGCCTACATGCGGCGAGTTTGGCCTGTGTCGCAGGCATAATCAGGCTTGCCGCACCAACAAAGGGAGTTGCGGCGTTTCGCGCCTTGCGAACCAGCCGCCATGCGTAGAGCAGAGGGTTCAGTTACGTGATCGGTAAAGTCTCCAGCCGGCTTGTCGGCATTTCTCTCCTTCTCATCGCAGCCGGCTGCAACAAAACCGATACGGGCGGCGCGATCGATGCCGGCGGCAGCGCGACCGCCCCGACCCCGGCGGTCATTCAGGGCGCTTGCCCGCAGGTTTTCCTGCTCGAAGGCACGGCCATTCACGCCAGTTACGCCGGAACGAAGGGCGACCCGACCAAACTGGCCTATCAGGCGACGCTCGTGGATACGACCCGCCAATGCGTGCAGAACGAATCGCAACTCGTCATGACCGTGGTCGCCCAGGGGCGCGTCGCGGTCGGCCCGGCCGGCAGCGGCGGCGCCATCAACCTGCCGATCCGCGTTGCCGTCACCGATGGCGAAAACACGCTTTATTCCGAGCTGACCCAGTATCCGGTCACGGTTCAGCAGGGCGCGGGTGCGGCCCAGTTCATCTTCACCAAGACCAATATCGCCATTCCCGCCGGTGCCGGCTCCTTCGCCAAGGTCTATGTCGGCTTCGACGAAGGCCCGGCGGCCAAGAAGAAAAAGTAATGTGAGGCCTGCCTCAAGCGCTGGCACTCCCGTAAACCCTGTCGTCCTCCTCGGACTTGATCCGACCATGACAGGCCGGGAGATCCGACCAACAAAAAAACCGGCATCAACTCTGATGCCGGTTTTTTCATGCTTTCAAAGCGTATTCTCGCTCAGGCGCTCATCTCTTCCGACCATGCCGAAAGCGCCGCGATCGTGCCCGGCAATGCGGCCATCCGCGAAATCACGGTTTCGGCACCCGCATCCGTCAGCTTGTCGGCATGGGACGGATAGGTGTGCGAAGCGCCGGTGAAGCCGACGGCGCGCATTCCGGCCGCGCGGGCGGCGTGAATGCCATGGACCGAATCCTCCACCACCAGCACCCGCGACGGATCGATGCCGAACTGTTTTGCGCCGTGCAGGTAGATATCCGGCTTCGGCTTCACCCGGTCCTCGCCGAGATCGCGGGCCGAATAGATATGCTTGCCGAAGTGATCCTTGATGCCGAGCTTGCCGAGCATCATGGCCAGCCGCGCCGAGGTGGAGTTGGAGCAGATGCCGTGTGGCAGCTTGAGACCCGCCAGCATCGGGCGAACGCCCTCGATGATCTTCACGTCCCGCTCCAGCCGCTTGTCGAGAACCTCGTCATGGCGCTTGAGCAGCGAGGCGGAAAGCGGGATGTCGGCCTCCCGTTCGATTTCCAGCAAAGCGTGATGCCAGGTAAGCCCGGCGAAGCGCTCTGCCATTTCCTCCGTCGAGATCGGGTAGCCCGCTTCCGTCAGAAGCTCGGCTTCGATTTCGCTGGCGATGATTTCGGAATCGACGAGCACGCCGTCGCAATCGAAGAGAATGAGATCGATGCTGTTCATGGGGGATCCTTTGGGAAGACCGCCGCCGTTTACACGATGCGGCTGCAAAGCTCAACCGCGGGAGGCGGGTAGCTGCCATGCAAGGGCGCGATCAATTGCCGGGCGATACGGCAAAAAGGTCGAGAAATGTCTGCTCGCCGGTGCGTGTAAACTGGATACGCCGGCTCCCGGCCTCGCGCTTCGCCCAGCCCTTGTCGAGAAACAGGCTGAGCAGGGCCTCTCCCAGAGAACCGGCCAGATGCGAGCGCCGCTCGCTCCAGTCCAGGCAGGTGCGGCAGAGCGGCCGGCGGCGTTTTGTCAGGCTTTCGAGGTCGATGCCCAGCGCGGTCATCCGCGTGCGGCCGCTATTCGTCAGCACCAGATCGTCGTCGCGGTTCTCGATGATTTCCTCGGCGATCATGCTGTCGAGCATGCGCACGCCATAGTCGCCGGCAAGATGATTGTAGCAGATGCGTGCCTTGCGCAGTGAGGGATCCTTCGGCCCGAGCCGCTGGCGCAGCAGGCCACGGCTGGCGGCAAAGCCCATCAGGCTTTCGAGCAGCAAGCCGACATCGTCATCGAACAGCGAGAAATAGCGGTGCCGACCCTGCTTGCGCTGTCGCACCAGCTTTCCCGTCTCAAGTTTCGAGAGATGCGAACTCGCCGTCTGCAGCGTGATGCCGGCCGCCCCCGCAAGTTCGGTCGCCGTCAGCGCCTTGCCGCTCATCAGCGCGGTCAGCATGTTGGCGCGGGCGGGGTCGCCGATGAGGGCGCCGATCTGGGCGATATCCGGTCCTTCTTTCATAGTTCGACCGTAACCGAAGCATTCGTTGCGTTCAAGATGGCAGAAGGGGTCATCGAAAGACGAAAGGAAAGACGATGATCACCTGTTTCATCCGCTACGAGATCGATCCGTTCCAGAAGGATCAGTTCGCCGAATACGCCCGCAATTGGGGCCAATGCATCCCCCGCTGCGGCGCCGATCTCATCGGCTATTTCGGTCCGCATGAGGGCTCCGCCACAACGGCCTACGGCGTCTACAACATCGAAAGCCTTGCAGCCTACGAAGCCTATCGTGCCCGGCTCGCCGTCGATCCGCTGGGAGCTGAAAACTACCAGTTTGCAAGGCGCGAGCGCTTCATCCTCAAAGAAGACCGTATCTTCCTCAAGAACATGTCCCTGCCGCATGCGTTGAAGGTGACGCCATGATCGCCGTGATCTTCGAGGTCACGCCGGCCCCCGGCCGTCGCGACGTCTATCTGCATCTCGCAGCCGAACTCCATGCGCGGCTGAAGGAGATCGACGGTTTTCTGTCGATCGAGCGTTTCGAAAGTCTTTCGACACCCGGCAAGATGCTGTCGCTCTCCTTCTGGCGGGATGAGGAGGCGGTGCGCCAGTGGCGCAATCTCTCCGAACATCGCGCCGCCCAGGAAGCCGGCCGCCACGGTGTCTTCGCCGATTATCGTCTGCGAGTGGCAGACGTGATCCGCGACTATGGCCTGACCGAGCGGGAGGGGGCGCCGGGGGATAGCCGGCAATGGCATTCCGAAGCTGCCGGCTAGCTACTGGCTGCAGAATATTTGTCGCAGGTCGATCACGGCTTGTCTTAGCCCCGGCAGTTCATCAACGACCACGCCCCAGATGATCTTGTCCGACAGGCCATGATATTCGTGGCGAATGACGTTGCCGACCGCACGGATCTGGGGCCATGGAATATTCGGGCGCTGGTCCCTGATCTCGTCGGGGAGGGCACGGCTTGCTTCCGAGATGATCTCGATACCACGCTGGATACCG
>JAVBSF010000066.1:0-8092 GCA_031556925.1 Pararhizobium sp.
GTTAGAGACGGACGCAATCACTACGAAGGAGGCTCTTGTCGAGGCCGCCGGCAACGCGTTTCGGCCGGGCAAAACATAACACACCGGCACCTTCCTCGCCTTCACTCCAAAATCAACGCTTGAAATTTGGAACGATCTAAATTATTCGACCGTCAAACCGAGGAGGAAATCCATGCCTGACGCCCTGTTGCTGCCCCGCGCCGATGGCACGGTGGAGACCTACCGCCTGGTCGGAACGCCGATTGCGCGACCGGCCTCCGTGCCGCGCTTCAGCCGCATCGCCTATGCGGCCGCCCATGTCGTGTCCGACCCGTTGCGAGACCTGCAGCCATGGGGCAATCCGGCCATCGACTGGGACACGACGCTTGCCTTCCGCCACCATCTCTGGTCGCTCGGTTTCAAGATCGCCGAAGCCATGGATACCTCCCAGCGCGGCATGGGGCTGGACTGGGCCGGCGCACAGGAGCTTATCCGCCGTTCGCTCGCGGAAGCGCGCGCCGTCGAAGGCGCCGATCTCGCCTGCGGCGCCGGCACGGATCACCTCGCCCCGCAAGATACCCGCTCTCTGGACGACGTGATCAAGGCCTATGAGGAGCAGGTCGGTTTCGTCGAGAAGCAAGGCGGCCGCTCGATCATGATGGCGAGCCGGGCGCTTGCCCGCATCGCCCGCTCGCCGGACGATTACCGCAAGGTCTACGGCCAAATCCTCCGCCAGACGAAGGATAAGGTGGTGCTGCACTGGCTCGGCGATATGTTCGACCCGCAGCTCCGGGGCTATTGGGGCTCGGAAGATTTCGAGATGGCGCTGGAAACCGTGCTCTCCATCATCGGGGAGAACAGGGCCAAGGTCGAAGGCATCAAGATTTCGCTGCTCGACAATGCCTGTGAAGTGGCATTGCGCAACCGTTTGCCGGAGGGTGTGCTCTGCTTCACCGGCGACGATTTCAACTATGCGGAGCTGATCGAGGGTGACGGCAAGAAATACAGCCATGCGCTGCTCGGCATCTTCGATGCGGTCGCCCCGTCAGCCTCCAAGGCGCTGGCGGCGCTGTCCGAAGGCGATGTCAGCACCTTCCGCTCGGTCATCGAGCCGACCGTGCCGCTCTCGCGCAAGATTTTCGAAGCCCCGACGCAATATTACAAGGCGGGCGTCGTCTTCCTCGCCTGGCTGAACGGTCACCAGAAGCACTTCACCATGCCATCAGGCATGCAGTCCGCACGCGGCGTACTGCATTATGCCGATGTCTTCCGCCTTGCCGATAAGGCCAATGTGCTCGACCGGCCTGATCTGGCCGTCGAGCGCATGAAAGCATTGATGACAACATTGGGTGTCTAGAACTTCGCCTGCGCCATCAGGATTTCGCGGGCGATCTGCTCCAGCGGCACGACCCGGTCGACGCCGCCGCGGGCGATGGCTTCCTTGGGCATGCCGAAGACAACGGAGGTTGCTTCGTCCTGAGCGATGTTGAGGGCTCCGGCCTGCTTCATCTCCTCCATGCCGCGCGCGCCATCGTCGCCCATGCCGGTCATGATCACGCCCATGGCATTGGCCCCAGCCGCCCTTGCGGCGGAACGAAACAGCACATCGACCGAAGGCCGATGGCGCGACACCAGCGGCCCGGTCTTGACCGAGACATGATAGCGCGCGCCCTGCCGCTCCAGGAGCATGTGCCGGTCGCCGGGGGCGATCAGCACATGGCCGCGCAGCACGGGATCGCCATCCTCGGCCTCCTTGACCTCGACCTCACAAAGACTGTTCAGCCGCTTGGCGAAGGCGGCGGTGAATTTTTCCGGCATGTGTTGGACGATCACCATGCCCGGCGCATTGGCCGGCAGCGCCTCCAGCATTTCACGCAGCGCCTCCGTGCCGCCGGTGGAGGCACCGACGCAGACGACCATTTCCGTCGTCTTGGCCATGGCCCGTCCGCTCGGGGGTGGCAGCATGGCGTCGGCCGTCAGCTTGGCGGCCGGGCCGGAGGCGGAAGCGCTTCCGCGCGCAGACGGCCGGCGCACGCCGGAAATGCGCGCATGGGCGGCGCTCTTCACCACCTCGCGGATGCGCATGCCGCTTTCTGCCAGATGGTCGGCTGCCCCGATCTTCGGCTTGAGAATGATATCGACGGCGCCTGCCTCCAGCGCCTGCAACAAGGTCTCGGAGCCTGCTTCCGTCAGCGACGAACACATGACGACCGGGATCGGGTGCTGCGCCATCAGCTTGCGCAGGAAGGTGATGCCGTCCATGCGCGGCATCTCGACATCGAGCGTGATGACGTCGGGAATATCTTCCTGAATGCGCTTCGCCGCCATGAAGGGATCGGAGGCCGCGCCCATCACCTCGATATCGGGATCCTGCTGCAACACCGCCGTCAGCGTCTGGCGCACGCTGGCGCTGTCGTCGACGATCAGAACCCGGATCTTCTTTCCCATGTCGGCCTCCCTTTCGCGCCGCCGGCAAAGCGCCTCGCTTGCCGGCCGATACCTGTTTGAGATTACACCCGCTGGAAAACGGTATTGGAGACCTGTTTCAGCGGCAGGTCGAAACCGGTGATCGATTCCGAGTGGCCGATGAACAGATAACCGCCCGGCACCAGGCAGTCGGTCAGCCGTGACAACACTGCCGATTGCGTCGGCTTGTCGAAATAGATCAGCACGTTGCGGCAGAAGATGATGTGCATGGGATTGCCGACCGGATATTTGGCATCCATCAGATTCATGCGGGCGAAGCCGACCTTGGCGCGCAGGCGCGGTGAAATCCGCACCTCGTTGCGGCCCGGCCGTACCGCGCTCATCACATATTTGCGCATCATGTCCGGCGGCACCGGTGCGACGAGATCGCTCGGATAGATGCCCTGATGCGCCGTCTGCAGGACGTCGGTGCTGAGATCGGTCGCCAGGATCGAATAGTCGAGCCCCGATCGCCGCTCGATGAAATCCTCCATCACCATGGCGATCGTATAGGGCTCGGCCCCGGTCGAGCAGGCCGAACTCCAGATGCGCAGATTGGAGTGGCCATGATTGGCGAGCGCCGGCAGCGCGGCCTCGGCCATATAGTCGAAATGCCTGGATTCCCGGAAAAAATCCGTCTTGTTCGTGGTGACGGCATCGATGAGGTAGACCGCCTCGTGCTCGATGCCGTCCTCGTTGAACAGATAGTCGCAATAGTCGTCGAAGCTGACGATATTGGTTGCCCGAAGGCGGCGGCGAAGCCGGCCTTCGAGCATCGTCAGCTTGCTTTGCGGCATCTTGATGCCGCTGTAGTCGTAGATGTATCGGGCAAGCCGGTCGAAATTCCGCTTGCTGATACGGTCGTTCACAGCTTGCGTCTGGCGGAGCGCGACGTTCATTTCCTATCCTCAGGCGGCATGCCCTGCCGTACCCGGCAAGGTGAGAAGGGCGGTTTCTTCCCGCGACAGCAGGCTTGCCAGATCGATGATCACGACGAAGCCGCCCTCGCGGCGCACGACCCCGGCGATATAACCGGAGCGCCAGCGGACCCCGATATCGGGAGCCGCCTCGATCTGGTCACGCCGGAACGGCGTGACCTCGAACACCCTGTCCGCCACCAGCCCGAGGCAGAGCATGCGGCTTTCCAGCGGGATATCCATGACCAGCACACGCGTATGGGATGTCGGCACGGTGCGGGAAAGGCCGAGTTTCAGCCTGAGGTCGATGGTCGGGACGCCCTGCCCGCGCACATCGCGCAGGCCGAGCAGATAGTCGGGACCGTTCGGGATCTTGAAGGCTTCCTCATAATCGAGGATCTCCCGGACCACTTCGACGGGAACGGCAAAGACTTCGTCGCCGAGGCTGAACGTCACGTATTGGGATTCGAGAGACGAGGTTGCCATGGTTCAAGCGCTTTCCCTGAAGTCGGCGTCGTCGGCATCCGGCCCGCCCATGGAGAGGTCAAGGGCAAAGCCCTTGGCGCGGGCCTGCTGGGCCGAGACGGAGTTGGCGGATACGGGCGCCGGCTTGCGCACCGGAGCCTTGGCTGCGGCCTTTGCCGGCTTGCGGGCCGAAGCGACCTTCACACCCGCGCCATCGACCTTGAAGAAGGCGATCGAAGCCTGCAGTTCCTCGGCCTGGGCAGCAAGCTCCTCGGAGGTTGCCGACATCTGCTCGGAGGCGCCGGCATTCTGCTGGGTCACCTTGTCGAGCTGCTGGATCGCTTCGTTGATCTGGCTGGCGCCGATATCCTGCTCGCGGCAGGCAGCAGAGATTTCCGAGACCAGTTCGGCGGTCTTGCGGATATCCGGCACCAGACGGTTCAGCATCTCGCCGGCATCCGCCGCAGCCTTCACCGTATCGCCCGACATCTGGCCGATTTCGGCCGCAGCCGACTGCGAACGCTCGGCAAGCTTGCGCACTTCCGAAGCGACGACCGCGAAACCCTTGCCGTGTTCGCCGGCACGGGCCGCTTCCACGGCGGCGTTGAGGGCAAGCAGGTCGGTCTGGCGGGCGATTTCCTGAACGATGCCAATCTTCTCGGCGATCGTGCGCATGGCGTTGACGGCGCGGGCGACGGCTTCACCGCTGGCTTCGGCGTCCTTGGACGACTGGCGGGCGATCTTTTCCGTCTGGGCGGCGTTGTCAGCGTTCTGCTTGATGTTGGCGGCCATCTCTTCCATGGAGGCGGAAGCCTCCTCGGCGGATGCGGCCTGCTCGGTCGCGCCCTGCGAGATCTGCTCGGAGCTGGCCGAGAGTTCCTGGCTGCCGGCCGAGACGTTGTCGGAGGCGGAGAGCGCATCGGCGACGACGCCGCGCAGACGCTCGACCATGCGCAGGAGCGCCATGCCAAGCGTGTCCTTGTCCGACAGCGGGGTCGGCTCGACGGTCAGGTCGCCATCGGCGATCTTGTCGGCGAGGCCGGCGGTGTTGCGCAGGTTGGACGTCATGCGCTGCATCGAGACGACCAGATCCTTGATCTCGTCATTGCTCTTGTGCTGGATCTCATAGTTGAGGTCGCCGATGCTGACGGCGTCGGCCAGATCGACGGCGCGGCGCAGCGCCCGCGAGATGTTGATGGAAATCCAGGCGGCGGCGGCAATCGAGAACAGCGTCAGCGCGACGGTGGCCGAAACCAGCAGCAGGCGCGACTGGAGATACTGGGCGTCAGTCGCCGCATCGGTTTCCTGAACGTTTTCGGTGACGATGACGTTGATCTCTTCGATGACCTTCAGTGCCTGGTTCATCACCTCACGGCCCTCGCCCATCGAGATGCGGGTGGCGAGCGCGTTGGATTCGGTGGTGTTCTGCACGGAGAGATCCGCCATGCGCTTCTGCAGCGGCGCATATTTTTCATACAGCGCGCGGAATTCGGCAACCTTGTTGGCCACATCCTTGTCCGCCGAGTTGGCGAGATTGTCGATCATACCGCCGAGCTTGGCCTGACGGTCGGTGAGCGACTTCACAAAACCGGCAATTTCCGCCGGATCGCTGTTGAGAATGGCATTCTTTTCGGCGCGGATGGTGCCGTTGAAATCCGCGGTCATGTCCGCGAGTTCCTTCATGTCGGCAACCGGCTCGTTCACCATGCGGGTGATCGCGTCGTTGAGCGACGAGAGATTGTAGATGGAAAGGCCAGCCATGCCTCCCGTCAGCAGGATAATGACAGCAAACACTATCCCCAGTTTCAGTTTAATCGTCAGTCGCATTGTCACTATCCTTCAGATTGGTTCGGAAATCGATGGGCGTGCGGGGCCCTTTCGTTTTTCAATGTCCGAGCCAGCTAGGCGGTAGAGTGACTGATTCACGCCGCGGAACCGGTAGTTTCGGATCGTCTTCGGCCGCGCATACACACGCGAACCCCGACGGCCCGGACCGGGCCGCCGGAAGGGCGGACGGGAGAGCCTATGCGCTTTCCCGGAAATGGTCGTCTTCGGCATCAGGCCCGCCCATGGACAGGTCGAGCGCGAAGCCCCTGGCGCGCGCCTGCTGGGCGGCGACCGTGGTGCCGCTTGCCGGGCGCTTGGCGACGGAGGCGGGCTTGGCGGCCGGCCGGGCCGCAGATGCCTTGACGGCGGACGGCTTCTTGGCCACGGCCGCGCTCTCCACCCGGAAGAAGGCGATGGAGGCCTGCAGTTCCTCGGCCTGGGCAGCAAGCTCCTCGGAGGTTGCCGACATCTGCTCGGAGGCGCTGGCGTTCTGCTGCGTCACCTTGTCGAGCTGCTGGATCGCCTCGTTGATCTGGCTGGCGCCGATATCCTGTTCGCGGCAGGCGGCCGAGATCTCGGTGACGAGTTCGGCGGTCTTGCGGATATCCGGCACCAGACGGTTCAGCATCTCGCCGGCTTCGGCGGCGGCCTTCACCGTATCGCCCGACATCTGGCCGATTTCGGCGGCAGCCGACTGCGAACGCTCGGCAAGCTTGCGCACTTCCGAAGCGACGACCGCGAAACCCTTGCCATGTTCGCCGGCGCGGGCCGCTTCCACGGCGGCGTTGAGGGCGAGCAGGTCGGTCTGGCGGGCGATTTCCTGAACGATGCCGATCTTCTCGGCGATCGTGCGCATCGCGTTGACCGCGCGGGTGACGGCTTCGCCGCTCATCTCGGCATCCTTCGCCGACTGGCGGGCGATCTTTTCCGTCTGGGCGGCATTATCGGCGTTCTGCTTGATGTTGGCGGCCATCTCTTCCATCGAGGCGGAGGCCTCTTCGGCGGAAGCGGCCTGCTCGGTCGCGCCCTGCGACACCTGCTCGGAGCTTGCGGAAAGCTCCTGGCTGCCCGCCGAAACGTTGTCGGAGGCGGAAAGCGCATCGGCAACGACGCCGCGCAGGCGCTCGATCATGACGTTGACATTGCCCAGAAGGGCGCCGATTTCGTCATTGTTGGTGATTTCGGCCATCTTGGTGAGGTCGCCCTCGGCCACATCGGCAACGGCGGTCGTCGCGCGGCGCAGGCCCTTGCTGATGGTGATCGAGATCCAGATCGCCGCGGCGACGGCGATCAGCATCGCAACGCCCGCAGCCGCCGTCATCATCATGCGTGTCTGGATATAGAGTTCGTCGGCGGCGGCATCGGCCTCCTTCAGCCGGCCTTCTTCCAGCGCGACGATCTCGTCGAGGATGGCATCCATCTCGTTGGCGCTGGCGCGGGCGGTCGTCGTCGAGACGTTCTGGGCGGCGGGCAGGTTGCCGGCGGCGAGGAACGTGCGGATCTGCTGCTCGGCCTCATCGGACTGGACCGCCAGAGCCCGCATCTTCGCCCAGCGGGCCTTGCCCTGTTCGGTCGCCCTGGCTTCGGCGTCCGCAAGCAGGCCGTCGAACACCTTGCGGGCTGCGTCGCCCTTGGTGCGCGCGCCTTCGGCTTCCTTCTCGCTGGTCGAGGCCAAAAGGTTCTTCTGCTGGCGGATCGCCTGCAACTGCTCGATATTGATCTGCTGGGCCAGCTTCAGACGGGCCGCCGGCCCCTGGAGCACCTGCTCGAGATTGTCGTTGAGGGTGCTCAGGCTGAGAATGCCGTAGCCGGCCGTCCCGATGAGCAGGACGATGACGAAGCTGAAAGCCAATGCCAGCTTGAGCTTGATGGTAAATTTCATAGTCGAATTCCTTCCCCTGATCCGCGTCGCGGTTTTGCTCACAGCCTGTCTCTGTTCTCACGCAATTCCCGGCACAAAGCCGCTACGCTTGTTCCGGAATTGCCCTAGGCCTCTTTCCTGAAAGAAAAGATCGCCTGAAGATTCGGGAGGATGATGAACTGCCCCTCCCGCTTGACGAGGCAATTGATGTAGTCGGCGCGCCATTTCATGCCGACGCTCGGCGCCGCCTCGCTCATGGCCCTGGAAAGCGTGGTGACTTCATTCACCTTGTCGGTCCGCAGACCGACGAGCGTCAGTTCACCCTGCAGCTCGATTTCGATGACGACGATGCGGCTGTCGATCGTCGCCTCGCCGGCTTCCATGCCGAAGGCGAGGCGGATATCGGCGAGCGGAATGACCTTGCCGCGGAAATTGATGACGCTGCCGACGAAGGGCATGGCGCCGGGAACCACCGTCTCGGGCAGGAGATCGAGGATTTCCTGAACCATGATCGCCTCGAGCGCGAAGGTCTCGCCGTGCAGATCGAAGGTCAGAACCTCCAGTTCGCCGTCGTCGT
>JAVBSF010000204.1:0-11103 GCA_031556925.1 Pararhizobium sp.
TGGAAGGCATGGATGGTGCGGCCGCGAATGGCGGAAACCGTGTCTTCCACGAAACCGCTTTCGTTCAGCGTGTCGGTGTGGATCATCACCTGCACGTCGAAGGCGTCGGCAACCGTCAGGCAGTTGTCGATGGCGGCGGGCGTCGTACCCCAGTCCTCATGCAGCTTCAGCGACGACGCGCCGGCAAGGATCATTTCCTCCAGCGGTGCCGCCAGCGAAGCATTGCCCTTGCCGGCCAGCGCAAGATTCATCGGGAAAGCGTCGAAGCTTTCGATCATGCGTTCGATATGCCAGGCGCCGGTGCAGGTGGTCGCAAGCGTGCCGTGCGCAGGACCGGAACCACCGCCCAGCATGGTGGTCACGCCGCTCATCAGCGCTTCCTCGATCTGCTGCGGGCAGATGTAGTGGATATGCGCATCCATGCCGCCAGCCGTCAGGATCTTGCCCTCGCCGGCAATCGCCTCCGTCGAAGGACCGACGATGATCGTCACGCCCGGCTGCGTATCCGGGTTGCCCGCCTTGCCGATGCCGTGAATGCGGCCATCCTTCAGGCCGATATCGGCCTTGTAGATGCCGGTATGATCGACGATCAACGCGTTGGTGATGACAGTGTCGACCGCCCCTTGAGCACGTGTCGCCTGGCTCTGGCCCATGCCGTCACGAATGACCTTGCCACCGCCGAACTTCACCTCTTCGCCATAGGTGGTGAAGTCCTTCTCGACCTCGATGAACAGCTCCGTATCGGCAAGCCGCACCTTGTCGCCGGTGGTAGGCCCGAACATGCTGGCATAGGCCGCGCGAGACATTTTGTAGGACATTGTTCTTCACCCTCTGGAGTGCCGGATCTTGGGAGAAATCCGTAATTCAGTTTTTATCTCGTTCCGCGCCTTACAAGGGCGCAGCTGAAGGAATGGACGGGGCCGTAACGCCTTCCAGCGGCTGAAGACGCGACAGGTGGCCCTCGCCGATCAAGCGTTCGACCAGCTTGCGCTCGGCCGCGAAAGGATGACCCTCCCAGCCCTCATGACCAAAGCCTGCAATGGAAATCTCGGCATCGCGAAAGCTTTCGAGCACGAAGGCAATCACGATCAGGCCACTGCTCGGCACCACATATGGCTCCGGCGCGAAAGCCTGCAACTGTGTATCGACGGCCTCGTGAACAGCACGGCTGATGACCGAATGCTTCTTCCCGAGACAGACGCAGAGCCGGGCAAAATCGGCCGTATAATCATCGCAGAAATCGTCAAGCTCCGGATGACTGACAGCCAGAACACCACGCAGGGCGGTAAACTTCGCGGGATCGCGCACGCTCCAAATGGCGCCGGCCTGCTGCACGGCGGGGTGGCTGGCCCAATCCGCCGAGGCAAGGCGCGCCTTGCCGGGGCGGCCGGTGTTGCAGATGGCGACGACATCGGTCTTTTCGCCCGCCTCGCCATAGGTGCGGCAATCGTTGAAGCGGATCACCAGATCGGAAGAATCGATGAGCCCTGCCGCGCCCGGCAACACCTCACCATTTCCGACGATCATGATCTTCTGCTTCATATCGCTTGCGCCTACTGCTCGATGCCGTTGGCAAGATCTTTCAGTTCTTCCGTGCGCTTGCGCGTCAGGTCGGCGAGGCAACCGGCGACAACGGCCGGATACATGGTGCCGCCCCAGACGCTGTAGCCCACCGCATCACACTGGCCGTCGCGATACTCGATCCAGGCGCGCTGCGCCTTCATCAGGGAATCGACCGCGCCCTTGTTCTGCTCGTCCAGCTCGGCATCCCAATCGACCATGACCTTCCTGGTCTTGGCCCATTGCGCGTTCAGTTTCTTGTCCGCGGCGTCATAATCCTCGCTTGCACAGGCGTTGATTTCGGCTTGTGTCATCGCATTCGAGCAATCGACCTTGGGCTCATCTTCCTGCGCACAGGCGATACCGCCGGTGGCAAGGAAAAAACTGCAGGCCAGCAGCAGCGGGGCGGGCTTCATCTTCAAAACGCTCACAGCTTGCCCATGACCTTCTGGCGGAAACCGTAGACTTCGCGCTTTCCGGCAAGCGGAATGAGCGTCACCGAGCGGGTCTGGCCGGGCTCAAAACGCACCGCCGTTCCCGCCGGAATATCCAGCCGGCGACCATAGGCCGCTTCGCGATCAAAATTCAGGCCGGCATTGGTTTCAGCAAAATGATAATGGCTGCCAACCTGCACCGGGCGATCGCCGGTGTTGGAAACATCGATGGAAACCGTGTCGAGACCTGCATTCAGCTCGATCTCGCCTTCCGCGGCAATGATTTCTCCGGGGATCATGGGCGTCTCCTCTTGTTCAGGCGGCCTTGACCGGCGCGCATCCCTCGGCTTTCAGCACGCGCTCTGTCGAGGCTGGAAATTTGTCGAGCTTGGATGCGGGCCGGACCGGCCGGCGCACCAGCTCGCCGCTGCAATTGGGGCAACGACCATCGAGAACGTTTTCCACGCAATCGAGGCAGAAGGTGCATTCGAAGCTGCAGATCATCGCTTCGCGGCTGCCAGGCGGCAGATCCTTGTCGCAGCATTCGCAATTGGGTCGAAGGGCAAGCATGGCGGCCTCAACGGATCGGTTCGTGAACGGTCACCAGCTTGGTGCCGTCAGGGAAAGTTGCCTCGACTTGGATATCATGGATCATCTCCGGAATACCCTCCATCACCTGCTCGCGGGTGATGACATGGGCGCCGGCCTCCATGAGTTCAGCGACGGAACGGCCATCACGCGCACCTTCCACGACATAATCGGTAATCAGCGCGATCGCCTCGGGATGATTGAGCTTGACGCCACGCTCCAGCCGCCGGCGCGCGACCATTGCGGCCATGGAAATCAAGAGCTTGTCTTTTTCGCGGGGAGTGAGGTTCATGCGTGACCACCGGTTTTCATGATAGGCTACAGGGTCCAGACTTTCGGCACTGACGCTCCCTTGCGCAAGTGAGAAATGACCGGAATAAGGATTTTTCTAAGGGCAAAGCCATCGGCGGCGACGAGGCGCGCGACCAGCTTCTCCTGCCCGCCGATGACCACGCGACTGGCGCCGCCGGCAGTGCCGATCAGCGGCCGGATCGCAGCTAGCTGCGCCTCGCAGTCCAGCCCCGTATAGAATAGCGTGGCAAAGGCCACCCGCCCGCCAAGAACGGAAATTCGCCGGGAAAGCGGGCCGACAGCATCCGCCAGCCGCAGATTTTCCGCATGCAGCAGCACACCACCCTTGCGGATGCGCCAGCGATCTTCGAACAGACCGTTCTCCATCGCCTCGCCCATGGCCTTGCGGCCGAGAAGCACAGCCTCCACGGCCAGAAACGAGGCATCGTCAGCGATATCGACATCGAGGCTGCGGGACATCGAGGCATTGTCGAACAGGATCGTTTCCTGCGGCAGCCAATGCACGGTCGCGCCGCGATCGACATCAATGCGTGTCGCAACCGTCGCCGTGCCGGCGCTCGCCTTGTAGATTTTTTCGCAAGCCTGGGTGGTGAGCGTCAGATGCGTCTGCTCGCCGCTCTTGAACTCCCAACCGATCCAGTCGCCGCCGGTCAGGCCGCCGGAACTGTTGATCAGCACGGCTTCCATCGTGTGATCGAAGGTATCCGGAAGGCGGATCTTGGCGCAGCCTTCCTGATAGAATTCGGAAATGCGGGTGCGGCCGGCAAAGGGCTTCGCCGTCAGCCGTCCCCTGCCCCACGCCCTTTGCGGAGCGATTGCCGCCGCTTCTGCCATTTGTGATCCTAAACCGTCAGGTGACGCCGCGCTTCCGGAGTATCCAGCGTTTCGGCCGGCCCCTCATGCACGATCTCGCCCCTATCCATGATATAGACATGGTCGGCAAGCTCCCGGCAGAAGTCAAGATATTGTTCCACAAGCAGAATCGCCATCCCCGTGGAATCGCGCAGATACTGGATGGCGCGGCCGATATCCTTGATGATCGACGGCTGGATGCCTTCCGTCGGCTCGTCGAGCACGAGGATTTTCGGGCGCGTGACCAGCGCGCGGCCGATGGCAAGCTGTTGCTGCTGGCCGCCGGAGAGGTCGCCGCCGCGACGGCCGAGCATGGTGCGCACGATCGGGAACAGGCTGAAGATATCATCCGGGATATAGCGATCCTTGCGCGGCACCGGGGCATAGCCGGTCTCTAGGTTTTCCTTGACCGTCAGCAGCGGGAAGATTTCGCGGCCCTGCGGCACGAAGCCGATGCCCTGCTTGGCCCGGTTATAGGGCGCCATGCCGTTGAGCGTCGTATCATTGAAGGTAATGGTGCCGGCGCTGGTGGCGGCCTGGCCGGTCACGGCCCTGAGCAGGCTGGTCTTGCCAACACCGTTGCGACCGAGAACACAGGTGATCTTGCCCATGGGCGCCATGATCGACACCCCGCGAAGAGCCTGCGCCGCGCCGTAGTGAAGATTGATGTTATCGACGGTCAGCATCGGGTGGCTCCTTGGGAAGATGCGGATGAGTTCAGGCCACTTGCTCCCTCTTCTCCCCAGCGGGGAGAAGGTGGCGCGAAGCGCCGGATGAGGGGGAAGGCGGGCTCTGAGTTTGCGGTAAAGCCCCCCTCATCGCCGCGCATAAGCTCGGCACATCTCCCCGCGGGGGAGAAGAGGGGGTCTGCATCAAGCTCCATCGCAAACATCGAAACATTGTAATGCATCGCCTTACCGCCCCAGATAGTTCTCGATCACCTTCGGATCGGAGCTGACGAAATCGATCGAGCCTTCGGCGAGCACCGAGCCTTCCGCAAGGCACGTCACCTTCACCCCGAGATCACGGATGAAGCCCATGTCGTGCTCGACCACGACGACGGAGCGTGTCTTGGCGATCTCCTTCAACAGCACTGCCGTCTCCGCCGTTTCCGCATCCGTCATACCGGCCACCGGCTCATCGACCAGCAGCAGCTTCGGCTCCTGCGCGAGCAGCATGCCGATTTCCAGCCACTGCTTCTGGCCGTGGGAAAGGTTGGCGGCGAGATCGTCCTTGCGGGCGGTCATGCGCACGGTTTCGAGGATTTCCTCGATGCGCGCCTTGTCCTCAGGCGTCAGCGTGTAGAATAGGGTGGCGAAGACGCCGCGCTTGCGGTTCAGCGCCAGTTCGATGTTGTCCCAGACGGTGTGGCTCTCGAACACCGTCGGCTTCTGGAATTTGCGGCCGATGCCGAGCTGGGCGATGTCGGCCTCGTCCTTCTGGGTGAGGTCCACCTCGCCGTTGAAATAGACGATGCCCTCGTCCGGCCGGGTCTTGCCGGTGATGATGTCCATCATCGTCGTCTTGCCGGCGCCGTTCGGGCCGATGATGGCGCGCAGTTCGCCGGGCTCGACC
The DNA here is from genome assembly GCA_031556925.1 of Pararhizobium sp. Classification (GTDB taxonomy): domain Bacteria; phylum Pseudomonadota; class Alphaproteobacteria; order Rhizobiales; family Rhizobiaceae; genus Pararhizobium. Next base: position 5,322 of record JAVBSF010000204.1, read on the forward strand.
ACGAAGGAGAGCGAGTTCAGCGCCTTGAAGCCATCGAAGGAAACGGAAACACCATCGAGATAGAGGATGCTGCTGGTGGTCTTGAGGCCTGCCGGTTTTACAGTCGTCATCGCATTTACTCCGCAGCCTGGGTGTGGGCCGGCGCAAGACCATCCTCGCCGGCGGACTTGGCGGCCTGTTCCTGATAGGCATGTTCCTTGGCGGCTGCGACCTTGCGCTCATCCCGCGCCTTGGCGAATTGCTGCAGCGTGCCGACAATGCCCTTCGGCAGGAACAGCGTCGTGGCGACGAACAGCGCACCGAGTGCGAACAGCCAGAATTCCGGGAAGGCGGCGGTGAAGACGCTCTTGCCGAAGTTGACGAGAACAGCGCCGATAATCGGGCCGATCAGCGTGCCGCGACCGCCGACAGCCGTCCAGATGACCACTTCGATCGAGTTTGCCGGCGCGAATTCGCCGGGATTGATGATGCCGACCTGCGGCACATAGAGCGCACCGGCGACGCCCGCCATCATCGCCGAAACGGTGAAGATGAAGAGCTTCATGTTCTCGACGCGGTAGCCGAGGAAGCGGGTGCGGCTTTCCGCATCACGCACCCCTACCAGCACCTTGCCGTATTTCGATTTGACGATGGCCGAGTTGAAGAGCAGCGCCAGAGCCAGCATGATCGCCGTGGCCGCAAACAGCGTGGCGCGGGTACCGCCGGCCTGAATGTTGAAGCCGAGGATATCCTTGAAGTCGGTGAGGCCGTTGTTGCCGCCAAAGCCCATCTCGTTGCGGAAGAAGGCAAGCAGCAGCGCGTAGGTCATCGCCTGGGTTATGATCGAAAGATAGACGCCGGTGACGCGCGAGCGGAAGGCAAACCAGCCGAAGACGAAGGCAAGCAAGCCCGGCACGAACAGTACCATCAGCGCCGCAAACCAGAACTGGTCGAAGCCATACCAGTACCAGGGAAGCTCCTGCCAGTTGAGGAACACCATGAAGTCCGGAAGGAGCGGATTGGCATAGACGCCACGCGGACCGATCTGGCGCATCAGGTACATGCCCATGGCATAACCACCGAGCGCGAAGAACGCGCCATGGCCAAGCGAGAGGATGCCGCAATAGCCCCAGACGAGATCGAGCGCCAGCGCCAGCAGCGCATAGCTCAGATACTTTCCGAGCAGCGGCACCATATGATCCGGCACATGCAGGGGATTGCCGGCGGGCAGCAGCAGGTTGGAAAGGGGGACAAGCACGGCGGCGGCGAAGATCGCCAACGCGAACCAGAGCACCTTCTTGTCGTGATTGCGGAGCAGCATTTGCGTAATCATTATTCGACCGCCCTTCCCTTGAGCGCGAACAGACCGCGCGGCCGCCGCTGGATGAAGAGGATGATGAGGACAAGGATCAGGATCTTGCCGAGCACAGCGCCGGCATAGGGCTCGAGGAACTTGTTGGCGATGCCGAGCGACATGGCGCCGACCAGCGTGCCCCAGAGATTGCCCACGCCACCGAAGACGACGACCATGAAGCTGTCGATGATGTAGTTCTGGCCGAGGTTCGGCGAGACGTTATCGATCTGGCTGAGCGCCACGCCCGCCATGCCGGCGATGCCCGAGCCGAGCCCGAAGGTGAAGGCATCGACCCATGGGGTGCGGATACCCATGGAGGAGGCCATGCGACGATTCTGGGTAACGGCGCGCATCTGTAGGCCGAATTTCGAGCGCTTCAGCAGCAGCAGGGCGAAGAACACGGCGATCGAAAAGACGATGATCCACATGCGGTTCCAGGTGATCGACATGCCGCCGAAATCGAAGGCGCCGGACATCCAGCTCGGATTGTCGACCTGCCGGTTGGTGGGGCCGAAGATGGTGCGGATCGTCTGCTGTAGGATGAGGGAGAGACCCCAGGTGGCCAGCAGTGTTTCGAGCGGCCGGCCGTAGAGCCAGCGGATGATGCCGCGCTCGATGCAGACACCGATCAGGCCTGTGACGAGGAAGGCAGCAGGAACGGCGAAGGCGAGCGAGAAATTGGCAAGCTCGGGTGCGACCGAATTGATCGTCTGCTGCACCACATAGGTTGTATAGGCCCCGAGCATGACCATCTCGCCATGGGCCATGTTGATCACGCCCATGACGCCGAAGGTGATGGCAAGACCAATGGCCGCGAGCAGCAGGACCGAGCCGAGCGACAGGCCATACCAGACGTTCTGAACGACATCCCAGACAGCAAGGCTGCGATTGATGCCGTCAATATGGGCCTGAATGGCCGGCTGCAGATCGGCGGGAGCGCTGGAGAAGGCAGCGTTCAGGATGTTGACGGCATCGCGATTGTCGCGGGCCGCGATCGTATCGATGGCAGCCTTCTTGTCCTCGAAGCTGGCATCGGTCTTCAGCAGGATGACGGCGCGGGCCGCTTCCATGGTCGATTTGATTTCGGCGTCCGTCTCCTTGGCGAGCGCGGAATTCAGGAGATCAAGGTTTTCGGGATCGGCGTCCTTCAGCAGATCCTGCGCCGCGGCAAACCGCGCGCCGCGATCCGGGCTGAGCAATGTCAGCTGGCTCATGGCCGCGCCGATCGCGCCGCGAAGGCCGTTGTTGAGACGAATTTTCTGGAGGTTGCCCGGTACATCGGTGACCGGCGCACCGGTCAGCACATCGGCATAACCGCTATCGGTTTCGAGAAAAACTGCACCGCCGGTCTTCGGCGCGAAAAGCTTGCCGTCGCTCAGGAGTCCGAGGATTTCGGCGATCTTAGGATCACCGGAGGCAGCAAGCGCGCCAACAGCCTCGATCTTCTGGGGAAAGCCGCCCTGGCCCAAGGCATCGACCAAAGGCCGGATGTCTTCCTGGGCCCGCGCGCCTGTCGCAAGGGCGCTGATGATCAGGCAGAGAGCGACGAGGAAAATCTGGATCGTGCGATACATGGTTCTTCCGTTCCGTTGGCGCCTTCCGCGAAGTACGCTTCGGGCTGCCTAAGATTTCCGCATTCCGCCCACTTGCCACTCAACTCGACAACGCATTCCGGCCATTCGATCTGAAGGGAGCGGACCCTGCCAGCCGGATCTATCCATCCGACATCTGCGAAGCAGGAAGCGTGCCAACCGGCCGAAGGTGGCGTTGCCGGCCCGTTCGGGCGCCGGCGGATCAAGGGGCTTCCGCGAAAGCCCCTCCGTCCCGGTGGGAGAGTGGAACGGAGGGTGTTCATGAGCAATCAATAGGTGTTTTCAGAATCTCCGAAGCGGCCATCAGGACCGCTTCGGCATTACGCTTGCCTTGATGAAATCAGCTGTTCCGGAAGTCAGGAACCCTTGCCGCCGCACTTGCCGGTGGCAACGTTGAAGTTGCCGCAGGACATCGGCTTGCGCCAATCGGAGATCAGGTCCTTCGAGTCCGGCAGGTAATCGGACCATTCGTCGCCGACGACAGCAGGCGTTTCCTGGACGATTTCGAACTGGCCGTCTTCCTGGATTTCGCCGATCAGGACAGGCTTGGTGATGTGGTGGTTCGGCATGACGGTGGCGTAGCCGCCCGAGAGGTTCGGAACGGTGGTGCCGATGATCGTGTCGAGAACGGCATCCGTGTCGGTCGTGCCGGCAGCTTCGACAGCCTTAACCCAGGCGTTGAAGCCGATATAGGCGGCTTCCATCGGGTCGTTGGTCACGCGCTTGTCGTTCTTGGTGTAGGCATGCCACTGCTTGATGAACTCGGCATTGACATCAGCATCGACCGACTGGAAGTAGTTCCATGCGGCAAGGTGACCGACGAGCGGCTTGGTGTCGAGACCGGCGAGTTCTTCTTCACCGACCGAGAAGGCGACGACCGGGATATCGGTTGCCTTGATGCCCTGGTTGCCGAGTTCCTTGTAAAAGGGAACGTTGGCGTCGCCGTTGATGGTCGAAACGACGGCGGTCTTCTTGCCGGCCGAGCCGAAGTCCTTGATCTTGGCAACTTCCGTCTGCCAGTCGGAGAAGCCGAACGGCGTGTAGTTGACGATGATGTCTTCCTTCGGAATGCCCTTGGCGATCAGGTAGGCTTCGAGGATCTTGTTGGTGGTGCGCGGGTAAACGTAGTCGGTGCCCTCGAGAACGAAGCGCTCGACGCCTTCCGTTTCCATCAGGTAGTCGACAGCCGGAATAGCCTGCTGGTTCGGAGCGGCACCGGTGTAGAAGATGTTGCGCGAGGATTCTTCACCCTCGTACTGGACCGGGTAGAAGAGGATCGAGTTCAGCTCTTCGAAGACCGGCAGGACCGACTTGCGCGAGGACGAGGTCCAGCAACCGAAAACGGCCGAAACCTTGTCGACGGAGATCAACTCGCGGGCCTTTTCAGCGAACAGCGGCCAGTCGGACGCCGGGTCGACGACGACGGCTTCGAGCTTCTTGCCGAGAAGGCCACCCTTCTTGTTCTGCTCTTCGATGAGCATCAGCATGGCATCCTTGAGCGTGGTCTCGGAGATGGCCATGGTGCCGGAGAGCGAGTGCAGGACGCCGACCTTGATGGTGTCGTCGGCTGCAAAGGCGCCGGAGATTGCGGTCGTGGTGAGCGCAGCGGCGAGAAACGCGCTGCGGATGTGAGATGTGAATTTCATTGTATGAACCCCTCTCGTTCTTGTAGCGCCGGCTCTTGGGAGACATTTACCGTTCGCTCAGGAACTATCGGGCAGCGGGGTGCGATTCTATATACGTCAATTAACGTAGGCGCCGGGGCGAAACGTGCAGCTTTAGGCACCTGCCCTCCCTTAAGCACCGCGATCTTCTGTGATACGACCGAAGACAAGAAAAAAGTTTCAGGGGAACAGACGTCACCGATGACAGCACGCCAGCGCATCATTCCGGTCCGGCGCGAGTATAATCGCTGGGTCGCCAACCAGACGCTGGAAGACTACGCGCTGCGCTTCACCGCCAAGAGCGCCCGGCAATTTTCCTCGCAGCGCATTTCCCAGACGGCAATCGGCGCCATCTCCTTCCTCGCGCTTGAAGCGATCGGCGGCGCGATCACGCTCTCCTACGGCACCACCAATGCCATCATCGCCATCCTTGTCGCCAGTATCGTCATGCTCGCCGTCGGTTTGCCGATCGCGCGTTACGCCATTCGCCACGGCGTCGATATCGATCTCCTGACCCGCGGGGCGAGCTTCGGCTATATCGGCTCGACCGTCACCTCGCTGATCTATGCCAGCTTCACCTTCATGCTGTTTGCGATTGAAGCCTCGATCATGTCGGCGGCGCTGGAGCTGGCGCTCGGCATTCCGCTGTGGATCGGCTACATCATCTCCGCCGTGATGGTGATCCCGCTCGTGACCCACGGCGTGCGGCTGATCAGCAAGTTCCAGCTCATCACCCAACCCTTCTGGATCGTGCTGAACATCCTGCCCTTCATCTTCATCGCCTTTGCCGACTGGAGCAAGTTCGACCTCTGGCTCGCCTTTACAGGCGCAGGCCATGCCGAAGGCGTGCCCGGCACGCTCGCCCCCTTCTCACTGGTGGAGTTCGGCGCCGCTTCCGCCGTCATTCTCGCCCTGATGGCGCAGATCGGCGAACAGGTGGACTTCCTGCGCTTCCTGCCGCCGGAGGGCCAGAGCCGACTTCGCCACCGCTTCGCCGTCTTCATGGCCGGTGCGGGCTGGGTCGTGGTCGGTGCGCCAAAACTACTGGCCGGCTCCTTCCTCGTCGTGCTGACGCTCAGCGCCGGGGTGCCGGTCACCGATGCGGCCGATCCCGCCCATATGTATCTGACAGCCTTCGGCTACATGATCCCCTCCCATACGGCGGCGATGCTGTTGATGGCCGCCTTCGTCGT
>JAVBSF010000481.1:0-2512 GCA_031556925.1 Pararhizobium sp.
CTTTTCTTGATTGGCTATTCTAGGTCAATTGTTTGAGGCGATAGCCTTTAACAAAGCTCGGTTTTAGAGTGCAATTTAGTCACGCAAATCATCCGGCTCGGACTTTGAAGATGCCCTCTTAGGGGTATCTAACTTACAGTACAGTAAATGATTGATGGAAATTAAGATTTGCCGCCGGCATGATTGCTTTAAAGTCTGGGACTGTGTGTTGTCATCGATATTTTGCGGGCATGCACCACTGCCGCCGATGCCTTTGCTGCTGGAGCGAAGAAATTGTATTGGTCTCTACAGCCGAAGAGGCCTTGCGGATACATCGCAACGGGCAGCTCTTTAATCTTGATGGGAGAGCGCGAAGGAATTCCATTATGGAAATTCGTCAGATGACATCCAAAGATGCGTATTATCAGTCCATGAGGTCGTTCAGAGAATTTCTGCTGGGACTCAAGGGGTGGTGGAGCTGTCGCCATGCGGATCAACTGATCATCGCTAGTTTTGTGGTAGCGGAAGCGCGCAGCTTTCCTCAGCGCATGTTCACATTGTGACTGGCACGCAAGATGGCGATGAGGGTTTAGCGTTAGCAGAGTATTTGCAATGTAAACTGCAGCAGCAAGATGTCTGTCCCGTGTCTTTTCTCGATGGCGTGCGCCTCTCTCCAGAGGGCAAAACATTCGCCGATCCTAGTGACGTTGATTTTTCACACAAGAATCTAGAGCTGGCACTGCAAATAGACCGTTTCTCATTTGCCATGGAGGTTGAAAAAACGACGGAAGTTTCGTTGCCAATAAAGTGGTGCTGCCTTAAAGTGTGTTCGCAAAGTCCGATCCATACTTTGTGAACACACTTTAAGCTAATGCAAGTGGTAGATTTGTGGTCTTTTAAAGCTAGGCCATACGAGTGACTTAAAAAACCTGAAATTGAAAGCTCCCGATCTTACTTCCTGCTATTGATGGTTTTTTGCAGAATCTGTTGGATTTCTTTTCTAATCTTTGGGTTGACTAGCTGCCCATGTTCATCAAAAGCATTATAACAGCTTGGCACTACAATTTGTTGAGGGGCTACAATTCCACCGATGTCCGTGAGAATTGTTCTGAGGTGTATTAACCCTCTAGCGCCGCCACTGCCGCCCGGGGAAGTGCTCATGATGATGAAGCTTTTATTTTTGAACGCCTCACGTGAGCCGCCGCCATTTTCGCCCCTGGAAGTCCAGTCGATAGCATTTTTGAGTACCGCCGGAATGGAGGCATTATATTCAGGAGAAGCGATCAAAATGATATCGCTTTGGATCATCAGTTGGCGCAATTGCTTGGCATTAGCGGGCCTTCCTTCCCTGGCTTCGAGGTCTCCATCGTAGAGGGGGATTGGATAGTCCTTGAGATCTATAACTTTTACGTTGGTTTGCATTTGTGCTGCCAGGTTAGCCGCTTCCCAAAGCAATTTTTTGTTCATCGAGTTCTCGCGCACACTGCCGGCGAAGGCCAAGACGTTGATTTCTGCGCTGAGCGTTGTTGCAAAGCTTACGCATAATAGCATTATCCACTTCCACATGATATTTCTCCTATATTGCATATGTAGATTGAGTTTACTGCATTGGCTGTATAAATGATAGGCAGTTGCTTGCACTCTCAATGAATGGTTTTTTTGAAAATTCAATTGGGAAGGTGACCCTAATTGTTCTTAATTATGTTCTATTGTTGCTGCTATCTGCAGCAAAGTATCTTGATATAATTTACGGATAGGTTCATACACGGCTGTATGCAATTTTCTGATTGTTATCTGCTTGGAAAGGCTTATCGCCGATTGGGATGCGACCTAGTAAAGTGAAGGCGAAAAGAAGGCTGAGGGTTGATGTTCAACTTATAAAATTGATCAATTTGGCGCTAGATTTTCAGCATGAGAGATATCTTTTTAGTAAAGGATGTTCTTCGTTGTTGTTTGTGTTGAAAATATTTTTTTATATATATGCTATTGTTCAAGGCTTGAAGAGTTCTTAATCTTATATTTATTTTTCTGCGCTTTAATGGTGACTGTTGCGGCGTTTTCATCTATTGTTATAATAACTAGGAGTTTTTTTGTGTTTAATTGCAGTACATCCAGAGGAGTCTCTAACTATAATCTACCTCCATTTATGGCTCACGGGGCAAATGAGGGTATTCGCACGCCAGAGTATGTTGAAGAAGAGGGTGAAATTTATCCGTTAAATGCTGCTATTTGCAATAAAAGAGCTCGCCCTTTTGACGACCTTCCTCCAACAGCCAAGCGCGTCCGAATGCTAGATGCCCAGCGACTATTCGATGAAGAAGTTGTAGCGTTGGCCAAAAGAGGAGATTTAAATCAAGCCATCGAAACAATAAAAGTAAATGGCGAAATCCCAAAGACGATTTATATTTTTAATTCCCTGTTAGGTTCTTGCAATAAGTATAAGAACTATCGAAATTTAGCAGAAATTCTCAGGCTAATGAAGATAAATAATGTCGTTGAGGATCAATTTACTCTAACGATTCTCAATAATACC
>JAVBSF010000542.1:0-9178 GCA_031556925.1 Pararhizobium sp.
TTTGTTTTTATTTAAAATCAAATACACTTTGCGAAGTTGATTTTATAGAAAACACATTAAGAGTAATGGTTTGTGCATAAAGAGGGTGGCATCCGAGGTTAAGAGCCGTTCTCAAATGATCTGATCCAGTTTTTATTAAACTAGCTTGCCCGATTGTCGAAAGTACAATTAGGGATCCAGGCTGGGCTTTAAAATTTAATGGATATCTTCTTTGTGAAGTCAGAGAAATTTGGTGGTGAAAGATGTCGTCAGTTAATTCAATTGTGTTAAAACGCCCAGAAATTTTTTGGGAGCCTGATAGCTCTACGCGTGTGCGGGATCTTGATGATTCCAGCCATAGCTTCTCTTGTGCTTATATCCCCACTTGCATTGTCAAGCTGATTGCATCGCACTGCGAAAGGTATACTTTAGAGCAATTAAAGTTAACATCCAAGGTATTCTACAAGGCCGCCTTGGACTATGAAGCTTTAATCATACAAAAGCTTTTTAGGGAGATTGCATCCTCGGAAGGGCGCGACGTTGATTTCCCGATGGCTTCTTGGGATTGTGCAAAAATCAAAAAGCAGCTGTATGACAGGGAGAGGGCGTTATTTGCTAATCAAGTTGTAGGTAAAGAGTTGGCGGCCATTGACTTTCGACATTGCCAGTTAACCTCTATTCCGCGACAGACATTTGAGCTAACTCTATTGAGTGCGTTAAATCTACAATCAAATTTTTTAGTTTCAATTCCAAAAGAAATTGGGCTGTTAACAAACCTAAAGGTGCTGCAACTTTCAGCAAATGCGATTGTGAGGTTTCCAACGGAAATCGAGCTGTGCAAAGAGCTTCAGGAGATAGACCTATCGGAAAATGGACTGACTAGATTGCCAGAAAATATATCTTTCTGTTTATCCCTGAAGAATTTAAACATCGCCACTAATAGTCTAGTGGATTTGGCCGAAATTTCAAAATTAACCACCCTAAAAGAATTAAGGGCAGATGGCAATTGTTTGGAGAGTTTGTCATGCTGGAAGCATGTTAAAAATAGCCGCCTGAAAGAAGTCAATCTCGATAGAAATAATTTAACTTCTTTGGAGGGAATAGAGGGGCTTTTAGCTCTCGAGAGCCTGTCGGTAAGACACAATCAATTGAAAAGATCATCAGGAGTTGAAAACGCTAATGTCAAAGGGCTCTATATAGAGAATAACCAACTTGAAAGTTTATCAGTCGTTAAGACCTTCCCTCATCTAATAGAGCTGCACGTCAGTGACAATCCAATCAAAAGCCTTGAAGGCATTGAAAGCTGCGCCGATCTGAAAATTTTCTATGCCAAGTCGATCAGGCCGCAAGGCCATTCTGCGCGCATGTATGGCGATGTATTGAATTCTATTGGCGAGTGTCAAAAGTTAAAAGAGCTTTATTTAATGGGGAATCAGTTGACCGCGGTTCCTCAGGGTATACTCCTTTGCAAAAACTTGAAAACCCTTAATTTAGCGTGCAATGAGCTGACCTCAATTTCAGAGATTAGGACCATGAAAACAATAAAGTTTTTGTATGCCAATAACAATCGGTTGGCGAATTGCGAGGAGTCGCCCAGTTTTAGCGGTTTGAGTGGCTCTAAAATGGGCAGTGAAACTTCGCCCCCGAGAGCTGAATTTTTTTAAGATTGTAAAAAATTAGCGTGCGCTTGATAGAAAAGCATGTTTGGACGGTCTCTGGGACATCGCGCCTTGGCCAATGGCAATCTTGTGGCCGCTGCGGCGAGTGCAGAAAATTCTGGTTACTTTCAAGCTTTCAGCAAACTTGCTGGCGTTGAAAATGGATATTCAAGAAGAGCTCAATCATAGGAGGGGGCTGGCGGCTGCGACAAACTTATAGCTGCAAAATGCTCTAAGTTAACGCCTTTACTTTGAAGGAACTTGTAGATGGCCCTTTTTTCAGTGAGTTTTTCCAACAGCACAGCTTGATATAGCCAGTGGCTGGCCATTTTGGGCATGCGCCCGGCAGAGCCCTTGAGCTGGTGCTTGGCTTCTAAGATGAGCTCTCGAGTTTGTTTATCTAGACAGCCCCTTAACTTTTCAATAAGCCGGCGATTATGTTCAAAATCTTCCATCTGCAGCGACCATAGGTCTAACTTCCAATTTCCTCCAAGCTCGGGGAAGTTGAAAATCATGCCAAGGTAGGTACCTCGGGGCATATGAGGTTTGTAGTCGCCTGTAAAGTTGATCAATCGACCTTCGACAAATTCCTTTTTCGGTGAAAGAGCCTTGAGAATTGTACTCAACGCCTCTATGGGTAGGAGGTTTTCCTTAACTAGCAGCTGCATGTCGATATCGTTCCAGGTCATCAAATCTAGGGCATAGCTGCCGGTGAAGTAAAGTTGACCTTGTTTGCGAATTGCTGCGCCAATGCCATGATCTTCGATGACTTCGCGAGCATGTTGGCGAATTATTTTTGCGAGAGCCGTCTGTGACTCCATCGTGGTTTCATTTCTAGGAGTAGTTATTTTTGCCAATATTTGGGAGAAAGTAAAAGGCCTGTTGTGATGCCTGCGGGAGTGGCGATATAGTGGATGCGGTCAATGCCCCAACTAGACATTAAGCCATAGGCCAAAACTAGGTCTGAGAGCACATGTACTGGGGAGATTTTGTGTGTGTTGGGTGAGGGATCGACCGTGAGAATGCAGTCGTCGCCAAGGTTAAGCCTAGAAGAAATGGCGTTCCTAACGTCCTCCTGGCTATAAATAACATCTTTTGTGAGCAGAACTTGTGGGTGGGCGCCAATTCCGATGACGGTTGTTCGACGGTCTTGCAAAATGTTTAGCATGGCGTCTGGTATGGCGCGAACTTTACTTTGAATGTGCTGCAAGGCTGCATCGACTTCATTTTCAGACATTGGATTTGGGCTGGCTCGCTGCCGCTTGAGCTCCTTGCCCTGCATCGTGAGGATTAGATGTTTGGTGGTGGCTTTGCCGAGATTGCCGTGGTAGATGTGATAGCGATCAGCCATTTGGGCCGAAACTTGAAAGCTGCCGCCCCCAATATCTAAGCAGGCAATTGCCCTGGGGTCTTTTTCAGAAAGGCTGGCTGCGGAAAGGAATCCTAAAATGCCCTCTTGCTCTTGGCAAATGATGGAGGTTGGTAGGTTGAAGGTGGTAGCAATTTTTTTTGCCAAGCATGCTCCATTTTTGGCCACGCGAAATGACTCGGTCGCTACAGCGACAGCAGCTTGCGGATGGTAGCGAGCGGCTTTTTGTAGCAGCCCGCTCATGACATCTAGCACCTTGTTTTCTGTGGCTGCACTGAAGGTGCTGTCGTCACTATGCAGAAGCTCCTGCCGCAAAGTAACCATCGTTCCATCGGAAAAGAGCACCCTTTCGATCTGGTTCGTTTCTAGGTTGACTTCTGCAACTTGCAGTTTGATTTTTCCAGAGCCAATGTCAAAGGCGGCTCTAGTGGCGAGGTGTTGGTTCATAGCAAGGACGTCAATTAAATCGTTAGCTAAGAGTGTGTTTGCAAAGCATCCAGATCGGACTTTGTGAACACACGTTAGAAGAATTATAACAAGGAGTCAGCTATTTAGGAATGAAGATCAGCCATTTTCTAAAGGTTTTATGGTGGCGTTGAGGAGGGCCATTGACAGCCCCCGTAACCTGAATTTTGGATTTTTTCTTTTTGATCTTAAAGTTCTTGCCGCCAAGTTTGTTGCCAATTTTTTCAAAAATGTCGGTTTAGGTCCTTTTTGAAAAAAGCAACAAACTTGACTCGCAATAAGCCCAAAACTCAGGCTTGTATAATTACGGTTTGAATGGGACATACGAGTGGCTGATCAGCCTCCAATAGTGTCCATGGGTACGCCAAACGTCTATCGATGGCCCGCTTGTGACTCCTTGGCCGCGAGCTTGAAAGTCATAGGAAACTACCAGCGTGTCCCCTTGGCGCACCGCGTGGAGTCTATGGATCTTAAAGCGCAGAATGCGCAAGCTTTCCAGCCCTTCAATCTGATCTTTCTTGTCGTAGTGGCCGTCAATATTCAGACCTTGGAAGCAGTCGGCAATCAACTTGCTGTAGAGTTTTGTGTTTTGATGTTCAACGGCAGACCAAAAGTTATGTACAAGTCGATGTGCCACATTGGTGGCAGTTCCTTTGTCAAAACCAGCTTCGATGCAAGGATCTGATGCTGATAGCTCTGCATTGATGCCTGTGGCAGTAAAGGCCATTAGCGCAGTTAAGATAGTAGCGACGCTAATTTTGGTAGGCGAAAAGATCAAACCCATATAAACCTCACTTTTGGTATTCAACTTGGAAGGTATTTTTTTAACCTCTTTGTTGTCTACCAAAAATCATGGGTAGATTAGAGCGTGTACTCATTTTGAGAATAAACCTTTGCGCAAGTTCGTTTTATGCGAGGAAAGGATGTTGAATAGAGGTTATTATTAAATGAGGATGCGCTCTATAAATGGGCAAAAACTGCGGGGAAATTTCAAATCGCGATCAAATAATGAAGCGAAAAGTTTTTTAGGCATTCTAAGTTTTTGCCCATTTGGGATTATTCGGTTGCTACTCCCATTGATTGACCCATCAAACAGCGGATCTCTAACCCCGATTCAGTTGCCGCCAGCAAGTCGCTGTCGAATTGAATGCTTTGGGGAGGAAATAGCCAAATCAGCGATGAACCACCAAATGAAAAGTAGCCTTTCTCCTCGCCCTTGTGGCATTGCTTGCCAGGGGTATAGGTCTCGACGATTGTGCCCACGGCCGTAGCGCCTACTTCTACTGTTAGTACCTTGCCAAATTGAGGCGTTTCCACAGTTGTCAGCACTCTTTTGTTTTGAGTGAAGATTTCAATATTTTGGCGTATGGCCAGCGGATTGACGGAGTAAAGCTCCCCGGGAATAGGCTTTGCCGCATCGGGGATGCCGTCACAGGCGAAGTGAAAGCGATGGTAGTCGCTAGGGCATAAGCGCGCTAGCACCATCGCCCCATGGCGGTATTTATCGGCCAGCTCTTTGCTTTGCAGCAGCTTGGTGAGGTCAAACTTTTGCCCTTTGACGACAAAGCCATCAGCCTTTTCGATATCTTGATAAAAGTAGTAGCGCCCATCCGCTGGGATGATAGCGCGGTTTTCACCTGCGGCAATCGGGCGCGCAGAGGGCTTTAGCTGGCGGATAAAAAAGTCATTAAAAGATCTATATGACGAAACGTCATCGAGAAATTCCTGGCTGTCGATGCCATAATCGGCAATAAAGGGGGCGATTGCTTTGGCTGTGTGTGGCAGGTTTTGCCACCAGCCCGCTAAGGCTGAGGCATAAGGATTTTTGCAAAATAGCGCCTGTAGCAATGTGCCGGCAGTTTTTGATGTCCATCCCTGGCCATAGAGAAGTTTAATCAACCACTCGCCGTAAACTTTTTCTTTCTGTTGCTCGCCGGAGGCTCTATCAATGTAGACGATGTCCATGATCACCCTTCTCCGCGGTATTGCAGCTCTACAGCGCTTAAGATTTTGGTGGCAAAGCTGTTCATTTCAATTTCAAAGCTATGGACGCCATTTTTCAAGTAGTTAAAGCCTATGAGAGCCGGAATAGCGTCGACTAGGCCGATGACGGTCGTCGCCAGTGCCAGAGAAAGCCCCCCTAGGGCCATTTGGTGTGCCCCTCCACCGACATGACCCTGCAGCTCCCCGAAGGTAGTCAAAATTCCCCATACCGTTCCGAGCAAGCCGATAAATGGGGCTAGACGGACGATGGTCGATAGCCAGTAAAGGTGCTCTTCAAGTTTTTTCTTTTGATCGGCGATGGCTACAGTTAATTGCGCGTCGATGGCGGCGATGTCGGTTGCTGAGAGGGCCACTGCCGTGTCGCTCCGGCCGGCTAGCGCCGCCAAGTGGTGGTTGCGGTTGAGCAGCTCGAGGGTGTGCTGCTTCAAAACATGGTAAAGTTCGTAAAAAGGAGAGAGGTCCTTAACGCTGCCATTTTGGCTGTCGATTTGTAGAGGTGTCGCTTGCTTTTGCATAAAGATTTTATGAAAAGCTTGCGAGGTTTTTTGTGCCTGTATATTGTGGCGCCATTTATAGATAATAAGCACCCAACTAATTACTGAGAGGGCAATCAGCGCTATAAAGATCAATTTCCCCACAAAATCTGACTGTAAATACGCATCGATGAAGGGATTAGCGTTTGCTAGAAAATGATTTACAATCATTTCAATTTCCTGTATATTAAAATGTAAACAATTGTTTTTAATGACGTGAGGTTATAAAGATAGTACTCTGTCTATTGCGGAGTAACACAGTGATTAGGTTGTTCTCTCTTTAAAGTTTTCGGCTGCTGGCAAAGACTAAGGTTACAGCGGAAGATAAAGCAACCATATCAGACAACATCAAAAAACCGCAAGGAAACGCGTACAGCCGCATGCTAAAATGTCTTGTTTCATGGCTGTCAAATGTGCAAAATACAACTGCACTTTCTCGCGCATACCTTGCAGTGGTCAATCAGCCAACATGGCTGCAGCACCACTAGATAAGATAGGATTAGATATGCTCATATTTAGGCTCTGTGTGCTTCTTGGGTTGCTCTGCTCGGTGCCGGGACTCTCTGCCCAACCGACTGAAGAGATAAATGACAACTATGCTATTGAGTCGACAATACCCTCAGCTGATCCACTCACTGTTGAGCTCGTCGCTGAGCATACCACCATTCAACCTGGCCGCTCGCTGTGGCTGGCAATTAAAATTGACCACGACCCAACCTGGCACACTTACTGGAAGCACGCCGGTGAGACGGGTATGCCCCTAAGCATCGATTGGCAGCTGCCCTATGGGCTGTCTTTTAAAGAACTACACTGGCCATACCCATCGCGCTTAGATCAAGATGGCCTCATCGGCTACGGCTTCGATGGGCGCACAGTGCTGCTTGCCGAAGTGGTCGCCTCCGCAGACTTAAGGCCCTCCGCCGAGCCGCTGACTCTCAGCGCCAGCCTTCAATGGCTAGCTTGCTCTGAAGACCAGTGCCTGCCTGGAGAGTCGCCTTTGACTCTACAGCTGCCCATCAGCAGCGCAAAAGCCAGCGCTAACCAAGAGCACACGGAACTTTTTAGAAATGCTCGCCGCATGGTGCCGATTAAAACATGGCAACCCCAAGCTCAGCGCCACAATGGGCTGATCGAAGTGCACTTTCAAAATCCATCGACAGCCGGTGTTGAGCTGGTCAAGGGGCATTTTTTCCCTGCGCAGCCAAACCTTATCGATGAAAAGATCCCCGCGATTGTAACCAAGGATGCATCTTCGGCAGGAAAGTATACCTTGGTCTTAAAGGAGAGCGCTCAGGGAGCCAAACACCTTCAGGGAGTCCTTCAGCTGGAAGCTGCCAACGGCAACAGCATTGCTTTAGAGATCGATTTGCCCATCCACGGAGCGGCTAAAGCTCCAATTGCCATGAATGATAAGGTTCCTGCGGCTGCCGCCGTGGTTCCAGTTCAGGCGCCAGCCGCGGAAATCATCAATGAAGTGCCCTTTGAAGGCGGCTTTTTCATGGCATTAGTGCTGGCCTTTGCTGGAGGTTTCCTCTTGAATCTAATGCCGTGCGTGTTGCCGGTCATCTCTTTGAAGATCTTAAGCTTCGTCCAGCTGGCAGGCAAAGATCGCTTTGAGACATTTAAGCATGGCGCAGCCTTCACTATGGGCATTATGCTGTCATTCTGGCTGCTCGCAGGTGCTATGCTGCTGATGCAATCTTCTGGGCAACTTACTGGGTGGGGCTTTCAACTGCAAGAGCCGCTATTTGTGGCTATCCTTGCCGCGGTGCTCTTCCTATTTGGGCTCAGTATGTTTGGTATCTTTGAAATGGGCACCTCGCTGACGTCTCTGGCGGGCAATGCTCAAAATAAATTGCGCCAAAATAGAAATGCCCTGTTGTCTTCTTTTGGCAGCGGCGTACTGACAACGGCCGTGGCCACGCCTTGCACAGGTCCCTTCCTTGGAAGCGCCATCGGCTTTGCAGCCACCTTGCCAGCTCTGCAGGTGCTGACAATTTTTACTTCCTTAGCAGTGGGCATGGCCTTGCCTTACATTTTACTAGCCGCGTTTCCATCATGGTTGCGCTTCTTGCCTAAGCCTGGCCCATGGATGTCTACTTTCAAAGAGATCGTCGGCTTCCTGATGGTCGCAACAGTACTTTGGCTGATCTGGGTCTTCGGCGCGCAGACTAGCAGCATGGCCGTGTCGGTCTTGCTCGGAGGCCTTTTCTTTGTGGCCTTGGCAGCCTGGACCTATGGCCGCTACTGCTCGCCAGATCAAGGGAAGAGATCGCGCCTAGTTGGCGCTACCTGTGCGATAGCTTTTGGCCTGGCTGCCGCCTTTGCAATCACAGCATCGACATCGCCGCTCTATGCGGATGATGTGTCGCAGTCGGCGCTGATTGCCAGCGATAGCGATTGGGAGCCGTTTTCTGACGAGCGCGTAGCTGAGCTACATGCTCAAGGGATTCCCGTCTTCATCGACTTTACTGCCAAATGGTGCCTAATCTGTCAGACAAATCACCTGGTGGTGACCAGCGACAAAGTGGCAGCGGCTTTCAAAGAGCGTGGCGTGGTTAAAATGAAGGCCGATTGGACGCGCAAAGATGAAGCTATCGGCAAAGCTTTACGCCGCTTTGGCCGCAATGCGGTACCTCTTTATGTCCTCTATGGGGCAAATCCCGACGAGCAGCCACAAATCTTGCCACAGGTATTAACGCCTGAGCTTGTATTGGATGCTTTGAATAAAGCTTAAACATAAACCACACTCCAACACCCTTAGCGACTGTGTATATCGACTCTCACGCTCATCTAACTTCGGAGCAACTGTTTAGCAGCATTGACGCCCTCCTCGAGAGGGCGCAAGCTGCCGGTGTGAAACATATCGTCAATATCTGCACCGATGCCATCACCCTCCAGCGCGGCCTTGAAGTCCATCAGCGCTATCCTTGGGTGCACAATGCCGCATCAACCACACCACATGATGTCGACAAGGAGGGCGCAGAGCTTTTTGATATCATGGCACAAGCTGCTCGCAAGGGACAGTTGGTAGCGGTTGGTGAAACGGGGCTGGATTACTACTACAGCCACTCCCAGCCAGAGACACAAAAGGTGTTCTTGCGGCGCTATCTGCAGTTAGCTTTAGAGACAAACCTTCCGGTGGTGATCCACTGTAGAGAAGCATTTAA
>JAVBSF010000076.1:0-3048 GCA_031556925.1 Pararhizobium sp.
TGGAAAATTATTTTAAAACAGTAGGTTATATTTGAGCGACAGGTCAAGGCAATTGTTCGGGAAATGTGAACGAAAAGCCGCATTCCGTTTCGTTTCGAAAAATATACCCTTCCCCCGAAAATCCTCTTGATTACGACAGCATTTTTTCTTATCTCCCCCCTTGCCCAAAGTCGCACGTGCCTGTGGGTGTCCACCGACCCTCGAACTGGGAAATGTCCCTAAGGTGAGGTCATCGGTAAGGTACCTGGAATTAACCCCTCCAGTCGTTTCTCCGGCCAACCGGACGAGCGAGGACATCTTGAAGCAACGACGGTGCGGGCCTTTTTGTTCTCTGCCGGCTTTCCATCAGCCGGGGTTACTTAGAGGCACACCTTCATTGCCGGAAGTGCGGTCGGGTTCTCCTTCCAATCAATGGCAGACAAAGCGGATCAAAGCTCTTGGCGGAGCGTTGGTCCATCATCCGCGCTATACGTGCGCATGTCATGGTTCCGGGGTCTCCACCGGCTGGTACCTGTACGTGCACTCGTATGCCCTTTGTCCTCCGGTTTTCCGGAGCCTATGGAATATGGGGAATACGACCATGATGACTGCACGCATCTCCGACTTTCTGAACACCCGACGTCCCGACGGTCCGTGCCTCGTGGTCGATCTCGATGTCGTCGGCGACAATTTCAAGGCTTTCCGCCATGCCATGCCGGACAGCGCGATCTTCTATGCCGTCAAGGCCAATCCGGCGCCGAAAATCCTGCGCCTTCTCGCCAGCATGGGTTCCAGTTTCGATTGCGCGTCTGTCGCTGAAATCGAAATGGCGCTGGATGCCGGCGCGACCGCGCAGCGCATCTCTTATGGCAACACCATCAAGAAGGAGCGCGATATTGCCCGCGCCCATGCGCTGGGCGTGTCCCTTTTCGCGGTCGATAGCCACGAGGAAGTCGAAAAGATTTCCCGCGCGGCTCCGGGCGCTCGCGTGTTCTGCCGCGTCCTGACCGATGGCGAAGGCGCCGAATGGCCGCTGTCGCGCAAGTTCGGCTGCGTTCCGCAGATGGCCGTCGACGTTCTCGTTTACGCCCATCAGCTCGGCCTCGTGTCTTATGGCGTCTCGTTCCATGTCGGTTCGCAGATGACCAAGCTCGACGCCTGGGATGCGGCGCTTGCCGATGCGAAGCGTGTTTTCGTCTCGCTTGCCAAGCAGGGCATCGAGCTGAAGATGGTCAACATGGGCGGCGGTTTCCCGACCAAGTACCTGCGCGACGTGCCGTCGGCCGAAGCTTATGGCCAGGCGATCTACGGCGCGCTGCGCAAGCACTTCGGCAACAATCTGCCGGAAACGATCATCGAGCCGGGCCGCGGCATGGTCGGCAATGCGGGCGTCATCAAGACGGAAGTCGTGCTGATCTCGCGCAAATCCGACAATGACGCGCATCGCTGGGTGTTCCTCGACATCGGCAAGTTCGGCGGTCTCGCCGAAACCATGGACGAAGCGATCCGTTACCCGATCCGCACCGCCCGCGACGCCGACGAAATGGAGCCCTGCGTGCTCGCCGGCCCGACCTGCGATTCGGCCGACGTCATGTACGAAAAGAACATGTATCCGCTGCCGCTGTCGCTTTCGATCGGCGATGAAGTTCTGATCGAAGGCACCGGCGCCTACACGACGACCTACTCGGCCGTCGCCTTCAACGGTTTCGAGCCGCTGAAGTCCTACGTGATCTGATCTTGGCGGCTCCCGTGTCTTTGGGGCGGGAGCCGCACGCGGCTTTGCCGCGTAAAGCTGGCTCCAGTTTGTTTGGTTTGCGCATGGTTCGTTCCGCTCAGCTAGTGCTGAGCGCGCCATGCGCGTGTGCGGGAGGCCAAGATGGCCGCTGTTCTTGATTCTGTCCGTGCCTTCTTTGCGCACAACACCTTTACCATCGACCAGGAAAATCCGGGCGACGTCGTCGCGCGCGAAAATCTGTTGGATCGCGCCATGGGCCCGAACCGCCGTCGCAAGTCGTCGGAAGCGCTGCGTCGCGGCCGGATTCCGGCCGAAGGTCTGGCGCTCGTTGCCCGCGATGCGGATGGCCATGTCATCGGCACGGTGCGGCTTTGGAATGTCGAGGCTGGCGTCGATCGCGACGGCAGCGCCGTTCCGGCCCTGCTGCTCGGTCCGCTGGCTGTCGACGGCGCCAATGAGGGCAAGGGCATCGGGGCCACGCTGATGCGCGCGGCAATCACGGAAGCCAGGAAGCGCGGCCACGGCGCCATCCTGCTCGTCGGCGATGCGCCATACTACGAGCGTTTCGGCTTCTTTGCCGAAAAGGCCAGGCATCTCGTCATGCCCGGTCCGTTCGAGCGCCACCGTTTCCTGGCGCTGGAGCTGAAGGAAGGCTGGCTGGAGGGCGCCGCCGGCATGCTCGTCGCTTCCGGGAGCCGGCTCGGGCGGGGCGAACTTCCGAAGGCGGCCTGAGGGCCGCCAGGCAGTGGCCGGGCGGGTCAGATCATCGGCCCGCCATAGACGAGCGATGCGTCCCGTGACGCTGCCTCGCGCGGTTCGCGGCTGTCGGACCGCGCGACGATCTCGCTGAAGCTTCGCTGGAACACCTTCAGCGCCACGAGGCTGTAGCAGGCCACCGCCACGAAATTGTGCCAGAAGGCGCGGGGCTGCTCGGCATAGCTCGGATTGACGAGCAGGCACAGGATCTCCACCGCGAGAATGAAGATCAGCGGATAGACGATGTATCTGGCGCTCTCGGCTCGGCCTTCGTCGATGAAATCGGCGATGATGCATGTGCTGACGCCATAGGCGACCGCGACGAACCCGAGGATGTAGCGGAAGAACATGTCGCTGGCGATGATCTCCGGCGTCATCTTGTCGAGGTCTTTTACGCCGGGGCCGATGTAGTAGTAGATGATGAACGAGACCAGGAGCGGCATGAAGGCCGCAAGGCTGCTCCACGAAACGATCGCCAGATAGTTTGCGAACGGGAAGTTCCAGATGCTGGTGAACCTTTCCCAATTCTCCTCCTCGATCCGCAGCGAACGCAGGAACAGGGCGATCAGGCTGGTGAG
>JAVBSF010000456.1:0-15658 GCA_031556925.1 Pararhizobium sp.
TGATCGACGTGCTCCTGGTTGATAGCGATGCGGATGACATTCTCATGCTCCAGCGCCGTCTCGTATTCCTCGCCCAGCGTCTTGAGGTGGGCGATGAGATCGCCCGCCGTCACGACGCTGTCGGGCAGCACGATCTCTTCCTCGTCCTTGCCGATCCGCTCGCGCACCCAGGCGAAATAGACGAGCCGGACGTTGCTCATTCGTCGATCACATGCTTGAGGCCGGCGCGAAAATAGTCGTAGCCGGTATAGAGCGTGATCGCCGCCGCTGCCCAGAGCAACAGAATGCCCATTTCGGTCGTATAGGGCAGAACCTTGTCGCCGGCGGGGCCGGCGAGCAGGAAGGCGATGGCGAACATCTGCAGCGTCGTCTTCCACTTGGCGATGCGGGTCACCGGCACGCTGACCTTGAGCGCCGCCAGATATTCACGCAGGCCCGACACGAGGATTTCGCGGCACAGGATGATGAGTGCGGCCCAGATCGACCAGCCGGCGATCGTACCGTCGGCGGCAACGAGCAGCAGCACCGAGGCGACCAGCAGCTTGTCGGCGATCGGGTCGAGCATGCGGCCGATGTTCGATGTCTGGTTCCAGATTCGCGCGAGATAGCCATCCAGATAATCGGTGATCGAGGCGAGGGCGAAAAGCACGAGCGCCGTCCAGCGCGCGAAGTCCGAGCTTTGCAGGCGTCCCTCGACGAAGAAGCACAGCACGATCAGCGGAACGGCCAGAATACGGCCATAGGTGAGCAGATTGGGTATGTTGTAGGCGGCAGGCGTGGACATCGAATTCTGTTCTCTGGGAGTTTGGGCGACAGATGAGGCCTTTATGACCGCGAGGTCAACGGGTCCGCGTAAAATCGGGATGAATTATGACGATATCCACCTGAATGCAAAATGAACCTTGCGGGAAGACCCGCACCGCCGGGAATTTCGCAAGCCTTGGGCAAAAAGCGATCACGAGAACGTGAAAAACGACACCGGGACCGCGTCTGCGCTTTGAAAAATTGGCCGGTTTGATACACAGGAAACCCCTGAAATTTTGGGAGTGGACGCGAGTCGACATTTGAACCATGGATCACGCCGCCCTTGTCGATCGCATCTATGAAGCTGCCGTCATCCCGGAATTGTGGGCGGACGTCTGTGACCATCTGGCTGCGGCGGTCGATGGCTTTGCGACCTGCATCCTCTCCGTGGACGCGCGCCAGAATGTCCGGTGGGTCTGCTCGCCCCATATCGAGGATGCGCTGAACAGCTATTCGCGCAGCGAACTGCGCCTGGGGAATGTTCGTCCGGGGCGCTCGATGCGCCTGTTCCCGATGTCCTTCGCCCGCGATGTCGATGTGATGACCTTCGAGGAAATCGAGAAGGATGCGATCTACGATGCGTTCCTGCGTCCGCTCGGCGCGGGCTGGAGCATGGGCACGGTCATGCCGGAACCCGCCGGCCAGACCCTGATCTTCGATTTCATGCGCAATGCGGATCTGGGCCCTTTCCAGCCGCACCATCTGGATATCGTCAACGGCCTGAAAGGCGACCTCGCTCGGGCCGCATTGATTTCCTCGCGCATGGTCTTCCAGCAGGCGCGATCGATTGCCGCCGCCTTGTCGATGGTCGGCCTGCCTGCCGCCGTTCTGGGCGACGATCAGCAGATTGTCGCCATGAACCCGGAAATGGAGGCGCTTGCGCCGCGTATCCGCACCGGTGCCGGAAACAAGGTCTCCGTCGACCATCCCGGTGCAAATCTCCTCCTGCAACGCAGCTTTGAGCTTCTGAACGCCTCGCAAAGCCCGCGTGTTCAATCCATTCCCCTGGCGGCAACCGAAACGGAAGCGGCGATGGTGCTGCATGTCCTGCCGGTGCGGCGTAACGCGCGGGATATTTTTACGCGCAGCATGGCGGTGCTGATGGCGAGCCCGGTCGGCGGAGCCGGCCTGCCTGATCTGGGTGTGCTGTCCGGCCTGTTCGACCTTACGCCCGGCGAGGCGAGGGTGGCGCGCGAACTTGCCACGGGCGCGAGTGTCGAAATGGTCGCGGGAACGCTCAACCTCAGCATCGAGACCGTGCGCAGCTATCTGAAACGCATCTTCATGAAGACCGGCACCCGCCGGCAGCCGGAACTCGCCAGCCTGCTCAGCGGACTGGGACGCGTCGCCGCCTGAAGCCTGTTTTCGTTTTCTTTTTTGGGAAAACCGATCCCCACCTTTCCCTGATAAACGCTATTTTCCCGCATCCTCATGGAAGTGGTCGTAGACGAGTTTCGCGACGGAAGCTGAAATGCCGTCCACGGCCATCAGGTCGTTGATGCCGGCGCGCGACACGGCCTTGGCGGTGCCGAAGTGGTGTAGCAGCGCCCGCTTGCGCGTCGGCCCGATGCCGCCGATCTCGTCGAGCGGGTTCTTGACCATCTCCTTCTTGCGCCGCGCCCGATGCGAGCCGATGGCGAAGCGGTGCGCCTCGTCGCGTAGCCGCTGGATGAAGTAGAGCACGGGGTCGCGTGGCGGCATGGTGAAGCTTTCCCGGCCCGGCGGGAAGAAGCGCTCGCGCCCGGCATCGCGGTCGACGCCCTTGGCGACGCCGATCGCGACCACGCAATCCTCGATATCCAGCTCCTTCAGGATCGCCCGGACAGCCGTCATCTGCCCCTGGCCGCCATCGATCAGGATCACGTCCGGCCAGGCGGGAAAGCCTTGATCCTCGGCGGGCGCAGCCGAACGATCCGGCTTGCCTTCTTCTTTCAGCAGCCGCGAGAACCGCCGCGTCATCACCTCGCGCATCATGCCGAAGTCGTCGCCGGGGGTGATGTCGGTCGATTTGATGTTGAACTTGCGATACTGGCCTTTGACGAAGCCTTCCGGCCCCGCCACCACCATGCCACCCACGGCATTGGTGCCCATGATGTGGGAGTTGTCGTAGATCTCGATGCGCTGCGGCACCCGCTCCAGCTTGAAGGTCTCGGCAAAGCCCTGCAGCAGCCGCGATTGTGAGGCGGTCTCGGCGAGCTTGCGCCCATGGGCCTCGCGGGCGTTGGCAACGGCGTGATCGACCAGATCCTTCTTCTCGCCCCGCTGCGGCACGGCGATGTTCAC
Source organism: Pararhizobium sp. (assembly GCA_031556925.1). Classification (GTDB taxonomy): domain Bacteria; phylum Pseudomonadota; class Alphaproteobacteria; order Rhizobiales; family Rhizobiaceae; genus Pararhizobium. The sequence continues at coordinate 3,088 of JAVBSF010000456.1, forward strand.
CTTGTAGCCGGATTTCTCCGAAAGCGCCTGCGCCAGCAAATCCTGTTCCTCCACCTGTTCGCAGAGCAGGATCTGCCGCGGACAGGGCTTGTCGTCATAGAACTGCGCAAGGAAAGCGCTCAGCACCTCAGAAGAGGGCATGGCCGGGTCGGCCTTGGGGAAATAGGCGCGGTTGCCCCAGTTCTGCCCGGTGCGGAAGAAGAACACCTGGATACAGGAGACGCCGCCCTCGTGATGGATCGCGAAGACGTCGGCTTCCTCGACGCCGGCCGGGTTGATGCCCTGATGGCTCTGGACGTGGGAGAGAGCGGCAAGCCGGTCGCGGTAAAGCGCTGCCCGCTCGAAATCGAGATCTTCGGAAGCTTCACTCATGGCCGCGGCGATCGTCGCCTTCACCGCCTGGCTCTTGCCGGAGAGGAAGTCCTTCGCCTCCGTCACCAGTTCGGCGTAGTCGGCATCGGAAATCTCGTGGGTGCAGGGGGCGGCGCAGCGCTTGATCTGGTGCAGGAGGCAGGGCCGCGTGCGGGTCTCGAACACGCTGTCGGTGCAGGTGCGCAGCAGAAAGGCGCGCTGCAGCGAGTTGATCGTGCGGCCGACCGCGCCCGCCGAGGCGAAGGGGCCGAAATAGTCGCCCTTGCGGCTTCTCGCGCCGCGATGCTTGTAGAGCGCCGGCGCCCGGCTGTCGCCGGTGACGAGAATATAGGGAAACGACTTGTCGTCGCGCAGCAGCACGTTGAAGCGGGGGCGCAGCCGCTTGATGAGGTTGGCTTCGAGCAGCAGCGCCTCGATCTCGGTGCGCGTGGTGACGAATTCCATGTTCGCCGTCTCGCGCACCATGCGCGTCAGGCGGTTGGAATGCACGCGGCCCTGCGCATAGTTGCTCACGCGCTTCTTCAGGCTGCGCGCCTTGCCGACATAGAGCACGTCGCCCGCCTCGTTGAACATGCGGTAGACACCGGGGCTGTTCGGCAGAAGCTTGACGAAGGCCTGGATCAGTTCGGCGCCGCGCAATGTATGATCGAATTCGCCGGCCTCCGCCCAGTCGATCGCGGGCATGGCGTCGGGCAGGGCGGTTTCCCCTTCGATCAGGTCGTCGTCATCCGCGGCATTCTCTTCATACAGGATGCCGCCATCGCCGGGCGTGCGTCCGCTCATTCCACGATCTCCAATATGTCAGGCGTCTCCCAGGCCAGATGCTGGCCGCCGTCGAGCGCGATCATCTGCCCGGTGATCGACGGCGTGTCGAACAGGAAGCGGATGGTCCGTCCGAATTCGCCGAGTTCCGGCCCGCTGCGCATAAGCAGGGCCTCCACCTGCGCCTCGAAATCCGACTGGTTCTGCCGCTCGTTCGGAAGCGTCGGTCCGGGTCCGATGCCGTTGACGCGGATCGCTGGCGCCAGCGCCTGTGCCATCGTCTTCGTCGCCATTAACAGCGCGGCCTTCGACAGCATATAGGAATAAAATCTGGGATTGGGAGCCCAGACCCGCTGGTCGATGATGTTGACGATCAGCCCGCTATGTCCCTTCGGAAGCTGGGCTGCGAAATCGCGCGCGAGGATCGAGGGAGCCTTCACATGCAGAGCGAAATGCCGGTCCCAGATGTCTTCGTCGAAACTGTCGAGACTGTCCTTCTTGAAAATCGAGGCATTGTTGACGAGAAGCCCGACAGGGCCGACCGCCGCAACGGCTTTTGCCATCAGGTTTTCCATCCCCGCCGTTTCCGCCAGATCCGCCGTGATCGCGGCCGCCTTGCCGCCCCGCGCACGAATGGCGGCGCCAAGCGCTTCGGCCTCGTCAACGGCCTGATGGGCGTGGATCGCCACCGCAAAACCATGGGCGGCGAGATCCTCGACGATCGCCTTGCCGATGCGCTTGGCGCTGCCAGTCACGAGGGCGGTTTTCAGCGGTGTTCTCAAGGCCGGTTCCGATGCCAGATTCGAAGATGACGGGATCGATAGGATATAGGTGGAGAGCCTCGTTCGCGAAACAGCGAATACGCAATTGTTTCGAAAAAATTAATGCCGGAAACAAGAATTGAACTTATTTCGAGTGGTTGAAGTATAGATTCATTTATTGTGTTTTCATGGTTAATAAAATCCCTGTGACCATGAAGCAACACCGAATTTTGGACATGGTTGTGCCACCAAAATTTCACATTTTGGCTCTTGTGAATCCGCATTTGATAGCCAATTTCACCTCAACCGAGCGGGGTTAAATGTAATTGCCGGTGTATCGATTTGAGCCGGGACAGGCTCGTGGCGCCGGTCTGAAAGGAGACTGTTATATGCGTACTCTCATCACCACTCTCATGGCGTCGGCTGTGACCCTCATCACGTTCTCGGCCGTCCAGGCTGCTGATGCGATCGACGAAGTTCCGGCTGCTCCGGTTGCGGATTACAGCGAGCCGGCCGTCAAGAACTGGTCCGGCGCCTATGTCGGCGGCACGGCCGATTGGGCCCGCGGCGAATTCGACCGCACCGGCAGCAAGGCTGCTTCCGGTTTCGGCGGTGGCCTCTATGGCGGTTACAACATGCAGAGCGGCCAGATCGTCTACGGTGCCGAAGCTGACGTGAACTACCGCGGCAACGACGCTTCCAACGGAACTGAGAAGTTCAGCCAGGGCGTCAACGGCTCGCTGCGCGCCCGCGTCGGTGTCGATGTCAATCCCGTACTCGTCTACGGTACGGCAGGTGTTGCCGCCGCAGACATCAAGGGCAAGGAAGGCGGCGGTTCCGACAGCAACACCGCGCTCGGCTGGACGGCCGGTGCCGGTGCCGAAGCTTTCGTGACCGACAACATCACCGCACGCGTCGAATACCGCTACACCGACTACGGTTCCGAGCGCTTCAACCTGCCGGGCGGCTCGGTTTCGTCGGGCTACGACGAACACAGCGTTCGCGTCGGTATGGGCGTGAAGTTCTGATTTCGACAGCATTGCATGCGCCAAAGGCCGGAGCGATCCGGCCTTTTCCTTTTGTTTCCGGTGATCTCCGGGCGTGGAAGATCATCTTCGCAAGCGCTTTACGTCTTCTTCGCCCGCTTCACCTTCGACATGTTGAGGGCGACGGCGGCGCGGATCAGCCCTTTCAAGGCTTCGGCGTCGATTTCCTCCCCCTCGCGAACGTCGATGGCGCGGCGCGTGTTTCCTTCGAGGCTGGAATTGAAAAGACCCGCGGGATCCTCCAGCGAAGCACCCTTGGCAAAGGTCATCTTCACGACAGTCTTGTAGGTTTCGCCCGTGCAGATGATCCCGTCATGCGACCAGACGGGAACGCCACGCCATTTTACTTCCTCGACGACGTCCGGGTCCGCATCCCTGATGATGCCGCGAATGCGTGCCAGCGCCTCGCCGCGCCAGCCGCCGATGTCGGTGATCGTGCGGTCGATCGAGGCGGAGGCTGATTGATCCTTGTCTTCACCTGGTGGGCTCACGTCCGTCTCCCGTTTGTGCCGGCGCCGGTCGCCCGGCCGCCATTTCGATTGCCGCTACCGGCCTATTGGCCGCTCGCCCCCTGAAAACCTTGACGGGTCCATTCGTAAACGGCGGTCGTCGTCCTGAAGTTTCCGACGCGCGCTGCGGCAAGGTCCAGAATGTTGACGATGATCGCCGTCCACACGATGATCAGGACGAAGATCAGGCCCCGCACCGGACGGCCCTTCAGTCCGAATTGATAGCCCAGTGTTCCCATGCTCATGATCATGACACCAAGGAGGAGCCAGAAGATCTGCACGGGCAGGCGCACGCCGAGAGCAAAGCGCTCGGCCGTACTGGTATCGAAGGTTTCGTTGACGGCAGACATCAGCGATGCGGAAATCGGGTCGGGCTTCTCCCGAACGATCGTCGTGACCTCTTTCCAGATCGCCTGCTGAAGCGTCGAGGTCTCCTGATTGACCTTGTCGAGTATGGCCTGATCCCGGCCCGCGACGATGAAATCCTCGCGGTTCTTGGCATACTGCTCGAGCAGCCGGGCGACTTCCACCGCTTCGGGCGTGCCGATCGCGTTTGCCCTGAGCCACGCCGTGCCGATGGCATTGGCCTCGGCAAGCGTGCCTTCGCGGCGTTCGCTGAAGCGCGTCGTGGAATAGGAAAGCGTCAGAGCGAGAACGAAGGCGAGAAGCCCGAGCATGCCGGCGACAACCGCGCCGACATTCTCCTTCTGGTCGGGGGCCTTGTCCCTGTTGCGGACGCCGATCCGGTAACCGATCTCGTGAGCGAGGAGTTGCGAGACCAGGAGCAGGATCGCAAAGGCAAACAGGCTGTATTCTGCGATGGAAATCAGGAAATCCATGAAGACCTCGTTGCTGTCGATGGTTCGAAGGTTGGGGAGGCTTGCATCGCGACCGCGGCCGTCAGGCCTTGAACTTGCCGTAGTCCGGAAACTGCTTTTCGAATTTCTTCGGCCAGTTTTTCAGCTTCGGCCGCCCGCGCTGCCACTCGCCTTCAAAGCGCAGTTCGAGGTAGCGCAGCATCGCGGCCAGCGCGAAATGGGCGCCATGCAGCTTGGAAGCGGTCTTGGGCAGGTTGGCTTCGAGATAATCGAGGCCACGGGTCACCTTTTCCCATTGCCTGTCGATCCAGGGCTGGTGGATCTTTTCCGGCGGATGGAAGCGTTTTTCGTAGACGATGGCCAGCAGGCTGTCGCAGATGCCGTCGCACAGCGCCTCGATAATTTCGATGTCGGTGCGCTTTTCCGCATTGCGCGGATAGAGCTTGCCCTTCGTTTCCCGGTCGATGAAGTGCATGATCGCCCGGCTGTCGAAGATCGCCTTGCCGCCGTCTGTGATTAACGTCGGGATCTTGCCGAGAGGGTTGTTGCCGGTCAGTTCCGGCGGGGCGGCATTGGTGTCGGTCAGCACGCTTTCGGCGGAGATGCCCGCGTAATGCGCGGCCATACGCACCTTGTTGGAATAGGGGGAGGCGGGCGAATAGAGAATTTTCATCGCTTCGGCTTTCTGTTCGTATACGTCGTCAAAGGGCAGGCAATGTCAGCGAGCGGGCCCGGCAGCTGCGCCGGTCCACGTCCGGGCAGGCGCGAAAGCCGAGGTCGGGGCTCATGCAGACGCGGATTTCATCGAGCTGGTTGGCCGAGCAGGTGACGGCAACCGCCCCGGCGCTCAAGCCGGGATTGGCGGCGATCAGACCGGCCTCGATTTCCTGCGGCGAAGCCCTGGAGGATCGCGCGCCGGATTTCAGCTCCGCAGGCAGGACAAGTTTCTGCCATGCCGCGCGCACCGTCGCGAAATAGTCCTTTTGGCTCAGCCCGGAGCAGGTGCCGTGCTTGCGCCACTCATGGCCGATGAGCCCCATGGAAGGCATGATATCGAAGAACTGCCGCCCGAGCGCCTCCGGCACGCGGTCTGAATCGCGGCTGCGACAAAATTCGGGAAAACCGCTTTCGTTCTGCGGCCAGAGCCCGTGCACGATCAGGCCATGGTTGCGTGCCGTATCGCATTGCATGGTCTTGCCCTGCGGATCGTTGTCGCCGCACCAGCTTGGCGACCAGGAGAGGGACAGCACGTAGAAATCGAAGCCGGTGCCGAGGGGCAGGGTGCTCCTGGTTGTCGCGACCTTGTTTTCGATCCCCGTCGAGGCGATCGGTGTAGGAGGTTTCTGGCTGCTTTGCGCGCGGTCGTTACCGCTCTCGCCGCACCCGGTCAGGGATACGGCCAGCAGGCCCGCTGCAAGGAGTTTGACGGTCGAATTCATTCCCATCCAGCCCTTCCGGCCACCTTCTTCCCGCCGGGAAAAAAAGGAGGAATCCTCCGCGCCATTCTCATTCCTCCTCGACCGTCTCGCCCCGCAGCCAGAAACTGCGTGCCGAGGCAAACTTGTCCTGCGCCAGCCGACCTTTCAAAAAGGGCAACAGCACATCCAACTCCCCTTTCAGCGTGAAGGGCGGGTTGACGACGATCAGCCCCGAGCCGGAAAGCCCCGTCGTCTCCCGCTCGCTGCGCACCGAAAGCTCGGCGCAGAGCATCTTCGGAATGTTCAGCGCCTGCAAATCCTCATGAAACTTGCGGATCGGCGCGCCCTGTTTCAGCGGATACCACAGGCAGAACACCCCACCCGAAAACCGCTTCCAAGCCTTGGCTAGCCCATCCACCAGCCGGTCATATTCCCCGGCAATCTCGAACGGCGGATCGACCAGCACCAGCCCGCGCTTCTCCTTCGGCGGCAGATGCGCGCCCAGCGCCAGCCAGCCATCGAGTTCGGTGATCCGGCTCTGAAAGTCGCCGTCGAACAGGCTGTGCAGGGTCTCGTAGTCAGCCGGGTGCAGTTCCATGGCCGAAAGCCGGTCCTGCGGCCGCATCAGCATGCGCGTCAGCTTCGGCGAGCCCGGATAAAGCTTGATCGATCCATCCGGATTCAGATCCCGCACCGCCTCGAGATAGGGCGCGAGGATAGGGGCGACATCGCCGGGCAGGGGCTTCTCCAGCAACCTGCCGATACCATCCACCCATTCGCCCGTCTTCTGCGCCTCTTCGCTGGAAAGATCGTAAAGCCCGATCCCCGCATGGGTATCCAGCACCCGGAACGCCTTGTCCTTCTGTTTCAGATAGGTGACGAGACGCGCCAGCACCGCATGCTTCAGCACGTCGGCAAAGTTTCCTGCATGATAGATGTGCCGGTAGTTCATTCGCCCTGCTGATCGCTCTCATGAATTGTTGGCATGGATGCGGATTGGCTCTTTGAGAGCCTTTGGCCTTGTCCTATAGAAATCCCATGAACGTTGCGACCCCCATCAAAGCAGAAAAGTCCGTCGTCCACTCGGTCTGTCCCCATGACTGTCCGTCCGCCTGCGCCCTTGAAGTCGATCTGACGGCCGAGGGCCGCATCGGCCGCGTGCGCGGCGCGGCCAGCAACAGCTACACCGCCGGCGTCATCTGCGCCAAGGTGGCCCGCTATTCCGAGCGCATCTATCATCCCGGCCGCCTGATGGTGCCGCAGCGCCGCTCGGGCGCCAAGGGCGAGGGCCGCTGGCAGGAGATTTCTTGGGAAGCCGCCCTCGACGAGATTGCCAACGCCTTCGTCAAGGCCGAACAACTTCACGGCTCCGAAGCCGTCTGGCCCTATTTCTACGCCGGCACCATGGGGCAGGTGCAGCGCGATTCCATCGAGCGCCTGCGCCACGCCAAGCGTTATTCCGGCTTCTTCGGCTCGATCTGCACCAACATGGCCTGGACCGGCCTTGCCATGGCGACAGGATCGCTGCGCGGCCCGGATCCGCGTGAAATGGCGAAATCCGATTGCGTCGTCATCTGGGGCACCAATGCGGTCGCGACCCAGGTCAACGTCATGACCCACGCCGTCAAGGCCCGCAAGGAACGCGGCGCCAAGATCGTCGTGATCGATATCTACGATAACCCGACCGTCAAGCAGGCCGATATGGGGCTCGTGCTCAAGCCCGGCACGGATGCCGCGCTCGCCTGCGCCGTCATGCACGTCGCCTTCCGCGACGGCTATGCCGACCGCGCCTATCTCGCCCGCTACGCCGACGACCCGGCCGGCCTCGAAGCCCACCTTGCGACCCGTACCCCTGACTGGGCTTCCGCCATCACCGGCCTGTCGGTCGAGGAAATCGAGGCCTTCGCCAAGCTCGTCGGCACGACCAAGAAGAGCTATTTCCGCCTCGGCTACGGCTTTACCCGCCAGCGCAACGGCGCGGTCGCCATCCATGCGGCGGCCTCGGTCCCAACGGTGCTCGGCTCCTGGCAATATGAAGGCGGCGGCGCCTTCCATACGAACAACGACGTCTTCCGCTTCGACAAGCGCGAATTGATGGGCACGGCCATGGTCGACCCGGATATCCGCATGCTTGATCAGTCGCAGATCGGCCGCGTGCTGACTGGCAACGCCGAGGCGCTGCGCCACCGCGGCCCGGTAACGGCGCTCTTGATCCAGAACACCAATCCCGTCAACGTCGCCCCCGAACAGCGGCTCGTGAAGCAGGGTTTCCTGCGTGACGATCTCTTCGTCGCCGTGCACGAGCAGTTCATGACCGATACGGCCAAGGTCGCCGATATCGTGCTGCCCGCCACCATGTTCCTGGAACATGACGATCTCTATCGCGGCGGCGGTCACCAGCATATCCTGCTCGGCCCCAAGGTGGTCGAGCCGCCATCGACGGTGCGCACCAATCTCTTCGTCATTGAGGAACTGGCCAAACGTCTCGGCGTCGCCGACCGCCCCGGCTTTGGCCTGAGCGAGCGCGAGCATATCGATCATATCCTCGTCAATTACGGCATCGGTTTCGATGCGCTGAAGCGGGAAAAATGGCTCGATATTCAGCCGGATTTCGACACCGCCCATTTCGTCCAGGGTTTCGGCCATCCGGATGGAAAGTTCCGTTTCAAGGCAGACTGGACCGGCACGCCAGCCCCGAACCGCCCGCCCAAGGCGCTCGGCGCCTTCGGTCCGGTCCTGGACCTGCCGGAATTCCCCGATCATGTCGATCTGATCGAGGTGGCGGATGAGGCCCATCCCTTCCGTCTTGCCACGTCTCCGGCACGCTCCTTCCTCAATTCCACCTTCGCGGAAACCCCGTCGTCGGTGCAGAAGGAAGTTCGCCCGGAAGCGATGATCCATCCGGACGACGCGACGGCGCTCGGCATCGCGGAGGGCGATATCGTCTGTCTCGGCAATGTCAGGGGCGAAATACGCCTGCATGCGAAACTTGGCGGCGGCGCACGGCGCGGCGTCGTCATCGCAGAAGGTCTCTGGCCCAACGACGCCCATCTCGACGGCGAGGGCATCAACGTGCTGACCGGTGGCGATGCGGTTGCGCCCTATGGCGGCGCCGCCTTCCACGACAACAAAATCTGGCTGCGCAAGGACCTGTAATGACGAAATTCAAGGATGCGACGATCGAGATTCTCAAGGACGAGACGCTCTCGAAAAACTGGTATCACCTGCGCAACATCACCTACAACTACACCGGCTCGAACGGCAAGACGAAGACCCTGAAGCGCGAGGCCTATGATCGCGGCAATGGCGCAACGATCCTGCTGTACGATCCCAAGCGCGACAGCGTCATCCTTGTTCGCCAGTTCCGCGTTCCGACCTATGTCAACGGCCATTCCGGCTGGCTGCTGGAAACGCCGGCCGGCCTGCTGGACGGCGATAATCCGACGGAGGCCATCCGCCGCGAGGTGGTCGAAGAAACCGGCTATATCGTTAAGGACGTTCGCCCTGTCTTCCAGTCCTTCATGTCTCCTGGCTCCGTCACGGAAATCCTCCACTTCTTCGCCGCTGTTATCGATGTGAACGAGCGCGCGGAAGAGGGCGGTGGTGCCGCTCATGAGGACGAGGATATCGAGGTTCTGGAAGTGCCGCTGGCGCAAGCGATGGCGATGATCGAAACCGGCGACATCTGTGACGGCAAGACGATCATGCTCCTGCAATGGGCGATGCTGAACAAGGGAAAATTGGGGGCGGGCAAGTGAGTGGATTGCCAGCGATAAAAGACATCGCACAGCTACTCGACCTTGACCGTGGCAACGAATTGTCTTCGTTAACGCCTATGTCGGAGGAAGCCGTCCGGAATATTGCACTCCTTTATCCCGGTATATTGAGCCAGTATCTGGAATTCATCCGAACAATCGGGACAGGTGAGACCACATGCGGCTTCTATATCTACGATCCGGAGCCTGCCTCTAACGTTCAGCAACACACATCTTTTCAGCAATATAATTCCGAATCGAATCGCAATACATTCATCCAAAGGTTGCCAGTGGACACGCTCATGATCGCGGACTCCGGTGCGTCGTGGCGATATTGCCTTTGTCCCTCCATGGGGCAGGCGGTCTTTTGCCTTGATATGGGTCCGCCTCTCCTCGAAACGACAGCGGAAGACTTCTTTTCCTTCGTCGCGAGCAACGTTATCTTGGGCGAAACTGAGGCATAGCGAAAGGCGGGAGGGCTTGACGCGGATACTCCGCCCGGCTCACTCTTCGCTCCGAACCGTTTTGCCGCCGTCCATCCGCACCTTGCCTTCCGCGAGAAGTCTGAGCGCCGCGGGATAGCTCTGATGCTCCACGGTCAGCACCCGCGCCGCCAGAGTTTCCGGCGTGTCGCCGGCGAGAACCGGCACGTCAGCCTGCAGGATCACCGGGCCTTCATCCATGCCTTCAGTTACGAAATGCACGGTGCAACCCGCCTTGTCGTGGCCGGCTTCTATTGCCCGGCGATGGGTTTCGAGGCCGGGAAACAGCGGCAGCAGGGAAGGGTGGATGTTGATGATCTTGCCCTCATGCCGGCTGATAAAGGCGCCGGACAGGAGCCTCATGTAACCGGCGAGGCAGATGATGTCGGGCGAGAGCGCATCGAGCGCTTCGAGGATCGCGGCTTCGTGCGCATCATTACTGGCAAAATCCTTGCGCACGAAGCTCATCGTGCGGATGCCAAGCGCTTCTGCCTTGGTGAGCCCGCCGGCATCGGCCTTGTCCGAAATCACGGCGACGATCTCAGCCGGGAAGTCCGGTGCTTCTGTCGCCTCGGCAAGCGCCAGCATGTTCGAGCCGCCGCCGGAAATGAAGACGACGACACGTTTGCGGGTAGTCGCCGTCGTCATAGGGCGAGCGTGCCCTTGTAGATCGTGCCGGCAGCGCCTTCCTCGCGGGCCACCATGCGGCCGAGGCGGAATACCGTTTCGCCCTCGGCCGTCAGCGCGGCGGCAACCTTTTCGGCCTCGCCGGCCGGTACCACGGCGATCATGCCGACGCCGCAGTTGAAGGTGCGCAGCATTTCATTGGCCGCGACGCCCCCGGTCTTGGCAAGCCAGGAGAACACGGCCGGAGCCTTCACGGCATCGAGATCGATTTCGGCCGCCAGATGCTTCGGCAGCACGCGCGGAATGTTTTCCGGGAAGCCGCCGCCCGTGATATGGGCGAGCGCCTTGATCGCGCCGGTCTCGCGGATAACCTTCAACAGCGGTTTCACATAAATCTTCGTCGGCGTCATCAGCACATCGGCAAGCGTGCCTTCGCCGAACGGTGCAGGCGCATCCCAGGCGAGGCCGGAAAGGGCGACGATCTTGCGCACCAGCGAATAGCCATTGGAGTGAACGCCGGAAGAGGCGAGACCGAGGATCACATCGCCTTCGCCGATATCGCCGGCCGGCAGCAGCTTGCCGCGCTCGGCAGCGCCCACAGCAAAGCCGGCCAGATCGTAATCGCCGCCGGAATACATGCCGGGCATCTCTGCCGTCTCGCCGCCGATCAGCGCGCAGCCTGCCTGACGGCAGCCATCGGCAATGTCGCCGACGATCGCCGCACCCTGATCCGGGTCGAGCTTGCCGGTCGCGAAATAGTCGAGGAAGAACAGGGGCTCTGCGCCCTGGACCACGAGATCGTTGACGCACATGGCAACGAGGTCGATGCCGACCGTGTCGTGCTTGTTCGCGTCGATGGCAATCTTCAGCTTGGTGCCGACGCCGTCATTGGCCGCGACCAGAACCGGATCGGTGAAACCAGCCGCCTTCAGGTCGAAGAGGCCGCCGAAGCCGCCGATCTCGCCATCGGCACCGGGGCGGCGCGTCGAGCGCACATGCGGCTTGATCTTTTCCACCAGCAGGTTTCCGGCGTCGATATCGACGCCCGCATCGCTATAGGTCAGACCGTTCTTTCCCGCCTCGCTCATGGCATAAGTCTCCGCTGGCTTGTCGCATGGGGTCGTGTTCGCTTGCGATTGGCATGGGCGTGGGCCGAGTGCAAGCGCCGCAGGCCCGCAAAGGCCGTTTTTTCACCGTTTTGCCCGCATTGCCGGGGTGAATTTCGTCACAGGCTTGACCCCGCTCGCCGGCGCATCCTATCTCCTGACGGGACACAATGCGCGTGGCAGCGAAAGAAAAGACATGAACGGCAAGGCTAATCCCGACGGCGCGGGCGGCAACGGGCTGCAGAAGCAGATCCTCTTCTGGGGACTGTGCTTCCTTCTGTTCGTCGTTTTCCTGGCCGTTTTCAGTTCGATCCTGCTGCCGTTCCTCGCCGGCATGGCGCTCGCCTATTTTCTCGATCCGGTCGCCGACTGGCTGGAGCGCCGGGGCCTCAGCCGACTGATGGCGACGATCGTCATTCTCATCAGCTTTATCGTCATCTTCGTTCTGGCGCTGGTGATCATCATCCCGATCATCGCCTCGCAGGCGGCCGACTTCATCGAGCGGGTGCCGGGTTACACGACCCGCCTTCAGGAAGTGCTGCTCGATGCCAATTCGCGCCTCGTGCCTGATTGGCTGGCCAGCCAGATGGGCTCCATCAAGCAGAATGCGATGAAGATACTGGAGCAGGGCGCGGGCTTCATGGTCACGCTGTTCCAACAGATCTGGAGTTCCGGCGTCGCCCTGCTCGACATTCTGTCGCTGCTCATCGTCACCCCCGTCGTTGCCTTCTACATGTTGCTCGACTGGGACCGTATGGTCGCCAAGGTCGATAGCTGGGTGCCGCGCGATCATGTCGAGACGGTGCGTCAGATCGCTCGTGACATGGATTCGACCATCGCCGGCTTCATCCGCGGCCAGGGCTCGCTCTGCATCATCCTCGGCCTTTACTACGGTATCCTGCTGTCACTGGTCGG
>JAVBSF010000158.1:0-38100 GCA_031556925.1 Pararhizobium sp.
GTAAATTCGCGTTCGGCTTCCAACGCGCCTTTCAACCGCTCCAGTAGAAGGTTGACGGAGCGGGCGATAGGCTGAAGCTCGACGGGCAGGGGGCCGGGCTCGATGGCCGCCATGTTGCCGCCATCCTTGATGGCAATTTCCGCACGCAGGCTTTCGACGGGCTTCAGCATGCGCCGCACGATCAGGCGGATGGCGAAGATGCTGGCCGGGATCAACACAAGCAGGGGCAGGATGAGCGTGCTGCCGCCTTCGACCGCCGCCTCCTGGCGGAAGGAGAGGGGATCGGCAACCTGCACGAAAATCGCCCCGTCCGCCGAAACGGTGGTATAGATGCGGTGGGTTGGCGTATCGTGATAACCGCGCCGGAGCGGCGCCTCCAACGGCGGACCGCTCAGGGCATGGGAGCGCAGCAGGACGGCGCCGCTGCGATCCCGCACCTGATAGGTCAGATACGCTTCTTCCGGCAGGGCGCTGGATGCGATCCGGCCGGGGCTCGCGGCATCGGCATTGCGGGCGAGATCGTCGAGCGCCAGCGGCAACAGCCGCTCCGCCGTTTCTTCAAGAACGCTGTCGAAAATCTCGCCGAACTCTTCGAGCATCACCATGATGCCGAGACCCGCCGCAATCAGCCAGAAGGCGGTGACGGTGCCCGTCAATGCGATGATGAGCCTGCGGCTCATGCTGGCTTCGCGCATCTTCATGGCTTTGCTCCGAGACTATAGCCGACGCCCCGCACCGTGGCGATGCGCTCCCGGCCGATCTTCTTGCGAAGACGGCTGACATAGACCTCGACCGTATTGCTTTCGATTTCGGAGCCGAAGGCATAGAGCGCCTCCTCGATCTGGGCTTTCGAGACGATGGCGCCGGGCCGCTCCAGCAGACGCTCCAGCACCGCCCATTCGCGACCACTCAGCGAAACCGGGAGGTCATCGACGATCAGATGCCGGTTCGCCTGATCGACCACAAGTCCGGGCAGACGAATGACGGAGGCGGGCTTGCCGCTATAGCGCCGCGCCACCGCATGGATGCGGGCGGAAAGCTCGTCGAGATCGAAAGGCTTGACCAGATAATCGTCCGCGCCGCTGTTCAGGCCTTCGATGCGATCGCTGATCTGGTCGTGAGCCGTCAGGATAATGATGGGGGTGGCATCCTCCCGGTGCCTGAGGTCGCGCAGCAGCGTCAACCCGGTTCCATCGGGAAGGCGCAGGTCGAGCAGGATGAGCCCGTAGGAAGCGACCGCGACCGCGGCTGACGCATCAGACAAAGTTGTGAACCAGTCCACAGCATGACCGCCCGCGACCACATGGTCGCGCACGGCCTCACCGAGAATCTCGTCGTCTTCGATCAGCAGAATCCGCACCGGCACCGCTTCGCTTGCCACTTCGACTTCCCCGACCATAGAGCAAAAGTAAACGCTTTACAGGTGCTCGGTCAGGAAATCGGATCGACGCGGCAAGATGCCAGAATGTCGAGCGACGGATCGTAGACCGAGGTCTCCACATTCATCATGCCGAGGATGCTGTGAAACAGGTTGTCATGCGAGCTGGGCTCCGTTGCCCGTGCCTGGATGCAGGATCGCTTCACATCCGTCGACGCGGCGAAGTCATCGTCCATCCAGAGCACGAAGGGGATATGGGTCTGTTCCCCCGGCGCGATCATATAGGGCATGCCGTGGAGATAGACGCCGTTCTCACCAAGCGATTCGCCGTGGTCGGACATATAGAGCATCGATGTCGCAAGCCTGTCCCCATGACGTTTCAGTCGCTGCACGACACCCGCCAGAACATGGTCGGTATAGAGGATGGTGTTGTCGTAGGCATTGACAACTTCCTCACGGCTGCAGGCGGTGAACTCCGGCGCGCGGCAATCCGGCGTGAACTTGCGGAACTCGTCCGGGTAACGCAGATAATAAGCGGGTCCGTGGCTGCCCAGCTGATGCAGCACCAGCACGCTGTCGTTCCTGACAGTGTCGAGCCAGGCATCCAGCCGGTCGAGAAACATACCGTCCAGGCACTCGCCATCCTTGCAGAAGCGCGGATCATTGACCGCCGGCAGGCTGACGTTCCCGATCCGGTCGGCGATACCCTTGCTGCCGGTGTTGTTGTCCCACCATTCCGCGTCAATACCCGCATGGGTGAGCACGTCGGGCAAGGTTTCCGTCGAAAGGCCCTTGCGATGGGTATATTCCTTGCGGGTATAGACGGAGAACATGCAGGGCAGCGAAACGGCCGTCGCCGTGCCGCAACTCGTCGTGTCGCGAAAATAGATGACGCCCTCGGCCTTCAGCTCGGGATTGGTTTCCCGATCATAGCCGCCGAGCGAGAAATTGGCGGCCCTTGCCGTTTCGCCGGCCACGATGATCGTGACGCGCGGCTTGGCGGGAGCTATGCCACGGTCGATACGCCTGGCATCCGAACCGAGTGGCTCGACGATGATGTTGGCCTCTCCGCCGCTATCGATCGTGTAACGGACGGCGCTTGCCAGTGGCACGAAGGGATTGATGACGCGGGCAAGATCCTTGTGGGTGCGCACAGTCGAAGCGAAGACGCGGGCCTGGCTCGTGACCGCCACGCCGAAGGCGAGAAGGCAGGGCAGGATAATCGCGAGATTCCAGCCGACCTTGGCCCAGAACGGCCGGTGGACGATCCTGACCCAGGCGATCAACAGACAGGGAAGGACGGCGGTCACCAGCAGATGCGCGAACAGACCCGGTGTAAAGAAACGGCTGGATTCAGGCCCGGTCGTCTCGACGACATTGCGGATCATGTCGCTATCGATGATCGTGCCGTAGGTGTCGGTGAACCAGGCCCCGAGGGACGCCGCCACGATCAGAAGCATGAAGATGGGCTTTGTCACATACTTGATCGAAACGGCCGTCAGGAGGGCGGTAAACACGGCCAGCAGCGCGATGGCAAGCGCGCTCAGGGAAACGAGATTTCCGGAAAGATAGGTATCTGCCCGTTGCCAGAACGTGCGATTGAGTATCGCAAGCAGGAAGAGCGCCACGAGAAAGCTCAGCGTGGCGCTGCCGATACGGGGACGGGCGGAAGAAACGATGTTGGACGGCAAGTGACGAGATCCTCGGTCAGTTCGACTGACCGCACCTCTCGTCTCCTATGCTGACAGCAACCTGAACGCTTCAGATCAGCCCGCGTCCGGCCAGATTGCGCATCAATTGCCCAAGCCCGAAGGTCCACGGGGCGCATTCGGTCGAAAGCCGTACACGGTTTGTCAGTGCCCCGAGATCAGGATTGGAGATCGTCACGACATCTCCGGTCTTGTGGGTAAAGCCCTGGCCGGGAATGTCGCGATCCTCGACCGGGGCAAACAGCGTGCCCATGAAAAGCACGAGACCGTCGGGATACTGATGATGGCGGCCGATCGTCTGGGCGACGAGATCGAGCGGATCGCGGCTGATCTCCTTCATCGAGCTGCGGCCGACAAGCACGTAGCCGTCATCGCCCTTCACATGCAGATCAAGATCAGCGTTGCGGACCGAATCGAGGGAATAGTGCTTGTCGAAAAGCCGGATGAACGGGCCGATCGAGCAGGAGGCATTGTTGTCCTTGGCCTTGCCGAGCAGAAGCGCCGAGCGGCCCTCGACATCGCGCAGGTTGACATCGTTGCCGAGCGTCGCACCCTTCACCCGTCCGCGGCTGTCGACGACGAGCACGATTTCAGGCTCGGGATTGTTCCATTTCGAAATCGGATGCAGACCGACATCGGCGCCGTGGCCGACGGAGGACAGAACCTGCGCCTTCGAGAAAACCTCTGCATCCGGACCGATGCCGACTTCCAGATATTGCGACCAGACGCCTTCCTCGATCAACGCCGCTTTGACCTTGGCAGCCTCAGCCGAACCGGCTTTGAGATTGCGCAGGCTATCGCCGATGATCGAAACCACTTTCTCGCGGATCTTTTCAGCAAGATGCGGATTGCCCGCGGCACGCTCCTCGATGACGCGCTCGATCATCGAACGGGCAAAGGTGACGCCACAGGCCTTGACCGCCTGAAGATCGACCGGCGCCAGAAGATGCAGGCGGCCTGTATCGCCGGCCGCCGCAAGCGATGCGGAAAGGATATCCTCGACCGTGCCCAGCGTTTCGCTCTGGCGTGAAGCAAGCGCGGCAAGCGGATCGTCCTGCTCGATCAGATCGCGCATGGTTGCGATGTCACCACCGGTTATATCGTGAACCATGCCATCCCTGACGGCGACGACCGAGGGACCGGAAAGTTCGGGCCGCCAGACACGGCCGACAAAGGTGCCTGTTTTAAATGGATGCCCCGTCATGTTCCCTGCTTTCATGCTTCCTGCCCGGTATTGCGGGCGCTGGTCTCGTTGCGAGCGCAGATGAGCATGTCCGGCCACCCCTGATCAAGCGCCAGACACGCAAACCGGCCGCAGGAAGGGCCGGCTTTGCATGCTGGAGGGCTGTAATAAGCAGGCTATTGGCAGAAGCGCACCTTCTGGATCAGCGGATTGGCGTGGTGATGCAGGTTCTGGCCTTGGGACCGCTTCATTCGGTGGTTGACGATCCCACAACGGCTGGGCTCGTGATATTTCGGGGGAACCGGTGCGAAATTTTCACCGGCGCTTGCCACCGAAGGTCAAGAGGTCGAGGGTGGCGCGCAGAACGGTGGTGATCGAGCGTGCGAACTTTCGCATGGTTTACTCCGGAAGCTTTGCCGAAGCCCATGCTCCGGTCAGCAGGAGAATCCCACCATCCCGCGCCGGCCGTTGTATCGGCGGGAACTCCGATAAACCGACGAACACGACCGAATCTTTCCCGAATTGCATTTTCCTTGGCAGAAAGTTGCGTTAAGAACGCGCCCGACAAGACGTCCAGACATTGTGCAAACACAAGGAATTCCCCATGACAGTGCGCAACCTGTTCCTCCTGCCCGGCGACGGCATCTGCCCGGAAGCCATGGCGGAAGTTCGCAAGATCATCGCCTACATGAACGACGAGATGGCCGCCGGCTTCACCGTCGACGAAGGTCTCGTGGGCGGTTCCGCCTATGATGCCCATGGCGCGGCGATCTCCGATGCCGACATGGAAAAAGCGATGGCGGCCGATGCCGTGCTGTTCGGCGCCGTCGGCGGCCCGAAGTGGGATGACGTGCCTTACGAAGTGCGCCCGGAAGCCGGCCTGCTGCGTCTGCGCAAGGACATGGAACTCTTCGCGAACCTGCGCCCGGCCATCTGCTACCCGGCGCTCGCGTCCGCATCCTCGCTGAAGCCGGAGCTGGTCGAAGGCCTCGACATCCTCATCATCCGCGAACTGACGGGCGGCGTCTATTTCGGCGAGCCAAAGACGATCACCGATCTCGGCAACGGACAGAAGCGCGCGATCGACACGCAGGTCTATGACACCTACGAAATCGAGCGCATCTCCGGCGTCGCCTTCGAAATGGCCCGCACCCGCCAGAACCGCGTCTGCTCGATGGAAAAGCGCAACGTCATGAAGTCGGGCGTGCTCTGGAACCAGGTGGTCACCGCGACCCACAAGGAAAAGTATTCCGACGTACAGCTCGAGCACATGCTGGCGGACGCCGGCGGCATGCAGCTGGTTCGCCAGCCCAAGCAGTTCGACGTCATCGTCACCGACAACCTGTTCGGCGACATGCTGTCCGACGTTGCCGCCATGCTCACCGGTTCGCTCGGCATGCTGCCGTCCGCTTCGCTCGGCGCACCGGACGCCAAGAGCGGCAAACGAAAGGCGCTCTACGAGCCGGTTCACGGCTCGGCACCGGATATCGCCGGCAAGGGCATTGCCAACCCGATCGCCATGATCGCTTCGTTTGCCATGTGCCTGCGCTACTCCTTCAATCTCGTGAAGGAAGCCGACAATCTCGAGAAGGCCATCGCCAACGTTCTCGACAAGGGCATCCGCACCGGCGATATCATGGCTGAAGGCGCGCGTCAGGTCGGCACGACCGAGATGGGCGACGCCATCCTTTCGGAGTTCAAGGCGCTTTCCGCCTGATAGCTTTCACCTGAACAACGAGATGCCCCTGAACCAAAAAATTCAGGGGCATTTTTTCTGTGCAGCAGTTGAAATCGCCGATTTCATCGACAGATGTTCTGCGTCAATGAAAGGCACGTCATGAACAGACCGCTTTCCTCGACCGGCTGGATTTTTCTCGCGACCATATTGCTGGTCGCAGCCCTGCTTCCCTTCGACGCCGGCATTTCCCAGCGCGCGCAGGCCCTTCCGCCAACCATCATCGACTTTAACAATCGGATCACCGATTTCGGCACCTTCGGCTGGATGGTCTACGGCTCGGGAGCCGTCGTCATCATCGCCTATGTGCTGCGACGGGTGGCAACGAGCCAAGGCTTGCGCGACAGGTTGCTGACGGCCAAGCGCCTTTCCTTATATTTTCTTCTCACCATCGGCAGCGCGAGCGCACTCGTGCATCTCGCCAAGTTTCTGATCGGTCGGGCGCGGCCGGAGCTGTTTCTTGACTATGGCGCCCACAGCCTGACGCCCTTTGCCAGCGACTGGCTGTTCCAGAGTTTTCCATCCGGCCATTCGGCGGCCGTCGGTTCCTTTTTCGGCGCCTTTTCCATGCTCGTGCCGCGCCTGCGCATCCTGTTTCTTCTGGGTGCCCTGACCATCGGCATCACCCGCATCATCGTCGGCGCGCACTATCCGAGCGACGTTGCCGCAGGTCTCCTGATCGGGCTCTGGACGGCGATGATGATGGCATTTTTCTTTGCCCGGAAACGATGGCTCTTCCTGCCTGACGACAACGGATGGCCAAAGCCGAAGCGCGACATGATATCCGCTTCCCCGCAATGAAAAGGCCCGGCGCAGGATGCACCGGGCCTCTCGGTTTCAAAACGTCGGGATCAATCAATCCATGGCGTGGATATCGCGATCCTTGGTTTCCGGCAGGAAGAGCATGCCGATGACGAGGGTGATGCCGGCGAAGACGATCGGATACCACAGGCCGTAGTAGATATCGCCCTGGGCCGCGCTCATCGCAAAGGCCGTTGCCGGCAGCAGGCCGCCGAACCAGCCGTTACCGATGTGGTAGGGCAGGGACATGCCGGTATAGCGGATACGGGTCGGGAACAGCTCGACCAGAAGTGCTGCGATCGGGCCATAGACCATCGTCACGTAGATGACGAGCACGGTCAGGATGGCGATGATCGTTACCCAGTTGACGCGAGCCGGATCGGCCACCATCGTAAAGGCACCGCCCTTGTCGATCGTGAAGACCGCCATGTCGGTGACGCCGGCAGCTTCCTCAGCCGTCAGCAGCTTGGCGGCAACGAGCTGTTCGCCGGTCATCGTGGCCTTTTCGCCACCACGAACGGCAGCAGCATCCAGAGCCAGTTCCGAGTTGGCGGCAACAAAGCCGTCAAGCTTGCTTTCCGGAACCTTTACGGCGCCACGGACCAGCGGATATCCTGCATCGTGAAGTGCGATGTTGATCTGCTTTTCAAACGCTGCGGTCTGAGCCTTCGCCTGATCGCCAGCGGCAACGGCGTCGAAGCTGGTGACGGTTTCTTCACCGATCTTGACCGTGGCAGGCGTACCGGCCGGGCCGGCGACAACATCGTAAGGGACCGAGTTGCGGGTCAGGAATGCCGTTGCGATATCGCAGGACGTCGTGAACTTCGCCGTACCCGTCGGGTTGAACTGGAACTTGCAGTCCGCCGGATCGGCCGTGACCGTGGCGCGAACGGTTGCCTGGGCTTCCGCCAGTGCCGGGTTACCGGCCCAGGTCAGCGCCTTGAACAGCGGGAAGTAGGTGACCATGGCAAGCAGAAGGCCCGCCATGATGATCGGTTTGCGGCCGATCTTGTCCGACAGCCAGCCAAAGAAGACGAAGAAGCCGGTGCCGATGAGCAGCGAGGCGGCAACCATCAGGTTGGCGGACTGGCCGTCGACCTTCAGGATGTTCTGCAGGAAGAACAGGGCGTAGAACTGGCCCGAGTACCAGACGACAGCCTGACCGACGACGGCGCCGAACAGGGCAAGCAGTGCGATCTTGGCGTTTCTCCACTGACCGAAGGCTTCCGTCAGCGGCGCCTTGGAGCCCTTGCCCTCTTCCTTCATCTTCTGGAAGGCCGGGGACTCGTTCATCTTCAGACGGATCCAGACGGAAATGCCGAGCAGGACGCAGGAGAGCAGGAACGGAATGCGCCAGCCCCAGGCTGCGAAGGCGTCCTTGCCGACAGCGAGCTGAACCGCAACGATGACAACCAGCGACAGGAACAGACCGAGCGTTGCCGTCGTCTGGATCCATGAGGTGAAATAGCCGCGTTTGCCATTCGGCGCATGCTCGGCAACATAGGTTGCAGCCCCGCCATATTCACCGCCAAGCGCCAGTCCCTGCAGCATGCGCAGCGCGATCAGCAGGATCGGGGCGGCAATGCCGATCGATGCGGCACCGGGCAGGACACCGACGAGGAAGGTCGACAGACCCATGATCAGAATGGTGACGAGGAAGGTGTATTTGCGACCGACGAGATCGCCGAGGCGGCCGAACACCAGCGCGCCGAACGGACGCACGAGGAAGCCGGCGGCAAAGGCAAGCAGCGCGAAGATGTTGCGGGTGGTTTCAGGATACGAGCTGAAGAAGGTCGCGCCGATATAGACGGCCAGCGAACCGTAAAGATAGAAATCATACCACTCGAAGATCGTGCCGAGCGAAGAGGCGAAAATCACCTTCTTCTGCTCCTGCGTCATGGGAGCAGATTTTTCACTGCTCGCCGTCGCTACATTTGCCATTTCGATAGTCCTCCACTCAGAAAACGGCGTTGGAGCGCATCCCCCGATGTTTGCGATCCTCCTCGACCGCGAACGAAATGCGCCATCGCAGCAGGATGGCAGAAATAGGCGATCCTGCTAGCGATGCTTTCGGCTTATGACTTTAGTATAATGTTAAGGATGTTGCGGTGACCGGGTGGTCAGCTTCTCAAGGCCATGGCTGGGGATTGCCGATAGGCGATCAGGGCCGGTATGACAGCAAGAACCGCCGCAAACAGCAGGATCGCACCGGCGCTGAAAGCATCACTCCCGACGAAACCAACAGGCAGCTTTATTCCGCTTTCACCTGCAAACAGGCCCGACATCAGCCGTGCGGCGACATAGCCGATGCTGAAACCGAGAAATATGCCAATCGCATTCAGCACGAAAAGTTCAAGCCATACGATCACAAACACAGCCGATTGCGGCGCGCCGAAGGCCCGAAGCGCACCGATCTGGCGCTTGCGTTGGCCGATATGAACGACCGTGACCAGAAGAACCGCTGCGGCAACCAACACCTGCGCGCCAATGGCAACCGCCGACAGCACTTTCTTGGCATCGCCCACGGTTACGTAGAGGGCTGTCAGAACCTCGCCCGGAAACACGGCCAGCGTCCCGTTCCCCCGGTACTCCTGCCGCAGTCTATAGGCATCGGCGATCGACTTCGGCTTGACCAGGAGAGCCGGCAGGCCCGGCGCGTCATGGACCCATACTTCCGATACCGGCGCCTTCGGATCGAGATGACCATGCTCATGGCCTTCGTCCTCGGCATGGCCAGCTTCGTGATTGTGATCGCCGGCGATCTCGGCCTCTTCCTGATGATGCCCGCCAAGGCCGTGAAGCGCCCAAACCGACTGAATCGGAACAAGAATGGCCTTGTCCCAGGCGGTGCCGGTGGGCTTCATACGCCCCACCACCGTATAGGCAAGTCCGGTATGGGTTTCGCCGCCCTCATGGGCGGAACCATGCATCGGCTTGACCCCATAGCCCATCGGCAAATCCACCGCCGCGCCGACGACCGCCTCTCCCGCTTTCTGAAACAACCGGCCTTCATCGACAGATGAAAGCTCGGAAATCAGAACCGTCGCGGTGCCGACAATCGGATAGCCGCCGAAGGAATCCCCGAACCCCACGGGCGCCACCCAGGATACGCGCGGGTCGGCCGCGAGTTTGGGCAGAATCTCGCCGGACATCAGGGGCAGCGGAGAGGCTTGGAGGAAAACGGATGAGAGAACAAGTTGCGTTTCGCTGCCGGGCGCGCCGATGACGAGGTCGAAACGATCGGCCGCACGCGCGCTTCCCAGCCGCAGGGCACGCTCCTGAAGGGTGACGGCAACACTAAGAGCCGCCGCGAAGGCGATCAGCAGGACGATGACCAGCGAGCCCAGCCACAGCCGGCGCAGATCGGCAAGGATAAAGCCGGTCATGACATCTGCTCCCCGGTCATGTCATCGCCGGTGATCCGGCCTGAAACCAGTGTCAGGCAGCGATCGAGACGTCGGGTCAGGCGAGGATCGTGGGAAACGACGATCAACGTGCTGGCATGCGCCTGTGAAAGCTCCAGCAAAAGGCGGGCGACCGCATCGGCGCTTTCCATATCGAGGCTGGCCGTCGGCTCGTCGGCAATCAGGATCGCCGGTTTACGCAGCAACGCACGGGCAATCGCAACCCGCTGCATCTCGCCACGCGACATCGTTTCCACCGCCTGTCTGGAACGAGAAAGGCCGACATTCTCCAGCAGCAGCGCTGCGCGCGCATGGTCATCCGCCCTGGCGGCACGCGATAGCCGCGCCGGCAAGAGCACGTTGTCGATCGCCGAAAGGCCGGGAAACAGATGAAAGTCCTGCATTACGAGACCGATATGGATACCGCGCCAGCGGTCCCGCGCACCTTCCGAAAGGGATGCGATATCGATATCGCCCCAACGTACATGCCCCTGGCGCGCCCGCTCCAGCCCGGTCATGATATTGACCAGCGTGCTTTTCCCCGATCCCGATGCACCCGTAATGGCAACCCGGCTACCGGGGGCTATGGCGAGGGCAGGTATATCGAGGACGGGAGCGGATAGGCCGGGATATCGGACGGCGACCGCATCAATCTGAAGAGGAAGCATCAGATACTCAAACCGTCTCGTATTGCGCACCGCGCAGGCGCAAAAGGCTGACAAAGCCGGTTTCCGGATCAGTCCAGGAACCATATTCAAGCGTTCCGTGTACCTCGATGGTCTGGGAAGGCTGCACGAAAGTCTGCTTCTCGTCGAGGTAAACCACGACGATATTGTCCGGCCAGTCGGCGTCGGACGAGCAGAAGGGGCAAAGCGACATCGGAATTTCGGTCAACACGAAGAAGGCAGCCTCGGCCTTCAGCGGCGGCGCCATGAAGCCGCATATCGACACATCCTGACCGGCAAGCGACTTCACCTTGTCGGAAAACTCGAGGCCAAGCACGCCGAATTTTCCGTAGAGTTCATCGAAGGCGATGGAGGAGGATGCGTGCGAAACCCGAATGGAGAAAAGCAGGGGAAGGCCGGCGAGCAAACCGAGCATTTCCCGGCGGCTTTTCAGGTGGGAGGATATCAACGGCATCGCTCATCTCCGTCGGATCGCTCTTGCAGAGATCCATTGAAAAGATTGCCCGGCGAGCCCTGGAGCACGCCAGGCAGGATATCACATCCTAGTTCGTCTGCTTGGCGCCGAGGGCAAAGGCGTCGGCGAGGACACGGTAAACATCGCTCTGCTCCATGTATCCCTTGAAACCTTCGGAGCCCGGACCGGTCGACTGCAGGACGACGTCGTCCACGGCGTGAACGCCCGAATCGCCTTCGCGCGGAATGTTGCCTTCGACGAAGACCGCGCCGGGCACGGTCTTGTATTCCTCGTTGGCGACATATTCCTTCTTTTCGTTCTGGATCGCCGGAACGAACGGGCCATCGAGCTTCGGGCGGAAGGTTTCGTAATGGTCCGGGCCGTTGTTGGCGTTCAGAAACAGGCGACGGGTCACGTCGATCTTGTCCGGATAGCCATCGCCGTCGGCATCCGTGTAGTTCGGGAAGCCGGCATCGGCATAGGTGCCGACCTTTTCGCGCATGTCGGTGCCCGGCCTTTCGTCATCGACGGTGCCGATGATCGAAACGCCATGGGTGTGATCGCCGGTGACGACGATCAGCGTATCCGGGTTCCTGGCGGCGAATTCCCGGGCAAGACCGACCGTCTTGTCGAACTCGATGGTTTCGACAACGGCCCGATCCCAGTCGAGCGGATGGGACATCTTGTCGATGTTTGCGGCTTCCACCATGAGGAAGAAGCCGTCCGGGTTCTTCGACAGCTGGTCGAGAGCGCTCTTGGTCATATCGACGAGGCCCGGCTGATCCGGAAACTTGTCGACGGTGCCTTTCTTGAGGAAACCGCGATCGAGCATCGCGTCCATGTTGCCGGTGTGAAACAGGCCGAGAATCTTGCCGGTATTGGTGCCTTCAGCGGCTGCAAGCTCGGTCTTGCTGGTGGCCAGCGTGTAGCCGGCTTCCTGGAAGAGCTTGATATAGTCCTTATCGTCCTTGCGCTTGGAACCGGGGGTATCCTTGCCGAGAAAATAGGCGGAGCCACCGCCCAGAACGACGTCCGGCTTCACGTCGAACATCATGCCGGTGATCTCCGGCTTGTCGGCGCGCTTGCGGGTATGGGAAACGACGGCAGCCGGCGTTGCGTCCTGCAGTTCGGAGGTCGTGACGATGCCGATCGACTTCCTGGTCTGGCGACGCAGCGCTTCGGCGATGGTTTCGACCTTCGGGTCGTCAAGGCTGTCGGGGGTGCGGTCGGCATAGACGCCGAGCGCGTTGACGGCGGTCTTGTGGCCGGTCATATAGGCTGACATGGTGTTGGCGCTGTCGGTCGCAATGGCTTCAGTCGAAGACGTGCCGATGAAAGCCATATGGTCGAGATCGTCGATGTTGAGACGGCCGTTTGCCTTGCCTTCCGTCATGCCCTTGGACATGATGCGGGCAGCCGTGCGATGGGCGACCGAAAGACCATCGCCGATCAGGAAAATGATATTCCTGGCCTTCGGGGTTGCTTCGGTGGTGTAGACGTCCCAGGTTACGGCCTTGGTTTTAGAACCGTTGGCGACCTCGACCTTGTAGGCGCCAGCCGTCGGGATCGTCAGACCACGCAGGATCAGGGCCGAACCGAGAACCGCGTCTTCCTTGCCTTTCTCTTCGGCAACGAATTCAGCTTCCTTGCCGAGCACGGTCCTGTAGTCCTGACCGTTGACCGTCACCTTTACGTCTTCCGGCTTGACGACGCCATCGAACTCGACCTTCACGTCGAAGGGCGAGCCGGCAAGTATAGTTGCGCGGTCAAGGGGATAGACGGTCGTTGCATTGGCAGCGCCGGCGAGAATGGTCGTGGCGGCCAGTGCCGCGAGGATTGTGCGCATGGAGATCCCTTTCGCTGACTTGGAATGATGGCCCGGAATAGGCGGGGCATGTGACAGCGAAGTGACATTCCCTTGAAGTTTTGACGGGTGGAAGGCCGGACGAGCCCCCGAAATGCCTTGACTCCTGCGTGGAATTTACTATGAGCAACAGCACAAAAGGAAACCGCTTGATGCACCGTCTTGGATATTCCATCGCTGCGCAGATCGCCCCGGCCATGAACGCCGAAGGGGATGGTTTCCTCCTGTGCAATTCCAAAACTACGGCCAAAACGACGACGAAAACCGTCTGACGTCTCTGGCCCACCGCTCTCTCCCCGGCACGGCCGGGGATCCGAAGCCCGCGTCCTTGGCCGGCGGGTTTCTCCCAAGCCCCGCGGAGAGAAGAGAAAGAGAGCAAGACAATGGGTTTCAAGATCGCAGTCGCAGGCGCGACCGGCAATGTCGGCCGGGAGATGCTGAACATCCTTTCCGAGCGCGGCTTCCCCGTCGATGAAGTGGTGGCGCTCGCCTCCGCCCGTTCGCAGGGCACTGAGGTTTCCTTCGGCGACAAGACGCTGAAGGTGAAGAACCTTGAAAACTACGACTTTTCCGACACCGACATTTGCCTGATGTCCGCCGGCGGCGCCGTCTCGCTCAAGTGGTCGCCGAAGATCGGCGCGCAGGGTTGCGTCGTCATCGACAACTCCTCGTCCTGGCGTTACGACGCGGAAGTTCCGTTGATCGTGCCGGAAGTAAACCCGGATGCGATCACCGGCTTCTCCAAGAAGAACATCATCGCCAACCCGAATTGCTCGACCGCCCAGCTCGTCGTCGCGCTGAAGCCGCTGCATGATTTCGCCAAGATCAAGCGCGTCGTCGTCTCGACCTACCAGTCGGTCTCCGGCGCCGGCAAGGAAGGCATGGACGAACTCTTCAACCAGACCCGCGCCGTCTTCGTCGCCGATCCGATCGAATCGAAGAAGTTCACCAAGCGTATCGCCTTCAACGTCATTCCGCACATCGATAGCTTCATGGAAGACGGCTATACGAAGGAAGAGTGGAAGGTTCTGGCCGAAACCAAAAAGATGCTCGACCCGAAGATCAAGGTGACCTGCACCGCGGTTCGTGTTCCCGTCTTCATCGGTCATTCGGAATCGGTCAACATCGAGTTTGAAAACGAGATCACCGCCGATCAGGCCCGCGATATCCTGCGCGAAGCGCCGGGTTGCCTCGTCATCGACAAGCACGAGAACGGCGGCTACATCACGCCTTATGAAAGCGCGGGCGAAGACGCGACCTATATCTCGCGTATCCGCGAAGATGCGACCGTCGAAAACGGCCTGAACATGTGGGTCGTTTCCGACAACCTGCGCAAAGGTGCTGCCCTCAACGCCATCCAGATCGCCGAGCTGCTCGTCAATCGCGGACTGATCAAGGCGAAGAAGCAGGCTGCCTGATCATAAAATGTGAAGGTTACGGCAATAAAAGCCCCGTCTGTTCCGTAAAAGGAGCGACGGGGTTTTCCGTGAGAGTACCCGCTGCTTTAAAACGGCAGCAACAGGCGTAGGGATTCACGTGAAACGTTTGTAATCCGAGCACACGTGACAGAAACCGCAAAGACTGACATCTTGCGGCGAATCTTTTGAATTTGGCGATGACGGGGTTTTACATGCAGAAGACAAGGTGCACTCTGGCGGGTGTGGCGGCAATGGCTGCAACCGTCTTCATGTCGGGTGCCGCATCTGCGGCGCAGTGCGGCAACGATGCCTCCGGCTTCGCTGCCTGGGTTCAGGACTTCAAGGCGGAAGCGGCTGCAAACGGCATCAGCAACTCCGTCCTCAACAAAGCCTTTGCCAACGTCGCCTACAACAAGGCGACAATCCGCGCCGATCGCGGCCAGAAAAGCTTCAAGCTTTCGCTGGATCAGTTCCTGCAGAAGCGGGGCGGCTCGACCATCGTTGCCCGCGGCAAGAAGATGAAAGCCCAGAATGCCGGTCTCTTCGCCTCCATCGAAAGAAGCTACGGCGTGCCCGCCGGCCCGCTGATCGCGATCTGGGGCATGGAAACCGGCTTCGGCGGCTTCATGGGCAAGGAACACACGCTTTCGGCTGTCAGCACGCTCGCTTACGATTGCCGCCGGTCCGATTATTTCACCGAGCAGCTTTACGCCGCGCTCAATCTCGTCCAGCGTGGCGACCTCAGCCCGGATGCCCGCGGCGCGGCCCACGGCGAAATCGGCCAGACGCAGTTCCTGCCGGCCAATGTCCTGAAATTCGGCGTCGATGGCGACGGCAACGGCCATATCGACATGGTGCGCTCCAGGGCGGACGCGCTCGCCTCCACGGCGAACTTCCTGCGCGGTCATGGCTGGCAGCCGGGTGCGGGTTATCAGCAGGGCGAGCCGAACTTCGGCGCCATTCAGGGCTGGAACGCGGCAAGCGTCTACCAGCAGGCGATCGCCCTTATGGGGGCCCAGATCGACGGCGGCTGACGCTGACGTCTTTTCAACCAAAATGCCCGCTTCGTCACACGAAGCGGGCATTTTCTTTTTGGTTACATGCCGGGTCTGCGGAAATCGCCGGTCGCCGCATCCATAATCCACAATTCGCCGGTGGAGATGTCGAACCAGGCGCCGTGCAGGTTAAGCTTGCCCTTCTGCTCCAGGATATTGACGCAAGGGAATGTCCTGAGATTGGCGAGCGAATTTCGGATCGAAACACGCTCAAGGGCCCGCTGGCGCTCACCGGCCGTCATGATGTCGTTGGACTGAATCTGCTCGGCGGC
Source organism: Pararhizobium sp. (assembly GCA_031556925.1). Taxonomy (GTDB): domain Bacteria; phylum Pseudomonadota; class Alphaproteobacteria; order Rhizobiales; family Rhizobiaceae; genus Pararhizobium. Next base: position 15,960 of record JAVBSF010000158.1, read on the forward strand.
CGGCTTCAGGAGGTTCATCCAGCGGCCGATGAAATCGCCTGGGGACAGCGGCTCCGCATTGGGGTCGAGCGCCGCCTTGATGCCACCGCAGCGCCCGTGGCCCATGACCACGATGTCGCTGACCTTAAGCGCCTGAACCGCGAATTCAAGCGCCGCCGATGTCGAGTGGTAATGACCGTCCGGTTCATAGGGCGGCATCATGTTGGCGACATTGCGCACCACGAAAAGTTCGCCGGGGCCGGAATCGAAGATGGTCTCCGGGGCCGCCCGGCTGTCGCAACAGGCAATGACCAGCGTTTTCGGCTGCTGCCCGGTTTCAGCCAGCGCTTTATATCGTTGGTGCTGCTCGGAAAAACGCCCGTTCATGAAATTGTTGTAGCCGTTCAGCAAACGCTCGGGAAAACGGTTCATGGCAGTGGATACCCCATCGATCGTCGAGATTTTTTTGCTTTCGTTTGTCTGATCGAAAAGCGGTTTCCGCTTTCCCTGACAAACTCCAAAGGTTCTGGCCGTTCTGCGAGCAACGGCGGACCGCTACGGGACTGACCGACCAATCCGTTTAACCGCTGATCGCCGCTCTGTGCAAGGGCAGCACCGCAAGAGAGCGCGGGAGAAACCGAATCACCGCGCGGCTCATCGTTTCTTTCGCTGCGAAGGGTGAAGAAGCCGGCGCATCTGCACCATGGCCATCGGCGTCGAGAGACTTGCGGCGTCCTGCTCCAGCGTCAACTCGTCAGCGCCGCGCCGCGCCGAACGGGCGATGATCTCGAAGACACCGGCTGTTGCCAGGTGTAGCGCCCGCTCCTCCTCCAGCCCTTCCAGAAGCCGCGCCAGGAACAGGGCGCCCAGAAGGTCGCCGGTGCCATTCGGAGGATTGTCGACAAGACGGTGTTCCGCGAGAAGCGCATGGTTTCCCGAGAGGTAAAGATTGCCGGTGCTGCCGGCCATCATCGGCACCGCCGACGTTACCAGCATGCGTGGCGGCCCGAGCGACAACGCCGCCTCGAGGATTTCCGCATTCGTTTCCAGCGCTACGCCGCAAAGCCATGACAGTTCGAAACGGTTTGGCGTCGCCAGCGTTGCCAGAGGCAAAAGCAGGTCGCGGATAGCCACCGCCGTGGTTTCGGGCACGTAAAGGCCGGAAACGTCGCCGATAACTGGATCGCAGGCGTAGATCAGCCCCGGATTCTTCTCGCGAAGCGCCGATACAAGCCGCGCCACCGCCTGCGCCTGAAAGGCGCCGCCGAGATAACCGGAAAGTACGGCGCGAACCTCGCCAATCCACGGCGCACGGATGAGATCGTCAATAAGTCCGTCGAAATCGGTTTCCGACAGCGTGACGCGCGTCGCGCGGCCATGACCGGGATGCCAGGGCAGGATCACGGTCGGTACGGCCCAGACCGGATGCCCCAATGTTTCAAGTGCAAATACTGCCGCCCGGTTTCCCACCGAGCCGCGCACCACATGGCTGGAAATGACGATGACGGCGCCGGGTACGGTTTGGGACATGAGGCCTGTTCCATTTCGGTTGCATGATTCTGATCGCCTGCCACAGCCGGACTGTCAACCGCGCCGCGCCGGCTCGGCTTTCGGCAAAAAGTCTGACAATTCGATATTTTTCAGTCGATTTCGCATAAAAAATAGGAAATTTCCCTGCTTTGAGCCTTCCTTTTGCGAAATTTCCGTCAAAATCGCCGCAAACTTCCAAAAACACCACAAAAACAATCGCAAAGAGTTTCGGTTCTGATAGGGTCGGCTAATTCATGATCGAGGGAGAGACTATCATGGGCGCCACGGCCAATCCGAAACGAGAACGCCAGATTGAAGGGGCCCTGACTGTGGCAAAGTCCCTCGGCGGGGATTTCCTGTCACCGGATATCCTCTTCCGGCGGGCAAGCCAGGATGATCTGGAAACCTATACGCCGGACATGCTGGCACTGTCGGCCCGGCATGCGCAGCGGGAAATCGATAACCGACTAAAGGACAAGCCGCACATTACCATTGCCGCCATCGATGGCGTGGCACCGGGCGGAATCCCGGTTTCGGTTTTGAGCGTGACCGACCGAAACATGCCTTTTCTTTACGATTCCGTCATGGGCGAGGTGACGAGCACGCATCGCGACATCCACATGGCGGTGCATCCCATCCTCGTCATCGAAGATCGTATGCCGGCAAAGCTTTTCGACCCGGAGAAGCCTGGAGACCCTGCGCTGCGCGTCAGCCATATCCAGATCCATCTTTCGGCCCTCTCGGAGCGCGAGGCCGAAGAGTTGAAGGCTCGGCTCGAAAACGTTCTCTTGCAGGTGCACCAGGCCGTCGGCGACTGGGGCGCAATGAAGGATCTGCTCGACGAGGCCGTTCAGGAGCTTGAAAACCAGACGCCGGGGCGCCGCAAGCGCGACCGCGACGAGGCGCTCGCCTTCCTGCGCTGGCTCAGGGCCAACAACTTCACCTTCCTCGGCATGCGCGAATATTCCTATTCCGGCGAAGGCGAGACGGCGACCGTCGAGCGCGGCAGCGGCCACGGGCTCGGCATTCTCTCCAATCCGGACGTGCGCGTGCTGCGGCAGGGCAAGGACGCAGTTGTGACCACGCCGGAAATCCTCGCCTTCCTGCAGGGCCCGGACTACCTGATCGTCACCAAGGCCAATGTGAAATCCGTCATCCACCGCCGCGCCTATATGGACTATATCGGCGTCAAGCGTTTCGACGCGGACGGCCGCGTCATCGGCGAGCTGCGCATCGTCGGCCTGTTTACCTCTTCGGCCTACACCAAGCAGGCGGCCGATATTCCGCTTCTGCGCTTCAAGGTCGAAAAGATCGTCGACCGCTTCGGTTTCGATCCGCAGAGCCATTCGGGCAAGATGCTGGCGAACACGCTGGAATCCTATCCACGCGACGACCTGTTCCAGATCGACGTCGGGCTGCTCGCGACATTCTGCGAGCAGATCAACGAGCTCGGCGACCGGCCCCGCGTGCGCGTTCTGCCGCGCATCGACCATTTCGATCGCTTCGTCTCGGTCATCGTCTACGTGCCGCGCGAACAATATGATTCGGATGTGCGCGAGAAGATCGGAAATTACCTGAAGGGCGTCTACGACGGCCGGGTTTCCGCCTATTATCCGGCCTTCCCCGAGGGCGGGCTTGCGCGCGTGCACTTCATTATCGGCCGCTCCGGCGGCAAGACGCCGCGCATCGCCCAGGGCAAGCTTGAAACCGCCGTCCGCGACATCGTCACCCGCTGGATCGACCGTTTCGACCTTCTGGCGCGCGCGGACGGCGTGACGATCGAGGCGGGACAGGCCTATCAAGCCGCCTTCACCCCGGCGGAAGCCTATGGCGACCTCGCCAATATCGCCGCTTGCCGCAAGGACGATCCGATCCGCATCGCCTTCTACCAGAAGCCGGGTAAGGGATCGCAATCACTGGAACTGAAGATCTTCCACGCAGAAGAGCCGGTTTCCCTGTCGCACCGGGTACCGCTGCTCGAAAATCTGGGTTTCCGGGTCATCAGCGAGCAAACCCACGACATCACGGTCACCGACGCGGCCGGCAGCCGCCTTGTCGTGCTGCACGATATGGAACTCGTTCACCGCGACGGCCAGACGCTCGACCTCGCCAGGATGGCACCGCTGCTGGAGGAGGCCTACCTCTCTGCCTGGAACGGACTGATCGAGGACGATACCTTCAATCGCCTGATCCTGCTGACCGGCCTGACGGCGCGGGAGGTGACGGTGCTGCGCGCCTATGCCCGCTATCTGCGCCAGACCGGCATCACCTATTCACAGGGCTATATCGCCGATACGCTCAACAAATATGCTTCCATCGCCAACGATATCTTCCGGCTGTTTATCGCCCAGCTCGATCCTATCCTGGAGGAAAAAGCCCGCCTGAAGCGGCTGAAGACACTGGAAGCGACAATCGAAACGGCGCTGGCATCCGTTCCGAGCCTCGACGAAGACCAGATCCTGCGCCGCTATGTCAATGCGGTCCGTGCCACGCTGCGCACCAACTACTTCCAGCGCGACGCCGAAGGCCAGCCGCGCGCCATGCTCGCCTTCAAACTCGACCCGAAAGCGCTCGACGGCCTGCCGGAGCCTCGCCCATTCCGCGAAATCTTCGTCTACGGCACCGAGGTCGAGTGCGTGAACCTGCGCTTCGGCAAGGTGGCCCGCGGCGGCCTGCGCTGGTCGGACCGCGCCCAGGACTACCGCACGGAAGTGCTCGGACTGGTCAAGGCCCAGCAGGTGAAGAACGCGGTCATCGTTCCCGTCGGCGCCAAGGGCGGCTTCTATCCGAAGCAACTCCCGACTGGTGGCAGCCGCGACGAGATCTTTCAGGCCGGCACCAGCGCCTACAAGACCTATATCCGCACGCTGCTATCGATCACGGACAATATCGTCGGCCAGGATATCGTGCCGCCCGCCGATACGCTGCGCCTCGACGGTGACGATCCCTATTTCGTCGTCGCCGCCGACAAGGGTACGGCGACCTTCTCCGATACCGCGAACGCGCTGGCGCAGGAAGCCGGCTTCTGGCTAGACGACGCCTTCGCCTCCGGCGGTTCGGCCGGTTACGACCACAAGAAGATGGGTATCACCGCCCGCGGCGCCTGGGAAACCGTCAAACGCCACTTCCGAGAGATGAACGTCGATATCCAGACGACGCCGTTCCATGTCGTCGGCGTCGGCGATATGTCGGGCGACGTCTTCGGCAACGGTATGCTGCTGTCGGAAAAAATCCGGCTGATCGCCGCCTTCGACCATCGCGATATCTTCATCGATCCGTCGCCGGATACCGACCGGTCCTTTGCCGAGCGAAAGCGCATGTTCGCCCTGCCGCGCTCCAGCTGGCAGGATTATGATCGCGAGACGCTTTCCCCCGGCGCGATGATCATTCCCCGCTCGGTGAAATCGGTGACGTTGACACCGGAAGCCGCGGCCGCCATCCATCTCGACAAGCTGCAGGCCACCCCCTTCGAGATCATGACGGCGATCCTGAAGAGCCCGGCGGACCTGCTCTGGTTCGGCGGAATCGGCACCTATGTCCGCGGCCCTGCGGAGACCGACGCCGAAGTCGGCGACCGCGCCAACGACCCGATCCGCATTTCCGCCGAAGACGTCGGCGCGAAGGTGATCGGTGAGGGCGCCAATCTCGGCGTGACACAACGTGGCCGCATCGCCTTCGGCCTCAAGGGCGGGCGCTGCAATTCCGATGCGATCGACAATTCGGCGGGCGTCAACTCCTCCGACTTCGAGGTCAACATCAAGATCGCACTGGCCTCGGCCATGAACGACGGACGCCTGACCCGCGCCAAGCGCAATACCTTGCTCGCCTCGATGACCGACCAGGTGGCTCATCTGGTGCTGCGCAACAACTATGAACAATCGCTCGCCATCTCGCTGACGGAGAAGCTGGGCGCCGCCAACCGCACCGCGCTGACGCGGCTGATGAGCCGACTCGAAACCGAAGGGCGGCTCAACCGCAAGGTCGAGGTTCTGCCCAACGATCAAGCGATGAGCGAGCGCTATCAGTCTGGCAAGGCCTTGAGCCGCGCCGAGATCGGCGTGCTGCTCTCCTATGCCAAGATCGTGCTGTTCGACGAAATCGTCGACAGCAGCCTGCCGGACGAGCCTTATCTCCGCGAAACGCTAATGGACTATTTCCCGGCCAAGATGCACAAGGCCCATGCCGGCGATATCGAGAACCACCGCCTGCGCCGCGAGATCATCGCTACCGTGCTCGCCAACGACGTAATCAACCGCGGCGGGCCGGCCTTCGTCAGCACCATGATGGACCTGACGGGCGCTTTGCCCTCCGAGGTCGTCAAGGCGGCCGTTCTTGCCCGCGACGGCTGCGACCTCGCGCGCATCCAGAGCGATATCGATGCACTCGACACCGTCATCGACGGCCAGGTTCAGAACGAACTCTATCAGGATGTAAGCCGGGTATTCGCTGTCGTTACCGAGCGGGCGTTGCGCACCAAGGCGGTCGGCGGTGGACTGGGCGATGCCGTGGACGGCGTGCGTCACGCGCTGGTGAAGCTCAAGCCGACCTTGCAGGGCAACCTGCCGGCCGATGCCGTCCAGCAACTGCAGGGCCGCGCGGCCTATTTCATCGGCAAGGGCGTGCCCGCCGATCTGGCCGAAGAGGTCGCCCAGCTCGAATTGATGACGGTCGTGCCGGAAATCATCCAGATTTCCGCCGAGACCGGCGTGACGCTCGCCCGTACGGCCCAGAGCTATTTCGGCGTGACCCAGCATCTGAGGGTTTCCCGGCTGCTCGCCGCCGCCGAGAAGGTATCGGCCACAGATCAGTACGAGGCGATGGCCCTGTCACGCAGCATCGGCGATATCGCCGCCGCCCGCCGCCAGATCACCATCGCCGCGCTCGCCGACCGCAAATCCGAGCGCAATCCCGTACTCGCCTGGCAGGATAGCGACCGCGCCCGCATCGACCGGATCAGCGAACAGCTGACCCAGCTGACGGAAACCGGCGAGACGACGCTCGCCAAGATCACGGTTGCCGCCAGCCTGCTCAGCGACCTTGCGCAGACGCATCCGAAATGAAACAGTCCGCCCGGACAGAGCCGGGCGGGGAGCGGGACTTGCGACAGGACACGACACATACCGCGGCGGGGCAACAGACCGTTACCCGGCGCGGCCTCTGGGGCTGGATGCTGTTCGACTGGGCGGCTCAACCCTTTTTCACCGTTATCATCACCTTCATCTTCGGCCCATATTTTGTTTCACGCCTCACCACCGACCCCGATTACGGGCAGGCGATGTGGGGCTATACGCTCACCGTTTCCGGCATCGTCATCGCCGTTCTCTCGCCGATCCTCGGTTCTATCGCCGATGCGACCGGCGCTCGCAAATCATGGATCGCGTTCTTCGCGGTTGTGAAGATCGTCAGCCTCTGCGCGCTCTGGTCCGCCGCGCCCGGATCGCCGCTGATTCTTCCTTTCGTCTGCATGGTACTGGCGACGATCGCGGCGGAATTCTCCATCGTCTTCAACGATTCCATGCTGCCCCGGCTGGTGCCGGAGCCGGAAATCGGCCGCATCTCCAACATCGCCTGGGGTATCGGCTATCTCGGCGGCATGATCGTGCTGATCGCCGTCGTGGCGCTCTTGGCGGGGAGCCCCGAAACCGGCAAGACGCTGCTCGGCATCGCGCCGCTGTTCGGGCTCGATCCGGCGCTCGGCGAGGACGCCCGCATCACCGGACCGATCTCGGCGCTCTGGTATCTGGTCTTCGTCCTGCCGATGTTTCTGTTCACGCCGGATACGCAGAAGGTGGCGATATCTGCCGGGACGGCCGTTCGCGATGGGTTGCGTGAGCTAGGCCACGCCCTTGTCGAACTGCGCCGGCGCGACGGCATGCTGCGCTTCCTCATCGCCCGCATGATCTATCAGGATGGCGTCAACGGCCTCCTGGCACTGGGCGGCACCTTTGCGGCCGGCATGTTTGCCTGGCGAACGGTCGAACTGGGGGTCTACGGCATCATTCTCAACGTCGTGGCGATCGGCGGCTGCCTCTATGCCAGCCGGCTGGACCACAAGCTCGGCTCCAAGACCATCGTGGTATTCAGCCTCGTCTGCCTGACGGCGGCGACGCTCGGCATCGTCTCGACCGGCCCCGGCTATACCCTCTTCGGCCTCGTGCCGCTCCCGACCGCCGACAGCGGTGGGCTGTTCGGCACCGCTGCGGAAAAGGCCTATATCGTCTTCGGCCTGCTGGTGGGCATCGCCTTCGGCCCGGTTCAGGCTTCGTCGCGCTCCTATCTCGCCCGCAGCGTCGGCCCGAAAGAGGCCGGGCGTTATTTCGGCCTCTATGCGCTTTCGGGACGGGCGACGTCTTTCCTCGCGCCCGCCTCGGTCGCGACGATCACCCTTGCCACGGGCTCCGCCCGCATCGGCATGCTGGCGCTCGTCGTCTTCCTCGGGCTCGGTCTGCTGCTCTTGCTGGCGACCCCTTATCCGGCCAGCAAGCGCCCCTGAAAACAAGTACCCATGAAAAAACCCGCCGAACGGACCATTCGGCGGGTTTTCCAGTCATTATGCGATCAGTGGCGGAAGTGGCGCATGCCGGTGAAGACCATGGCGATGCCGGCTTCGTCAGCTGCCGCGATTACCTCGTCGTCGCGCATCGAGCCGCCGGGCTGGATGACAGCGGTGGCGCCCGCTGCGACCGCCGAAAGGAGACCGTCAGCGAAGGGGAGGAAGGCTTCCGAGGCGACCGCCGAACCGATCGTCAACGGCTTCGGCAGGCCGAGCGCCTTGGCGGCTTCCTCGGCCTTGATCGCGGCGATGCGGACGGAATCGACACGGCTCATCTGACCGGCGCCGATACCCACAGTCTGGCCGTCCTTGGCATAGACGACGGCATTCGACTTCACATGCTTGGCGACCTTGAAGGCGAACTTCATGTCGATCAGCTCCTGCGCCGAGGGCGCGCGCTTGGTCACGACCTTCAGATCCAGATCCTCGACCATGCCGTTGTCGCGCGTCTGCACGAGCAGGCCGCCGGCTACGGTCTTCGCGGTCAGGCCGGGAACGCGCGGGTCAGGCAGGCCGCCGGTCACCAGCAGGCGCAGATTGGCCTTGCGGGCGATGATCGCTTTGGCCGCGTCGCTGACATCAGGTGCGATGATGACTTCGGTGAAGAGCTTGACGATCTCCTCGGCGGTTGCGGCGTCCAGCGTCTGGTTGAGCGCGATGATACCGCCGAAAGCGGAGGTGGAATCGCAGGCGAGCGCGCGGGAATAGGCTTCCGTCAGGGTCTTGCCGGTCGCGACGCCGCAAGGATTGGCATGCTTGATGATGGCGCAGGCCGGGCCGTGTTCGGCCGGGAACTCCGCCACCAGCTCGAAGGCCGCATCGGTGTCGTTGATGTTGTTGTAGGAAAGCTGCTTGCCCTGCAGAAGCGTTGCGGTCGCAACACCCGGACGATTTTCGCCGGTCACATAGAAGGCGGCCTTCTGGTGCGGGTTTTCACCGTAGCGCATCTCTTCCTTCAAGATACCGCCGATGGTGCGGTGGCGCAGCATCGGCGCATCGAGCACCTCGGCAAACCAGCTTGAAATCGCCGTGTCATAGGCGGCCGTGCGGGCATAAGCCTTGGCGGCCATCGCCCGTCGGAAGGCAAAGGAGGTCTTCCCCGCTACCAGTTCTTCCACCAGCGCATCGTAGTCGGCCGGATCGGTGATGACGATCACATAGGCATGGTTCTTGGCGGAGGCGCGGATCATCGCCGGGCCGCCGATATCGATGTTTTCGACCGTGGTCGGATAATCCTCGCCCTTGGCGCGGACTTCCTCGAACGGATAGAGATTGATGACCGCCAGATCAATGCCGGTGATGCCGTGCTGGCTCATGGCCGCCACATGCTCCTCGTCGTCGCGGATGGCGAGAAGGCCGCCATGCACGCCGGGGTGCAAGGTTTTGACACGGCCGTCCATCACTTCCGGAAAGCCGGTCAGCTCGGAAACGTCGCTGACGGGAAGGCCGGCGTCGGACAGCGCCTTGTGGGTGCCGCCGGTCGAAACGAGCCTGATACCCTTGTCATGCAGCTGACGGGCGAGATCGACGATACCGGTCTTGTCGGAAACGGAGAGAAGGGCGGTGCGGACCGTTACCTGATCGGGAGCGGGAATTTTCTTGGAGGCGACAGCCATCAGCGGGTTCCTTGTTCGGCGCCGGAGCCTTCGGGAGCGGGTCCGGCCGTGGGCCATGGGTCTGCGGGTGCCGTTAGCACAGCTGCCAGCGCGAGGAAACCTTGTAAACCCGCCCTTTGCCGATATTTCACACCTGCGGAAACAGACTTGCCGCCATTGGTTTAGACTCCGGCTAAGGGCATCAAGCGCCCTTCGACAGCGTCCACTGGATCTCCGAAAGCTCCCGGGCTTCGAAGCTCACCAGAAGCTGCAGCGATTTCCGCACGCCCGAGGGATCGGCGAAGAAGATATCCTCCTCGATCGATACCGGCGCATCGTGGCAGGAAAACAGCCAACTCTCGCCATCCGGCGCCGTCATATAGACCTCATGATCGCTGTGCCGGCGCAGCTTGATGGCGGGATGAATATGAAAACGGGCCTCGGCCTGCAGCGGGGCGGGGCCTGTGGGGTCTCCACCCTCCGGCGTCATAAGCCGGTCGCGGCCGCGCAACATCGTGCCCTGCGCATTGAGGCTCAGATCCCGCTCATGCAGGATGCCGAAGATGTCGGCGTAACCGTTGTGCCGCCCGATCACCGCCTCGGCGCCATTCGGCTGGGTCTCGCGCCGCGCCTCGATTTTCGTCACCCCGCCGGTGACGATCGGCCCCAGGAAACGCGACTGCGACAGCCGCGCCGAGGAACGGTCATTGACCGTCACCGTCGAATGCGCCGCCGTCGCGCGCGCCATCTGGCGAAACCGTTCACCGGCAAATTTCGGCGAACCCGAGTTGATGATGAAGCGATGGCGCCCCGAGGACATTTCGAAGGAAAGGCAGCCGGCATGGGCGTTCAGCGACAATTCCGGCGACAACGGCAGGCCGGTATCGACGATGACGGCGGTATCGCCCATCGCCAGCCGCTCGTAATGAAGATGCGGCAGACCGCGGAAGGGAGCGCCGGAGGTCTCGTCATAGCGCAGCACCGACATCAGCTCATTGGCAAGGGTCGAGGTGGCCCCATTGAACAGCGCCAGCTCGCCGCCTTGATGACGGAAAAAGCGCAAGGCCGGATACATGCGGTCGATGCAGGGGATCAGGCGGGAGGGAACGTCGTGGCCGAGATTGACGTAGGTCTGGCGCAGCGGGAGCAGATCGAGCAGAAGCTCCAGCCCGACCCGCGGATTGCGCGAGCAATGGCCTCCATCGGGCAGAATCTGCCGGTCGAGTTCCAGATCGAGGTTACGCGCCGCCTTGCGGATCGTGCTGGCGGAAGCCGGCATGGCGATCGAGGCCATGGCAAGGGCGATACGGACCCTGAGCCGGCCTTCGCCGTCGCTGGTCGTATCGGCGACATGCCTCAGGTAACGCAGTTGGAAGCCGAGGCTTTTGAGGAAACGGCGGTAAAAAGCGTGTTCGGCATTGCGCAGGATGACCGGCGAATGGGAAAGCCAGGCAATCACCCGTTGCGCGATGATATCGGGATCCCATGACAATCCGCCGATGTGGCGTCCATGCGTCGCCATCCAGTCGTTGAGCAGCTGCCGCAACCGGACGAAATCCTTCTCATCGGTCAGCGAGCGCATGTGCCGGACCCAGCCGAAGGAATAGAGCCGCACGGCAAATTCCCGCGACGGCAGATCGAGCTCGAAGGGCGATTCGCCATCCGTATCCAGCACCCGACCGGCCAGCGGCACCCGGCCCTGCAATATCTCCTTGGCGACGAAGGGATCGATAGCGCGCAAATCCGTGGGCGCGACGATCAGGCGCTCGGGCGTCATGCCGGCAAAGCGACCTGCGCGGTTGCGCCCCAAGGCCATCCGGTGCGAGAACCGGCGCCATGCTTCACGCAGATACAGATAGAGAAGCCTCTGGCGGTCCGAAAAACGCATTACGCCCGCATGTCTCCCGTCCGATCCGGATCGCGAATGCGCGCGTCCGTTACCAAATCATTCCGGAATTGCCTAAACCTTTACGGATTGGCCCCGATTTTGTCTGAGGAAAGCCCCCCCGTCAATCGAAGGGCCGAAGCAGGCTGTTGACGAAAGAACCATTCGGTGAGCGAAGATCACGCCGTCCTGCGTAGCGCAACGGCATAAAAGCCGTCGAGACCGCCGGCAAATGCGCCTTCCGGCGCGATCATCGCCGGCGTGGTACGGAATTCGCCCTTTTCCGTGACAGCCTCTTCGAGACCTGGCCAATCCGCTGCTTTGATGCGGACCCGAGCGCAAAGCCCTTCCGCGACCAGCCGGTCCACCATCTCCTCACCCTCGCTGCGGTCCAGCGAGCAATTGGAAAAGACGACGATGCCCTCCGGCTTCACCAGCGTCAGGGCATGGCGCAGGAGGCGTTCCTGCAAAGCCGCGAGCTTGGCGATATCCTCCGGCCCTTTGGTCCAGAGCACGTCGGGATGGCGGCGGATCGTACCGGTGGACGAACAGGGCGCATCCAGAAGCGCCGCGTCGAAGGGCTCGTCCGTGGTATAGGCGGCCATGTCGCTTTCAAGCGTCTCGGCCTTCAGCCCCAGCCGCTGCAAATTACCTTCCAGCCGCTTCAGCCGGCTTTTCGACTGGTCGAGCGCCGTCACCTCACCACCTGCAAGGATAAGCTGCGCCGTCTTTCCGCCCGGCGCGGCGCAGAGATCGACGACCCGTTTTCCCCGCAACGAACCGAACATGCGCGCCGGCAGCGATGCCGCCGCATCCTGTACCCACCATTCGCCATCCTCGAAACCGGCAAGCGCCGGCACCGCGCCGGTGAAGCTCGCCAGCCGCACGGTGCCGGTCGGCAGCACCAGGCCGTTCAACTGCTGCGCCCAGCCTTCGGCATTGGATTTGACGGTGATGTCGATGGCGGCCGGCAACAGCACCGCCTCTGCGATTTTCGCCGCCTGATCGGCCCCGTAGGCCGCAACCAGCCGCTCCTGAAACCACGCAGGAAAGACCGGGACTGCGGCGCCAACGGTTTCCAGCAGCGTTTCCTTCTCGCGTGAAAGCCGGCGCAGCACGGCATTGACGAGATTGGCGAACCGCTTGTTGCGCGGATCGGTACGCGCCTGCTCGACGGCAAGATCCACAGCGGAATGATCGGGGATGTCGAGATAGAGAATCTGCGTCGCGGCAACGGCCAGAACATGCTCCAGCGCCCGCGCGCCTTCGGGAAGCGGCGTTTCGAGCAGCGAGCCGACCATCGCCTGGATGCGCGGCAACTGTCTGAGCGCGGAATTGAGGATCGCCCGCACCAGACCGCGATCGGCCTCGTTCAGCGCCCGATAGGCCGGATTGCCGTTCGCCGCATCCAACATGCCGTCGAGCGAGGTCTTTCTGTCAATGACCGCCCCCAGCATCTTCGCCGCAACCTGGCGGGCCTGCAGGCCCGGCTTTTCCGAACGAGGCCCACCGCTATCACTGGCTTTGCGGGGTCGTTTCGGAGGCGAATCGTTTTTTCGGCGTTCAGAATTCAAGACCAGGGCCCTTTCGGCGGCGTGGAACCGCCGCGTCCCCAACCTGTTGACTGAACGGAGCGCGACTTGCGCACCGCCTTATCAGGCGCGGCAGGTGGCGTCGAGACCGGCTGCATTTCCCGCGCCATCTGCTGAAGGGCAGCGATCCGGTTTTCCGTATCGGGATGGGTGGAAAACAGATTGTCCATCCGCGCGCCCGACAGGGGATTGATGATGAACATAGGCGCTGTCGTCGGATTATGCTCGGCCGCGGCATTGGGAATCCGATGCGCGGCCCCGGCGATCTTCGACAGCGCCGAGGCGAGCGCCAAGGGCTTGCCACAGATTTCCGCGCCGCGCCGATCGGCGGAATATTCTCGCGTACGGCTGATGGCCATCTGCACGATCATCGCCGCCAACGGCGCGACGATCATGGCAACGATGGTGCCGATGGCCCCGAGCGGATTGTTGTTCTCGCGGTTTCCGCCGAAGAAGAAAGCAAAATTGCCGAGCATGGAGATCGCGCCGGCAAGCGTCGCCGTGATCGTCATGGTCAGCGTATCGCGGTTCTGCACATGGGCGAGTTCATGGGCCATGACGCCCGCCACCTCGTCGTAATTCAGGGCATGGAGAAGGCCGGTGGAGGCGGCGACGGCCGCATGTTCCGGATTGCGCCCGGTAGCGAAGGCATTGGGCTGGGCGCTGTCAATGACATAGACGCGCGGCATCGGCAGGCCCGCCTTTGCCGCGAGATCGCGAACGATGTTGTAGAATTCCGGCGCGCTGCGCTCATCCACCTCCTGCGCGTTGTACACGCGCAGGACCATCCTGTCCGAATTCCAGTAGGAGAAGATGTTCATGCCGGCGGCAATGACAAAGGCAATCATCATGCCGCCGCGGCCGCCGATAAGGAAGCCGATAGCCATGAAGAGCGCGGTCATCAGCGCCAGAAGCATTGCCGTGCGGATCACATTCATGAAAACTCCCGTTCCGGGCCGATACATCTAACGTTTCACGTGAATCACGGTTTTCGTCAGCACGGCCATCGCCTATATGATGGGGTAGCAACGGCTTTTCTTCAATATTGCAGCGGAATTTCCAGACCATGAGCCCTGACAACGACAACCAGCAACCGCCCCGGAAACTGCCGGAAGCCGCCCTGCGTGCCTTGCAGGAGGCCGAGGAGCGACGCAAGGCGGCCAAATCCGTCGAAATGCCGAAGGAACTGGGCGGCCGCGGCGGCGCCGATCCCGCTCGCTTCGGCGACTGGGAAATCAACGGCCGGGCCATCGATTTCTGACCCTCTCATAAAGGAAATAATTCCTGTTGTCGAAGACAATGATTTGGAATATTTTCCTTTTATGCTGAAACGATTCCTTTTCTCGACGCTGCTTTTCTGCGCCGCGGCCACCTTCGCCGCGATGGCGGCGGGGCGATGGCCTAATGAGATCGCCGGGCCTGTCACGGCCGACGTGCTGAGGGTCGTCGACGGCGACACCATTCTGGTCGCCGCGCGTCCATGGCCGCAACAGATCGTCGAGGTCTATGTGCGACTGCGCGGCATTGATGCCCCGGAGATGAAATCGGGCTGCGATGCCATCCGCGATGCGGGAGAAGAGGCGCAAAGAGCGCTCACAGACCTTCTCGGGAAAGACACAAAGGTACTTCTGACACGCATCTCCGGCGATAAGTATTTCGGCCGGGTGCTGGCGGATGTCGCTCTGGAGGACGGGCGGAATCCGGCTCAGGAACTCCTGTTGGCCGGATATGTCGCGGATTACGAGGAACGCCGCGAAACATCGCAATCCTGCGATTTCTGGCAATAATGGATCGGGCCGGCAGTCTACCGCCGGCCCTTGGAAAGATTTAGGCCTTGTTCTGCCGGTTGGCGATCAGATCGTCGACCACGGCGGGGTCGGCAAGGGTCGATGTATCGCCCAGCGATCCGAAATCGTCCTCGGCGATCTTGCGCAGGATACGGCGCATGATCTTGCCGGAGCGGGTTTTCGGCAGGCCGGGCGCGAACTGGATCTTGTCCGGGGTCGCGATCGGGCCAATCTCCTTGCGCACATGCTTGACAAGATCCTGGCGCAATTCGTCCGTGCCGACCTCACCCGCCATCAGCGAGACATAGCAATAAATGCCCTGGCCCTTGAGGCTGTGCGGATAGCCGACGACGGCAGCCTCCGACACCAGATGATGGGAAACAAGAGCGGATTCGACCTCCGCCGTGCCGAGCCGGTGGCCGGAAACGTTGAGAACGTCGTCGACGCGGCCGGTGATCCAGTAATAGCCGTCCTCGTCGCGGCGGCAGCCGTCGCCGGTGAAATACTTGCCTTTGTAGGTGGAGAAATAGGTCTGGGCGAAACGCGCATGATCGCCATAGATCGTGCGCATCTGACCCGGCCAGCTGTCGACGATGCAGAGATTGCCATCCGCGGCCCCATCGAGAACAGCGCCTTCATTATCCACCAACTGCGGCTTGACGCCGAAGAAGGGGCGGGTCGCCGAACCGGGCTTCAGATCGGTCGCGCCCGGAAGCGGGGTGATCAGGATACCGCCGGTTTCCGTCTGCCACCAGGTATCGACGATCGGACTGCGGGCCTCGCCGACGACATTGTAATACCACTCCCAGGCTTCCGGGTTGATCGGCTCGCCGACCGAGCCGAGAAGCCTGAGCGACGAGCGCGACGAGCGCTTCACGAAGGCATCGCCCGCTCCCATCAGCGCGCGGATCGCCGTCGGCGCGGTGTAGAAGATGTTGACCTTGTGCTTGTCGACGATTTCCCAGAAGCGGCCAGCATCCGGGAAGTTGGGCACGCCCTCAAACATCAGGGTCGTCGCGCGGTTCGCAAGCGGGCCGTAGACAATGTAGGAATGGCCCGTCACCCAGCCGACATCGGCGGTGCACCAGTAGATATCGCCTTCATGGTAGTCGAAGACGTATTTGTGGGTCATAGAGGCGTAGACCAGATAGCCGCCGGTGGTGTGCAGGACGCCCTTCGGCTTGCCGGTCGAGCCCGACGTGTAGAGGATGAAAAGCGGATCTTCCGCCTTCATGCGCGCCGGCGGACAATCGCGCGAAACACTCGCCATTTCCTGATGATACCAGAGATCGCGGCCGGGGGCCCAGCCGGTCTTGCCGCCGGTGCGGCGCACCACCAGCACCTTGTTGACGATCACATGCTGCTTGGCGGCGATATCGATGGCGGTATCGGTGTTTTCCTTGAGCGGCACCGGCTTGCCGCCGCGCACGCCCTCGTCGCAGGTGATGACGAAGGTGGATTCGCAATCGACGATGCGACCGGCCAGCGCATCCGGAGAAAAGCCGCCGAAGACGACGGAATGGATCGCCCCGATGCGGGCGCAGGCGAGCATCGCATAGGTCGCTTCCGGCACCATCGGCATATAGATGGTGACGCGGTCGCCCTTCCTGACGCCATGCTTCTTCATCACGTTGGCAAGACGGCAGACCTGCTCGTGCAGCTCATTATAGGTGATCTTTTTGTCGATATAGGGGTTGTCGCCTTCCCAGATGATGGCGACCTGATCGCCATGAGTCTTCAGGTGGCGATCGATACAGTTGTAGGAAACGTTGGTGATGCCGTCCTCGAACCATTTGATCGAGACCTTGCCGGTGAACGAGGTGTTCTTGACCTTGGTATAGGGCTTGAACCAGTCGATACGCATTCCATGCTTGTCCCAGAAGCGTTCCGGGTTCTCGACGCTTTCGCGATACCATTTCTGATAGGTGTCGTTGTCGATCAGGGCACGGTTCTTGGCGGATTTCAGAACCGGATAGATCTTGGCGGACATGCTGTTTCCTCCCTGCGCAGGCGATATCGGCGGCACATCTCCCGGTGCACGCCATGCTCCGGGCGCCATTCTTATCAGGTCAAACCACAGCGGCAATTAGACAAAAGGTCATTTGTTCAAGAAGAATTGCATTTCTGCGACGACGGAGGTATAGAAGCGCTCATTTCCCGGAAATCAGTGGTTACACCCCACGGCCCGCGACACCGGCGCGGACGGACAGAAGGACTATATCCATGGCTCAACAACTGCTTATGCCCAAGGCGACGGCCGTCTGGCTTGTTGACAATACTGCCCTGTCTTTCGACCAGATTGCACAATTCTGCAAACTGCACCCGCTAGAAGTCAAGGCAATTGCCGACGGTGAATCCGCTCAGGGCATCAAGGGTCTGGATCCCATCGCAACCGGCCAGCTGTCGCGCGACGAGATCGCCCGCGCCGAAGGCAACCCGAACCACAAGCTCAAGCTTTCCGAACCGAAGGTCCGCGTTCCCGAGAGCAAGCGCAAGGGCCCGCGCTACACCCCGGTTTCCAAGCGCCAGGACCGTCCGAACGCCATTCTCTGGCTGGTGCGCAACCATCCGGAACTGAAGGACGCGCAGATTTCGCGCCTCGTCGGCACCACCAAGTCGACCATCGAGCAGATCCGCGAGCGGACCCACTGGAACTCGACCAACCTGACAGCGATGGACCCGGTCACGCTCGGCCTCTGCACCCAGATCGACCTCGACCTCGAAGTCGAACGCGCCTCCAAGGGCCGTCCGCTGCCGACGGCCGCAGAACTCGGCGCCACGCTCGAATCCTCGCAGGAAACCGAAAAGCTCGGCTTCTCCTATGAGCGTGAGGAAGAGAAGGAAATGGACGCCGACGCCGTTTTCGCCAAGCTCAAGTCGCTGAAGTCCGACCGCAAGGACGACGAAGACGACGATTACTGAGGCAAGGGTCACAAACCCGATACGGAAAACCCGGATTCGCCCCGAATCCGGGTTTTTCTTTGCCCGTAATTATCAGGCAACGCCGATCCCTCGAGCATTCAGCGCCACGGTGATTTCCTCCAGCACGGCCGGATCGTCTATTGTCGCCGGCATTTTCCAACTTTCGCGGTCGGCGATCTTCTGCATCGTGCCGCGCAGGATTTTTCCCGATCGCGTCTTGGGCAGGCGCTTGACGCAGATCGCCGTCTTGAACGCCGCGACAGGCCCGAGACGGTTGCGCACCAGGCTGACAACCTCCCGCTCGATCTCGGCAACATCGCGTGCGACATTGGCGTTCACCACCAGGAAACCGGCAGGAATCTGCCCCTTGATCGGATCGGCGATGCCGATGACAGCGCATTCCGCGACGTCCGCGTGGCTGGCGCAGATTTCCTCCATCGATCCCGTGGAGAGGCGATGCCCGGCGACATTGATGATGTCGTCGGTGCGCGACATGATGAAGATATAGCCGTCATCGTCGATATAGCCGGCATCTGCCGTGCGATAATAGCCGGCAAATTCCGAAAGGCAGGCGCTGCGAAAGCGTTCGTCGGCTTTCCAGAAGGTCGGCAGGCAGCCAGGCGGCAGCGGCAACTCGATGACGATATTTCCAAGCGTGCCAGCGGGCAGGGGATGACCGGCATCGTCAAGCACACGGACCGTATAACCCGGCATGGGAACGGCCGCCGACCCGTGCTTGACGGGCAGGAGGTCGAGACCCAACGGGTTGGCGGCGATCGGCCAGCCCGTTTCCGTCTGCCACCAGTTGTCGATGACCGGCTTGCCGAGAACAGCCTCCGCCCAGCGCACCGTATCGGGATCGGCCCTCTCGCCGGCAAGGAACAGGGCCCGCAGGCTGGAGAGATCGGCAGCCTTCGCCTTCGATCCCTCGGGATCCTCCTTGCGAATGGCTCTGAGCGCCGTCGGCGCGGTGAAGAGCACCGAAACCTTGTGATCGGCGACGACCCGCCAGAAGGCGCCCGCATCCGGCGTGCCCACCGGTTTTCCTTCATAGAGGATCGTCGTGCTGCCATTCAGGAGCGGCGCATAGACGATATAGGAGTGGCCAACGACCCAGCCGATATCGGAGGCCGCCCAGAACACTTCTCCCGGCCGGATACCGAAAATATTCGGCAGCGACCAGCGTAGCGCGACCATATGACCGCCATTGTCGCGGACGATGCCCTTGGGCTGGCCGGTCGTGCCCGAGGTATAGAGGATATAAAGCGGATCGGTCGAAGCGACGGGGACGCAGGGGACGGATCGCCCGCGAGTCCCCGCCATCGCCTCTTCGAAATCGATGTCACGCGCCGTATCCATCACAGCTTTTACCTGCTGCCGCTGCAGGATGAGGCAGCGCTCCGGCTTGTGGTCGCTCAGCGCGATCGCCGCATCCAGCAGCGGCTTGTAGGCGATGGCCCGCCCGCCCTCGATGCCGCAACTTGCCGAGACCACCAGTTTCGCCCCAGTGTCATTGATCCTGACCGCCAGTTCATTGGCGGCAAAACCGCCGAAAACAACGGAATGCACCGCGCCGATGCGGGCCGCCGCCAGCATGGCGAAGACCGCCTCCGGGATCATCGGCATGTAGATGACGATGCGATCGCCCTTACGAATGCCCAGATCGAGATAGACCGCAGCTAGCGCTTCGACCTCCGCCAGCATCTGCGCATAGGTATAGTGCCGCACGCTGCCGGTAACGGGGCTGTCGTAGATCAGGGCGTTTCGATCGCCATGGCCTGCGACGACATGCCGGTCGAGACAATTGTAGCAGCTGTTGGTTTCGCCATCGGAAAACCAGTGTCCGTAGACCCCGAGATCGCCATCGAAGATACGGGTCGGCTTGCGATACCAGTCGATATCGTCAGCGGCATCTGCCCAAAAACCATGCCTGTCCGAATCCCATGCGCCATAGGCGGCGTGATAGCCGGTTGCCATCGCCATTTCCTCCATCTCCCGCCGATATCATCGGCTCCTCGGTGTTGAGACTAGGAGAAGGGCGCCGGCAGGAGAAGCCAGACGAAAGCCTAAAGACTTTAGCGGGAGCCGAAGATCGCCGATCCCACGCGCACGCCGGTCGCGCCGAACTCGACAGCTGTCTCAAAATCCCCGGACATGCCCATCGACAACCGATCGAGACCGCAGCGCGCCGCCAGCTTTGCCAGAAGCGCAAAATGTGGCCCGGGATTCTCCCCGGCCGGCGGAATGCACATCAATCCCTCGATCTTTATACCGATGGTTTCACGGCAAAGGGCAACGAAAGCCTCTGTCTCGGCCGGCGCAATACCGGCCTTCTGCGGCTCCAGGCCGGTATTGACCTGAACATAGAGCCGCACAATCCGCTGCTGCCGGCGCATCTCGTCAGCCACCGCGCGCGCGATCTTCTCGCGGTCTATGGTTTCGATGACATCGAACAGTGCAACCGCATCGGCCGCCTTGTTGGATTGCAAAGGGCCGATCAGGTGCAATTCGATATCCGGCGTTTCACTTTTGAGCGTCGGCCACTTGCCCTGGGCTTCCTGTACCCGGTTCTCGCCGAAAATCCGCTGCCCGGCGGCGATAACCGGCCGGATCACCTCGACTTCAAAGGTTTTCGAGACGGCGACGAGCGTCGTGGATCCCTCGCTTCGTCCAGCGTAACGCTCCGCATTATGAATCCGGCTCAAAACCTCGTTCAGCCTGTCGATCTCATCCATAGCTTCCGTCTCCGCCGTCAAATCGAACTTTCGCCTCCACGAAGCGATCTTATCGACCAGATAGCGAAAGCGGGCTCCGCTGCCAAGGGAAGCGCTTCGCAAAGTCGAAAGCAGGCGCGGAAACGAGACCCCAAAGTTTTGCCCCAAACGCCTCAAAAACTTGACGCTACCTCCGTTTCATGGTGAAGGTCAGCCCAAATATCGAAGGGCATCTGCCCGCTCAATTTCCGGAACATCATCTCATGGCCACCGAACGTTATAATCCGCGCGATGCCGAGCCCCGCTGGCAGCAGGAATGGGACAAGAACAACGTCTATCTGACGGACAACGCCGATCCGCGCGAAAAATACTACGTGCTTGAGATGTTCCCCTATCCGTCCGGGCGCATTCACATGGGTCATGTCCGCAACTATGCGATGGGCGACGTGGTTGCGCGCTACAAGCGCGCCCGCGGCTACAACGTCCTGCATCCGATGGGCTGGGATGCCTTCGGAATGCCGGCCGAAAATGCCGCGATGGAACGCGGCGTTCATCCGGCGTCGTGGACCTACCAGAACATCGCCGCCATGAAGGCGCAACTGAAGGTCATGGGCCTTTCCCTTGACTGGAGCCGCGAATTCGCCACCTGCGATGTCGAATATTACCAGCGCCAGCAATATCTGTTCCTGGATTTCCTCGAAAAAGGCCTCGTCTACCGCAAGCAATCGAAGGTCAACTGGGATCCGGTCGATCACACCGTTCTCGCCAACGAGCAGGTCATCGACGGACGCGGTTGGCGTTCCGGCGCACTGGTGGAACAGCGCGAGCTGACCCAGTGGTTCTTCCGCATTACCGATTTCAGCCAGGATCTGCTTGATTCGCTCGACACACTCGACCAGTGGCCGGAGAAGGTGCGTCTGATGCAGCGCAACTGGATCGGCCGCTCCGAAGGCCTGACCATCCGCTGGGAAATCGCAAGTGCCCCGGCAGGCAGCGACGAGAAGGAAGTGACGGTCTACACCACCCGTCCCGATACGCTTTTCGGCGCGTCCTTCCTCGCGATTGCCGCCGATCATCCGCTGGCGCGCCAGGCCTCCGCGGGCAATGCCGAAATCGCCGCGTTCTGTGACGAATGCCGCCGTGCCGGCACCTCGCTCGCCGCCCTGGAGACGGCTGAAAAGAAGGGCATCGATACCGGAATCCGGGTAAAGCACCCGCTGGATGCCACTTGGGAGCTGCCGGTCTATGTCGCGAATTTCGTGCTGATGGACTATGGCACCGGCGCGATCTTCGGCTGCCCGGCACACGATCAGCGCGACTTCGAATTCGCCACAAAGTACGGCCTGGACATCGTGCCGGTCGTCATTCCCGAGGGCGAGAGCCCCGCAACCTTCAAGCTGGCGGGCGAGGCCTATACCGGGCCGGGCCGGATCGCCAATTCCGACTTTCTCGATGGCAAGACCGTCGAGGAAGCCAAGGAGGAGGTCGCAGCGCGGCTGGAGGCGAAAGGCGAGGGCGAGCGCAAGATCAACTATCGCCTGCGCGACTGGGGAATCTCGCGCCAGCGCTATTGGGGCTGCCCGA
>JAVBSF010000094.1:0-2829 GCA_031556925.1 Pararhizobium sp.
AGCTTCGGCAATGAGGGGTCATAGAGGGCCACTTTTTTGCTAGGATCCAGGATACTGATGCTACGAAATTGTGCCGAGCCCTTCTTCAAGACAAACATCGGCATTGCCAACACCTTGGCGCCCTTTATAACTGCAATCGCCAACAGTTCAACGCTAGAACTGCGCCCAATGCGCGCAGCAACCAAATTATCCTTTAACCAAGCCCAGGTCGCAGGGTATTGCACATAAGGATCTATGGGACAGTGATCGCGCAAGGCCCAGGTGAACAAGCGATCAAAAAGTTTGCTGTCATTGGCCTTGTAAAGCCGCTTGACAAAGCGCTGATAGCGGCAAATTTCTTTCAGCTGCAGATGGTCGCCGGGCGAAAGCTCGCGGTCGCGATAGGTGGGATAAAGCTTTTGGCTTTGTTTCCATTGAGCGGCACGCTCGGCCAGGCGATCAGCCAGATCCACAACATCACTATGGCGGCGTTTCTCAGGCAATGCACCTTCGCGGTCGCTATCTGCTAGGCGATAGCGCAAAGCCGTGATCCTTAATGCCAGCACATGGCGAGAATGAATGCAAGCTGGGTGTTGGGCAATTTTTTGCTTGAGGAGATCGTATGTTTTAAAATAGTCAGAAAAGTTTGAGCTTTGCCTATCCAAAACTGTAAAGGGCAGCGCTGTTGCCTCTAAGGCATCCAAAACTCGACAAAAGGCATCGCAAACTTTTTCGAGCTGATGCTTTGTCAAAGCCTTGCCCTTGACGGTCTTCCACTCTTGTTCCTGACATTCTATTGGGACATTGCTTTGCAGTGCTTGTATGAATAATGGCAGTGTCTGATTGATTGATTGCATTTCAAATATCTCTTTGTGAACTAAAACCGCTGCTCGCCTCTCGCGCCCATCCAATCTAAACAGCTAGACTAAATGCCAGCGCGCAAGAAAAAAATACATTTATATAGACTCTTTACTTTTCTTGTCCAGGCTATTCTTTTTTAATAAACTAATGCTATAATGGAAGTATAAATAGTAAAAACCAGGCATAAAGTAATAAATTGGGGACTATATAATGCTACCACCTCCATCAAATATAGCGCCTCTAACCTCAAGTCTGCCTGCACCTCTCCCTAGCGACATGCCCTCAAAACCTAAGCAAAGATGGCAGCGCTTTAGCGACTTTATTTCCGAAAATGGCGTCGTCCAGGCGCGCTGGTCGATCTACCGCTCAATCACTACGATTAACGAAATTGCCCTGGTGATTATCGATGGGCTTAAAAAAGTTTTAAGCTCCGACCACTTCGATCAGCTCGATCTCGCCAAGTCTTATCTCGTCCAATTTAAGAAAGTTAAAGTTATAAGCCTAGCTGGCATTATCGGGGTCCCCCTTGATATCCACTCGTCAGTAAAGCGCTGGCAATCGGCTAGTAAGACCTATGACTATGTGGAAGCTTTTTTCCACGACATGAAGGTCTTAAAAGAAGATGTGCGCACGCCAGCAGAAATTGTCGAAGTAGCCAACCTTTTTAAACACGGCGTCGAAGAGAGCGCCAAGCTTGCCTCCTGGGGAGGATGGCTGGGTGCAGCGGGCTTGGTTTTGTCCACAGCTGAATTGGGATTAAGGGCGCAGGATTTATATAAGAGCAAGCATTACTCGGATAAGCTGACGCGCAATTTCAGCCAAGCTTTCCTGCTGCATTTAAAAAAGAAAAATCCCGACGGCTCAAAAACACTATTAAAAACGCGCGTCTCTAAAGCTCTAGAGGACAACGGCCAAGGCATACTAGCGGACTCAGATTTCAAAAAAAAATTCAAAGCCAGCAAGGTGGCAGCCCGCAGCGGAAGGATGATGAGTTTGCTCAAAGAGCTAAAGCATGAGCTTTCTCCAAATTCACCTAGCCAAAAGCTGATCGAAGAGTTGAGGCAACAAACACGCGTTCCTTCAACCGCGAAAATGGCCACCAAACAGCTATCACAGTCAGAAACAGCTCACAAAGTTAAAATTAGCGAGCTGATTGGCGAAATAAAAGCCTTAAATAAAAAGAAAGCTGATGGGCTTAACGTTGGCCATGAAAACATCATCGACGATGGCTTGTTAACGCAAATTGAAGGAGCTGTCGACCAGAGTCTCAATCACAATAACCCTCTGCTTGACGAAATCCAAAATATCGACAATTTTGAGAAGAAATTAAATAACTATGTCAAGAAAGAGCTGGCCACATTGCGCAAGCAGCGCAATGCCGAACCGATTTCTAAGATTGTCGAGAAGCTACAAAAAGAGCTAGAGTTCAACGATAAGGAAGCTTTAAGTGAGCTCTTAGAGGCTGCCAACTTAGCTGTGATCGACTGCTTGGCACAAGAAAAGCCCAAGACACTAAAGCGCCACTTTACAACCAATCCAGAGCTACTCAAAAGCTCGATCAACCATATTCGCGCACAATACCTGAAGAAAAAAGCCATCGATCCCATCGATGGCAGAAAACACTTAATGCAAAATGTCAAGGTATTGAAGGACCATTCGACAAATAGGCTGCGCATGTCAATTTTGGGAGTTGTTGCAAGCTCCGTCGGCATCATCGCTTCAGCTATCATGTTGGCCGTTTCGTTAGTGACCTTGCCAACGCCGCTAGCACCCATAGGTTTGACATTGATTGCTCTGGTTGGAATTGCTGGGGCTATCGCCACCATCATTCAATATAGAAAAAATAGGCGCTTTGAGCGCAACATTGGCATCACGGAAGCGAAAAAATGTATGCAATGGAGAAATCTGCTAATCAGAGCCCATAGTAACGCTCCAACCAACTCAGCACTAGCAGATAATATTACCAACATCCTCGACCTTCTAAATAAC
>JAVBSF010000043.1:0-4368 GCA_031556925.1 Pararhizobium sp.
ATCTCGACCCCGACGACCGTCGCGATCGAAAACGGTGCGGTCCAGCTCAAGGATTTCGTGATCGGAACCAATGGCGGCACGCTGACCGTGAACGGCACCGCCGGAGAGAACCTCGATCTCCTCGCCACACTTGCCGGCAGCCCGCAGCTGGAATTCAAGGTTCCGCAGGAAAAGGGCGAAATCCGCGCCTTGATCAATGGCGCGACAGCCACCGTGAAGGGACGGCTCGAAGCTCTCGCGCTTGATGTGAGCGCCGATGTCGCAAGCCTTTCCATGCCCCAAGGCGAGATCGGCGCCGTCACCCTGAAGGCCCGCAGCGATGCCTTCAACGCCACGACCCAGAGCGGCGTCATCACCGCCCGGATCGAAGCCGGCTCTACTCGCTTCGCCGATGCCAATATCGACCGCCTCGTGAAAGCCCCGGTGGCGGTGGATGCGCGTCTCAACATCGCCAATCGCGCCATTGCTTTCGAGCCGGTCGCCATCGACAGCGCCAATCTCGATGGCGCGTTGAACGGCCGTTTCACGCTCGACGACAATCTCGTGTCGATGACCTTCTCGCTGCAGGCAGAGCCCGGTGCCCTGCCTCCGGCCGCCGCAAGCCGTTTCGATGCGCCGATCGCCATCACCGGTCGCGTCGCCACCGGCGCGGAAGGCGCCGTTGATGTCAGCAATCTGCAGATCGCCTCGGGTACCGTCAACGCCGCGGGTTCTATCTCGGCGAAGGCCAACCAGCTGCAAGCCGCTCTTGCCGGCGAACTGCCGGATATCGGCAAGGCGCTTGCCGATGCCTCGGGCATGGCGCGCTTCAAGATCGACGCCACCGGCCCGCTCGAAGCCCCCGTCATCAAGGCTGAAATCACCTCCAGCGGCGCGACCATGGCGGGCCGCACGCTGAGCGATCTCGTCGCCAGCATCGACGCGACCGCCAATCCGAAAAGCCCGCAGGCGAAGGTCACCGCGACCGGCGCCATCGGCGGGCAGGCCATCAACGTCAAGGCCGACCTCGTCTCCAAGGATGGCCGCACCAGCATCCCGACGCTCGAAGCCCGCGTCGGCGACAACACGCTGAATGGCGCGGTCAATTTCAGCGAGGATTTCAAGCCGGACGGCTCCATCACCTTCAGCTTCCCGGATGTCGCGCTTCTGGCGGCCATGGCGGGCGAGAAGGCAAGTGGCGACATCGCCGGGTCTGCGGAAATCCGAACGACGAACGGCACGACGTCCGTCTCGCTGAAAGCCAGTGGCAGCGGCATCAAGCGCGGCGATCTCGTTATCTCCAAGCCCGTTGCCGATATCACGATCGCCGATCTTTCGGCGCTGGCCATCCGCGGCAATCTCTCGGTCGAAACCTTTTCGCAGGGCGCCAACCGTCTCACTGGCCTGAAGCTCGATTTCGACCAGCAGGGCGCGAAAACCAATGTTCGCCTCGACGGCAACTATGACGGTGCGCCGCTCGCCTTGCGCGGCGATATCCTGAATGCGGCTGGCAAGACGACCGTCAACCTCGCCTCCTTCAATGCCACGCCGCGCAGGGTCGCCGTCAGGCTGTCTCAGCCCACGACCATCACGATCCAGAACGGCGCGGTGACGCTGAACGCGCTCACCATCGGCGCCTCCAGCGGCTCGATCACGGTCAACGGCACGGCCGGGGACAAATTCGGCCTCGACATCCGGATCACCTCGCTTCCGGCCACCCTGATCAACACCTTCGTCCCCTCGCTCGGTGCGGAAGGCGCAATCAGCGGCACCGTCGGCGTCAAGGGAACGGCGGCGGCACCCGTTGTTGCCTACGATCTCCGGTGGGCCAACGCCAATGTCGCCCAGGCCCGCAGCGCCGGCGTCAGTGCGCTGAACATCGCGGCCAACGGCCAGTTCGCAAACAACACGGTCGATCTCCAGACAACCATCTCCGGTGCCGGCGGCCTCTCTTTCCGCGGCGGTGGCGAGGTGGGTATCGCCGGCAATCGGCCGATCTCGATGAAATTCGACGGCGACCTGCCTTTCTCGCTTCTGTCCGCGATTCTTTCTCAACAGGGCTTCACCCTGACCGGCAATGCGCGTGTGGATGTCGCGATCGCGGGCGATGCCAGCGCGCCTCTTATCACCGGCAACATCACCACATCCGGCGCCCGTTTCGTCGATGTGCGCCGCAATCTGGCCATCACCAATCTGGCCGCCAACATCGCGCTGGATGGCCGCCAGGCCCGTATCAACGAACTTGGCGGCCGTCTTGCCAGCGGCGGCAATGTTTCGGCGACCGGAACGGTCGGCATCCAGCCCGGCTCGGGCTTTCCCGCCGATCTCTCGATCCGCCTCGACAACGCCAACTACGTCGACGGCACGCTGCTGACGGCCCATCTCGACGGCACCGTGACGATCAAGGGTTCGCTGATCGCCTCGCCGGTCGTTGGCGGCAAGGTGACGATCACCAAGGCCGCGATCACCATCCCGGCGAAACTGCCGCCCTCGCTATCGGAAATCGACATCAAGCATCGCAATGCCCCGGCCGACGTTCGACGCATGCAGGCGGACCTGAATCACGACACCGGCGGCGGCAGCAAGAGCAACGATATCAATTTCGATCTTGTCGTCAGCGCACCGAACCACCTGTTCGTTCGCGGCCGCGGCATCGATGCCGAACTCGGCGGCGATCTGACGATCCGCGGCACGGCCTCGCAGCCGGCCGTTGCCGGCGGCTTCGAGATGCGTCGTGGACGCCTGGAAATTCTCGGCAAGCGCCTGACGTTCACCGAGGGGAATATCACGTTCGGCGGCGACCTCATTCCGGCGCTCGATCTCGACGCGACTTCATCGGCCGGCTCGACCACGATCACCGTCAATGTCGGCGGTCTCGCCAACAACCCGACCGTCACCTTCTCGTCCTCCCCGGCCTTGCCGCAGGATGAAATTCTGGCGCAGCTGATCTTCAACCGTTCGCTCTCGAACCTGTCGGCCTTCCAGATCGCCCAGCTCGCCAGCGCCGTGGCCGAGCTTGCCGGCGGCCAGTCGAACTCGCTGCTCGGCGGTCTGCGCAACAAGCTCGGCGTCGACGATCTCGACGTCACCACCGATGCCAGCGGCGGAGCGCAGGTCACGGCCGGAAAATATCTGAACGACCGGACCTATCTGGAGCTCCAATCCGGCTCCGAAGCCGGCGGCGGCAAAGCGATCATCAATCTCGATGTGGGCAAGGGCGTAAAACTGCGCGGCGAAGCCGGCGCCGAAGGTACCGGCGGCGGCATCTTCTACGAGAAGGAATATTGAGCCGCAGCGGGTAGCTTGGGAATGCCCCTCATCCGCCCTATCGGCCACCTTCTCCCCGTTTTTACGGGGAGAAGGAACAAGCGGCTAGTTCCGTCGTCCCCTCTCCCCGCCTGCGGGGAGAGGGTTAGGGGCAAACTTTCCCGCTAAGTAGAATTAGAAAATCCAGTCGCACCGAACTCGACTTATTTCACTGTGCAAACACCGTTCGCCCCGTGTTTCCCGGTGTAGGAGACGGAAGGGGTACCGTCCGGATTGATGCTGAGCGACAAAGTGATGCCCTCGCCATGGGCCTCGTAATAATTGTCGTTGAAGACCTTCAGCTTGGCCTCCTTGCCATTCAGATAAATCGGCCCGCCCTGATCGGCATGGACGTCGATATTACCAGGGCAGGTGGCATTGACGAGAGGAATGGCGGCGAAGGCTGGCATTGCGGCGAAGGCGGCAAGAGCAACGATTGAAAGCGGAATACGAGTCATCAGGCAATCTCCTGGTTGGATCGGTCTGAGTCACGGCGGGATCTTGATCGATCCCCCGGCCAAGTCAACGCGAAACGTCCGGTTGCGGTCTGTCAAACGATGGGCGTCGAGATCTTGCTGGTTTTCAGGAGAATATTGGTCTCCGTCAGGTTGATCCCGTCGATCAGGCGGATGCGCCGCAGTGTTTCGTCAAAGCTCGAAAGATCGCGGTCGGCGAGCTCGGCAATGAAATCCCAGCGCCCGTTGGTGGAATGCAGCGCCGTCACCTGCGGCATGCCGCGCAACTGGTCGGCCACCCGGTCCGCCATCTTGCCGTGAACCTCGATCATCACGATCGCCCTCACCCCGCCGCCATGAACTTCCGTTCCGGTGCGGATGGTGAAGGCTGCTATAGTGCCCGACGAGACGAGGCGATCGATGCGGGCCGCAATCGTGGCGCGAGACACTCCGGTCATTGCCGACAGCGCCGAAACCGAGGCACGGGCATTGCGCCGAAGGGCGCCGATCAATTCGTGATCGAGGTCGTCAAGACTTATCATTTCGCGCACTCATACCTGTCAAAATGAACATTCAAGCTTATCTTTTTGACAGAATTTGCTCTTTTTGCCCACAGGCGAACCGGCAA
>JAVBSF010000151.1:0-2887 GCA_031556925.1 Pararhizobium sp.
CATCACATAAAAGAAAAGGGGCCGCCAAGGCAGCCCCTTCCGATCATTTCCCTTTGTGGCGCATCAGGCGTCGACGACGCGCAACGCCTTTGCCTGAGCCAAGGCTTCGTTCTGGACGGCTTCCTGCACCTTTTCGAAAGCGCGGACCTCGATCTGGCGAACGCGTTCGCGGCTGATATCGAACTCGGTCGAGAGATCTTCCAGCGTCACCGGGTCTTCGGTCAGCCGGCGGGCTTCGAAGATGCGGCGTTCGCGGTCGTTCAGGACGCCCATCGCCTTTGCCAGAAGCGAACGGCGGTTTTCCAGTTCGTCCTGCTCGATCAGCATGTCTTCCTGGCTGTCGTGGTCGTCCACCAGCCAATCCTGCCACTGGCCGCTCTCGCCCTCGCTCGCCTTGATCGGAGCGTTCAGCGACGCATCGCCGGACAGGCGCTGGTTCATCGAGATGACCTCGGCCTCGGAGACGTTGAGCGTCGTTGCGATCTGCTTGACCTGTTCGGGCTTCAGGTCGCCTTCGTCCAGCGCCTGGATCTTGCCCTTCAGCCTGCGCAGGTTGAAGAACAGCCGCTTCTGGTTGGCGGTGGTACCCATCTTAACGAGCGACCACGAGCGCAGGATATACTCCTGGATCGAGGCCTTGATCCACCACATCGCATAGGTGGCAAGGCGGAAGCCGCGCTCCGGATCGAACTTCTTGACGGCCTGCATCAAGCCGACATTGCCTTCCGAGACGACTTCGCCGATCGGCAGGCCATAACCGCGATAGCCCATAGCGATCTTCGCGACGAGGCGCAGGTGACTGGTCACGAGTTTATGGGCCGCCTGGCGGTCGTCATGCTCCTGATAGCGCTTGGCGAGCATGTACTCTTCCTGCGGCTCGAGCATGGGAAACTTGCGGATTTCGTCGAGATACTTGTTGAGACCACCTTCAGCGGTGATCGTCGGCATTGTGCTGCGGGCCATGATTGCACCCCCCTTTCGCGTTCCGGCCTCCAACTGGCAGGCCGGGCATGTGGGTCTATCCGACCCCACCATGTCACAGATAAGTGCGGCGAAAGCATGATTCAAGGACACCGGCGTCACAAGGGTGTGATACCAGAGGACAGCACGGTTCCTGTCGGTTGCAGCCTGTAGATCGTGCCTGGAGCTTGAATATCAAGTCTGCTGCTGCGAATTTCTTTTCTGCCGGTCCGGCAGGCTCAGATTAAATTCAAGCCTGCCGGACGTCCCATGCTTTCATACGACTTGAAGCGCGTCGCGATCTTTCAGTTTCGCTTTGGCTTTTAAGCATTTGTCTTTGCGAGACATCCTTTAGTGAAGGGAAGAACGGTCGGCTTCTTCCTCTTCTCCCATCACGTCCTTGCTGTTGGAACTCAATCGGACACGGTTGTTTTCGACGCTGGAGACGAGATCGACCGGGATGAAATGATGATGGCCTTCGTGGCCGGCACCGCTATCCTTCTTCGTCAACTTGATACGGTCGCCTTCGACGCGATCGACAGTGCCGACATGTATGCCGTCGGCACTGATCACTTCCGCATGTTCTCTGATCTGGGTGATATCGATCATGGGTTTCCTCCTTGTTGGCGGGAGGTCAACGCGCAAGACCGGTAAAAGATGCGGCCCGACGATAAAAATGGCGGCAAAACCCCGCCGCCACCGCCTCAGGCAAGGCCACCCTTCAAGGCATCTGCCAGTTCCTGCATGTCGTCGGGCAGCGGCGACTCGAAATGCATCGTCTCGCCGGTGGTGGGGTGTTCGAAGGCCAGCATGAAGGCATGCAGCGCCTGGCGGGGGAAGCGGTTCACCACCGTCTTCGCTTCATCCGGCAACAGGTTGGCTTTGGTTTTGAACGCGGCGCCATAATCCGGGTCGCCGATCAGCGGGTGGCCGATATGGGCCATATGGACGCGGATCTGATGGGTGCGGCCGGTTTCGAGGTGACATTCGACCATGGAGGCGAGCGAGGTGGCATCCGGCTTTTCCAGATAGCGCTCCACGACTTCATAATGGGTGATGGCCTCGCGGGCGTCATCCGCATCCTCGTGCTTGACGGCGCGCTTGACGCGGTCTCCGGCGCGGCCGAGCGGGGCATCGATCGTGCCCTTCAATGTGCGCGGCCGGCCCCAGACGATGGCGTAGTAGGCGCGTTCCAGCGGCCCTGTGCGGCCATGGTCGGCAAACTGGTCGGAGAGGTGGCGATGGGCGATGTCGTTTTTGGCGACGACCATGACGCCGCTCGTATCCTTGTCGAGCCGATGCACGATGCCCGGCCGCTTGACGCCGCCGATGCCGGAGAGGCTGGAGCCGCAGTGGTGGATGAGCGCGTTGACCAGCGTTCCCGTCCAGTTGCCCGCGCCCGGATGCACGACCAGCCCGGCAGGCTTGATGAGCACGATCAGGTCGTCGTCCTCATAGAGAACGTCGAGGGGAATATCCTCGCCCTTGGGCTCCGGATCTTCCGGTTCCGGCAGGCCGATCTCGAAGACATCGCCGGGCTGCACCTTCTTCTTGGGTTCTGTGACGGTCTTGCCGTTGACGGTGACTTCGCCCTTTTCGATCAGCGCCTTGATCCGGTTGCGCGAAAATTCGCCGTTCAGCGCCTCCGTCAGAAACGCATCCAGACGGCCCGAGGCGTCTTCATCGGCGGTCAGGACTTTCCTATTGGCTGCCGCTTGTTTAAAGGGGTCGTTCATCGCTTCTTTCAATCCCGCAGGTAAAGGCCAGTCATGTCGCTTCAGGAACCAGACGAACAGGAAGACAAGCCGCTCGATCCGGTGATGGAAAACGTCCGCCGCAAGATGGTGCGCCTGCAACTGGTTTCGGCCGGTGTCATGCTGGTCATGCTTATGGCCGTGCTGGGCGCGATTGTCTACAAGGTGACGCG